>NZ_CATKQA010000044.1:0-520253 GCF_949767575.1 Pseudomonas sp. IT-P2 | reverse complement strand
CCTTTGATCTGTTGCGCAGCATTCGGGTTACTGACCCGGAATATCCTTGCGCAATTTCACCGGATCCTGCTGTTTGCGTTTTTTCGCGATGGCGGTGCGCATCTTGATGTTGATCGCTTCGACCGCCAGCGAGAATGCCATGGCGAAGTAGACGTAGCCTTTCGGTACGTGCACGTCGAACGACTCGGCAATCAGCACGGTACCGACTACCAGCAGGAACGACAGCGCGAGCATTTTCAGCGACGGGTGCTTGTCGATGAACTCGCTGATCTTGCCCGAGGCCAGCATCATCACCAGCACGGCCACGATGATCGCCGCGACCATGACCGGAACGTGGGACACCATGCCGACGGCGGTGATCACCGAGTCCAGCGAGAACACGATGTCGATGATTGCGATCTGGATGATGGTGTAGAGGAAGTTGCCGCCCTTGCCCGAAGGCTCGTCGTCGCTTTCATCTTCACCTTCCAGTGCGTGGTACATCTCCTGGGAGCTTTTCCACAGCAGGAACAGGCCACCGAAGAACAGGATCAGGTCGCGACCGGAAATGCCCTGGCCGAACACTTCGAACAGGTCGGCGGTGAGGCGCATGACCCAGGTGATCGACAGCAGCAACAGGATCCGCGTGATCATGGCCAGGCCAAGACCGAAGATCCGGGTGCGCTGCTGCATGTGTTTGGGCATGCGGCTGACCAGGATCGAAATCATGATGATGTTATCGATGCCCAGAACGATTTCCAGGGCGGTCAGGGTGAAGAAGGCAACCCAGATCTCAGGGTTGGTCAGCCATTCCATGTGTATTCCTTTGAGCGAGTGTTAAACCAGGACGCCAGCAATCAGCTGGCGTCCTGGTGAGTTTGGTGCCGTTACAACGTGCTGAACAGCGGGAAAGTCCCCAACAACAGGGCGGCGACCAGTATGCACAGGCAGACCAGCACTGCCCACTTCAGGGTGAAACGCTGGTGATCGCCGAACTCGATCCCCGCCAGTGCGACCAGCAGGTATGTCGACGGCACCAGTGGGCTCAGCAGGTGAACCGGCTGACCGACGATCGAGGCACGGGCCATTTCCACCGCGGTGATGCCGTAATGGCTGGCCGCTTCGGACAACACCGGCAACACACCGTAGTAGAACGCGTCGTTCGACATGAAGAACGTGAACGGCATGCTCACCAGCGCTGTGATCACCGCCAGGTACGGGCCGAGGAAATCAGGGATCACCGCCAGCAGGCTTTTCGACATCGCATCGACCATGCCGGTGCCCGACAGGATACCGGTGAAAATGCCCGCCGCGAAGATCAGACTGACCACCGACAGCACGCTGCCGGCGTGGGCCGCGACGCGATCCTTCTGCATTTGCAGGCAAGGGTAGTTGACGATCATGGCAATACTGAACGCCACCATGAACAGCACCGGCAGCGGCAGCAGGCCGGCGATCAGGGTGCACATCAGGGCCAGGGTCAGCAGGCCGTTGAACCAGATCAGTTTCGGACGGCGGGCATCCGGGAATTGCGAAACGCTGATTTCGCTGTGATCGATTTCGTCGCCGATCAGGTGCAGCTCACCCAGACGGGCACGCTCACGTTTGCCGTAGAAGTAGGCAATGATCAGGATCGCCACCACACCGGCAGCCATCGCCGGGATCATCGGCACGAAGATGTCCGACGGGTCCACGTGCAGCGCACTCGCCGCACGGGCGGTCGGGCCACCCCATGGGGTCATGTTCATCACGCCGCCGGCGAGGATGATCAGACCGGCCATGATCCGCGGGCTCATGCCGATGCGGCTGTACAGCGGCAGCATGGCGGCCACGCAGATCATGTAAGTGGTCGCGCCGTCACCATCGAGGGAAACGACGAGCGCCAGTACGGCGGTGCCGACCGAAACTTTCAGCGGGTCGCCCTTGACCAGTTTGAGGATCTTGCGCACGGCCGGGTCGAACAGGCCGGAGTCGATCATCAGGGCGAAATACAGAATCGCGAACATCAGCATCACGCCGGTCGGCGCAAGCTTGGTAATACCTTCGAGCATCATCGGGCCGATCTTCGGCGCAAAGCCACCGAACAGGGCGAACAGGATCGGGATGATGATCAGAGCGATCAGCGCAGACAGGCGCTTGGTCATGATCAGGAACATGAACGTGATGACCATGGCGAAGCCAAGGAAAGTCAGCATGGGAATACTCCAAGCGTAGCGCGGCTAGGTAAGTGAGCGGATCGGGCGGGATCAGCGCAGAACGGGAAGCACGAGGCGTACGGGCGGAGTTGCAGCGAAGAGGCGGGTTGCAGAGGACATCAGAATCACCATTGTTGTTGTTAATTGGGCCTGTCGTGCGAGCAATCACACGCGTTGGCCAACCGGTCTGTTGCCGGCAGTGGGGGCGATCCTAATCGGGGAACCTTTCAGCTACCTTTCGCGCAAGAAAGCTTTGGGCGAACGGCCAACCGGCCGTCGGATGCGGGCTAGAGTCAATGAACACGGGAAGCGGAGGGCAGGGCGATGACTGAGTTGCACAGCGGTGGCTGCCATTGCGGACATATCCGCTATCAGTTCAGCGGAGCGTTGCACGACATCGCCCACTGTCATTGTTCGGTCTGTCGAAAGGTCAGCGGCGGCATCGTCACCACCTGGATCACGCTGCCGGCAGCGAACTTCCAGTGGCTGACCGGAACACCTTCGCGATACGACTCTTCAGACAGCTGCGCACGGTTCTTCTGTCCGAACTGCGGCGCACAACTGGCGCTGGTAACGTTGCTCAGCCCCGAGAGCATCGATCTGACGATCGCCACCCTGGATCATCCGGAGCAGGCCGCGGCCGAGCGGCATATCTGGACCGACAGCCAGTTGCCATGGCTGCATTTGGACGAGCATTTACCTGGCGAACCCGAAGAAACCATCTGATTAAAAAACAGACAGATCCAGCGGCCGCATCGCGCCCATCCAGATTGCATGGTCGGTGTGGTCGAGCAAGTCATCGCCGGTGTCCGGGTGCAGGAACACCACCAATCCCTTGCGATTGAGCGCCAGCCACGGCAGCACATCGCCGATCAGCTCCGGGCCGAAGGCCAGCTGGCAGCTCCAGTCCGGGTGCGGGCCGACCGGGCGCTCATGCACGCGGCCCATCTTCAATGGAAATAATTGCGCGGCCTGCTCACACAGCGCCCGCGCCTGTTCGATCGTGCTGGCGTCGTAATAAACGTGGGCGTGATAACCCTTGATCGTCTGCATCGCAAACCCTCTGAATCGGTTCGAACCCTCGGCGCTGCCCGTATGTCACACGCCATACAAGGGAAAACAAAAGGGACCTCAGCCATGAAAAATGCCGAAACCCCGGCGGTGAAAGTGGTGCTCTATGGTGCCATGAGTAGCCTGGGCAGTGCGTTGATGGCTGAACTGCTGCGTCGCCAGCACGAAGTCATTGCCATCCTCGACGATCTGACGGCGCTCGCCCCACGGCCGGGGCTGCGCACCAAAAGCGGCGATCTGCTCGATGCCGAGCGGGTCAATCAGAGCGTGGCCGGCAGCACGGCAGTGATCTGCCTGCTGAATGCGCCGGGCTTGCCACTGAGCAGTGATCATGTCGAGAAATCCGTGGTGCTGGGGCCGGTGGAACAGGTGCTGGCGGTGGATGCACTGATCGATGGGCTACAGGCAGCGAACGTCTCGCGGCTGTTTGTCATCGGCGAATTCGAAGCACTGGACGATCCGGAAAACGCCGACCCGCTGCAACGCCACGCCGCTCTGGAAGTACACGAAGCCCTACAAAGCAGCCCGTTGCACTGGACGCTGGTGAACGCACCGCGCAGCGTCGCCGGGCTGACGATCGAGCATTTCAGTCAGGTCGGCCGCACGCTCGAACCGGGTCTGGCCGAACCGCTGGAGCGCCTGAACCGGGTAGCGGTGGGCATTGCCGATGAGCTGCGGCTGAATCTGCATCTGCGTCAGCACGTGGATTTTGTCGCCGCTTCCTGATCCGTTACACCGCAATCGACGGCAGCGCCAGCCCGGCCAGGGATTCGGCGCTGCTCGCCTGTTCGGCCATCAGCCAATCTACGAACGTCTGGATCAACGCGCCCCGGCGTTTGCGCTGCGGCAGCACCACGTAATAACCGAGACGCGACAGGGAGGTTTCGGCGATCGGCCGGCACAACAGACCTTGGCTCAGCAAGTTATCCACAAGGTGCCGCCAGCCAATCGCCACGCCCTGACCGCCAATCGCTGCTTGAATCAGCAGGGTGTAATTGTCGAAACGCAGCTGGCCCGGCGCTGGCGGCGCGCTGATGTTCAGCGCGCGGAACAGCCTGCTCCAGTCGAACCAGTTGCTGCTGTTTTCCCCCCGCAGGTGCAGCAACGGAAAATCCATCAGTGCTTGAGCCGGCAAGGGCAGGGGACGATCCTTGAGCAACTGCGGACTGCAAACAGGAAAAACTTCTTCGCTGAACAACCAGTGACTCTCGCCCTGTTTGAATCGACCGTCGCCGAAAAGCGCGGCAACGTCGATATCTGGACGCAGCATGTTGTGATTGCGCTCGCTGGTGACCAGGCTCACATCCACCTGTGGATAAGCTTCATGGAAACGGTGCAGACGCGGCATCAGCCAATACGCGGCGAAGGCGAAATCGGTAGCGACCTGCAGTACTTCGTGCTGCTGTTGTGAGCTGATCGCGCTTAATCCCGCGTCGATATTCTGCAAACCTAGGGTAACTTGCTCGAACAGGATCGAGCCGACCTCGGTCAGTTCGATGCCCCGGTAGATACGATCGAACAGCCGTGTGCCGAGTTGCTCTTCCAGCCGTTTGATCTGCTGGCTGATTGCCGGTTGCGTCGTGCCGAGCTCCACCGCCGCAGCGGTAAAACTGCGATGACGGGCCGCCGCCTCGAAGGCGCGCAGCAGGTCGAGCGACAAATCACCGAGGGCTTCATACATAAGCTGTGCTTATCCTAGTCATTGTCCGGCGCGGGCTTTACCGGATATTGCGTGGACTCCATGCTCGATCGCAGCAATGTCGCATAAATATTCACTATGGAATGCCGCGATCACATGAAGCGCAAGAACATTATTTTCATCATGGCCGATCAAATGGCCGCGCCAATGTTGCCGTTCTACGGCCCGTCGCCGATCAAACTGCCAAATCTCAGCCGCCTCGCCGAACAAGGCGTGGTATTCGATGCCGCTTACTGCAACAGCCCGCTGTGCGCACCGTCGCGTTTCACCTTGGTCAGCGGCCAGTTGCCGAGCAAGATCGGCGCCTACGACAACGCCGCCGATTTCCCCGCCGACATTCCCACTTACGCGCATTACCTGCGCCGCCTCGGTTATCGCACCGCGCTGTCGGGCAAGATGCATTTCTGCGGCCCCGACCAACTGCACGGTTACGAAGAGCGCCTGACCAGTGACATCTATCCGGCCGACTACGGCTGGGCGGTGAACTGGGACGAGCCTGATGTGCGGCCGAGCTGGTATCACAACATGTCTTCGGTGTTGCAGGCCGGGCCGTGCGTGCGCACCAACCAGCTCGACTTCGACGAAGAGGTGGTGTTCAAGGCTCAGCAATATCTGTTCGACCATATTCGCGAGGATGGCGACCAGCCGTTCTGCCTGACCGTGTCGATGACTCACCCTCACGATCCGTACACGATTCCCAAGGCGTTCTGGGATTTGTACGACGATGCGGATATCCCGCTTCCTACGACATCGGATCAGCATTCACTCGACCCGCACTCCCAGCGATTGCTCAAGGTCTACGACCTGTGGGACAAGCCGCTGCCTGTGGATAAGATCCGCGATGCGCGCCGCGCGTACTTCGGTGCATGCAGCTATATCGACGCCAACGTCGGCAAACTTCTGCAAACCCTCGAAGATTGTGGACTGATGGACGACACGGTCATCGTGTTTTCCGGTGACCATGGCGACATGCTCGGCGAGAAGGGCCTCTGGTACAAAATGCACTGGTACGAAATGGCCGCGCGAGTGCCCCTGTTGATAAGTGCGCCCGGTCAGTTCAAATCGGGCCGTGTCAGCGCTGCAGTCTCCACCGCCGATCTGTTGCCGACCTTTGTCGAACTGGCCGGCGGCAACCTGGAACCGAATCTGCCGCTCGACGGCCGTTCGCTGGTTCCGCACCTGCAAGGGCAGGGCGGTCACGACGAAGTGTTCGGCGAATACATGGCCGAAGGCACCGTCAGCCCGCTGATGATGATTCGTCGTGGCGCCTTCAAATTCATCTACAGCGAAACCGACCCTTGCCTACTCTTCGATGTGGATAACGATCCACGCGAGCAGGAAGAACTCAGCCAATCGCCACAACATCGCCAGCTGTTCGACGACTTTCTTGCCGAAGCGCGGGCCAAGTGGGACATCCCGGCAATCCACCGCGAAGTCCTTGAAAGCCAGCGTCGCCGGCGTTTTGTCGCCGAGGCGCTGACGATCGGCAAACTGAAGAGCTGGGATCACCAGCCGCTGGTGGACGCCAGTCAGCAATACATGCGCAACCACATCGACCTCGATGACCTGGAGCGCAAGGCCCGTTATCCACAACCCTGCCAAAACCAATAACGTTAAGGGGAAGTCCATGGTCAAGTTATCCACAGTCGTGACGGTCAGTCTGCTGGCACTGGGCAGCGCATCTGCGTTCGCCGAGAGCTGCGACACGGTGAAAATGGCCGATCCCGGCTGGAGCGACATCGCCGCGACCAACGCCATCACCGGGTTTCTGCTGGATGGCATGGGCTACAGGGCCAAGGTCGACACCCTCGCGGTGCCGATCACCTTCGGCGGCTTGAAGGATGGCCAGGTCGACGTGTTCCTCGGCAACTGGATGCCGGCGCAGCAGGGTTTCTACGACAAGTTCGTCGCCACCGGTGACGTCACCCAATTGGCGAAGAACCTCGACGGCACCGAATTCACCCTGGCCGTGCCGGATTACGTGTGGGACGCGGGTGTGCATAACTTCGCCGACTTGAATAAGTACGCCGATAAATTCGAGAAGAAGATTTACGGCATCGGCTCGGGCGCGCCAGCGAACATCTCGCTGCAAGAGATCATCAAGAAAAACGACTTCGACCTGGGCCAGTGGAAGCTGATCGAGTCCAGCGAACAGGCGATGCTGGCCGAAGTCTCGCGGGCGGTGAAGAAACAGAAATTCGTCACCTTCCTCGGCTGGACCCCGCACCCGATGAACGTGCAGCTGAAAATGCACTACCTCAAGGGCGGCGAGAAGTACTTTGGCGACACCGGTAGCGTCTACACCCTGACCCGCAAGGGCTATGCCGAGGCTTGTCCGAATGTGGGTAAATTGCTGACCAATCTTTCGTTCACTCAGGAGATGGAGAACAGCATCATGGCCGAGGTGGTGAACAAGAAGGTCAGCAATGCGGAGGCGGCGAAGGCGTGGATCAAGGCGAATCCGGGGGTGTTGGACAAGTGGCTTGATGGTGTGAAGACCGTGGACGGCAAAGATGCGTTGGCGGCAGTTAAAGCCAAACTGTAACTGCGCGGGCCGATCGTTCCCACGCTCTGCGTGGGAATGCCGCAATGGACGCTCCGCGTCCCGGGCTGCGTACAATGCGCAAAATTTCATCCGAGAGGATCCATGGCCCTCCCCAGCCGCCGCTCACTTTTCCCCTTCCTGACCTGGCTGCCCCGGCAGACCCGCGCCAGCGTCGGGCGGGACCTGGTCGTCGGCCTCAGCGGGGCGATTCTCGCGTTGCCCCAGTCGATTGCCTACGCCCTGATCGCCGGTCTCCCACCGGAATACGGGCTCTACGCCGCCATCGTTCCGGTGTTGATTGCTTGTCTGTGGGGCTCGTCGTGGCATCTGATCTGTGGGCCGACGGCAGCGATTTCGATTGTGCTGTTCGCCAGTGTCAGTCCGCTGGCTGTGCCTGCGTCTCAGGACTACATCACCCTGATCCTGCTACTGACCTTCCTCGCCGGGATTTTCCAGTGGTTGCTTGGCCTGTTGCGCTTCGGCGCGCTGGTAAATTTTGTCTCGCATTCCGTGGTGCTGGGTTTCACCCTCGGCGCTGCGGTGGTGATTGCCATCGGTCAATTGCCGAACCTGCTGGGACTGGATCTGCCGGCCAAGGCCACGGCGCTGGCCAGCCTGATGGATCTGCTGCGCCATCTCGGGGCTGTGGATAAACCATCGCTGCTCCTTGGTGTGGCAACGGTGGTGGTCGGTGCGTTGCTCAAACAATGGCTACCTCGCTGGCCGACGCTGTTGATGACCTTGGTCCTCGGCAGTCTGGTGGTGTGGCTGTGGCCGGCGATGTTCGGCCATGTTCAATTGGTCAGTGCATTTGTCGGGCGCTTGCCGCCGTTCAGTGGATTGCCGCTGGATATGGATCTGATCCTGCGCCTGCTGCCCAGTGCCGTGGCGGTGGGCATGCTCGGGCTGGTCACCAGCCTGTCGATTGCCCGTTCGATTTCCGCACGCTCGCAACAGCTGCTCGACGCCAACCAGGAAGTGCGCGCGCAGGGTCTTTCGAATATTGTCGGGGCGTTCTTTTCGGGATCGTTGTCCGCTGGCTCGTTCACCCGTTCCGGGCTGAGCTATGAGGCCGGGGCGTGTTCGCCACTGGCCGGGGTGTTTTCGGCGTTGTGGGTGGCACTGTTCGCGATTTTCGGTGCGGGGCTGATCGCGCATATTCCGATTCCGGCCATGGCCGGCAGCATTCTGCTGATCGCCTGGGGACTGGTGGATCATCGCGGCATTCGTGCGCTGCTGCGGGTCAGCCGGGCGGAATTCGTGGTGATGGGCCTGACCTGCATTGCCACGTTGCTGCTGGAATTGCAGACGGCAATCTATGCCGGTGTGCTCGCCTCGCTGTTTTTCTACCTCAAGCGTACTTCGCAGCCGAGGGTGCAGCACTGGCGTGATGGCGAAGATGATGTACTGCGGGTCGGCGGCTCGATCTTTTTCGGCGCCAGCCACTATCTGCAAGTGCGCCTGCAACGGATGCACGGCGCGCGGGTGGTGATCGAGGCGCAGCAGATCAACTTCATCGACTATTCCGGCGTGGAAATGCTCCATCAGGAAGCCCGGCGCCTGTTGCGCCAGGATCGCAGCCTGACCTTGCGTCAGGCGCGACCGCAGGTGGTGGAGGAGTTGCGCAAACTCGAAGGGCCGGAGAAATGCCCGATCCGCTTCGAGGACTGAGGGCGCCTTACAGCGCCAACTGCCGACGCAATTCCGCCAGAACCGGCGCAGTGTCGGGACGCACACCGCGCCACAGGAAGAACGCCTCGGCAGCCTGTTCGGCCAGCATGCCCAAACCGTCCATCACCACACCCGCGCCGTGCTCGCTGGCCCAGCGGCAGAACGCGGTCGGTTCCTTGCCGTACATCATGTCGTAGCACAAGGTCTTGCCGGGCTCGATCAGGCTTGGCGCAATCGGCGGCACGTCGCCGGTGAGGCTGGCGGAGGTGGCGTTGATGATCACGTCCACCGGCTCGCGCAACCAGTCGTAACCACTGGCCGACACCGGCCCCAGATCACAGAACAGTTCGGCCAGCAGCTCGGCCTTGTCCACCGTGCGATTGGCGATGATCACCGAGGCCGGTTTTTCCGCCAGCAACGGCTCCAGCGCACCACGCACCGCGCCACCGGCGCCGAGCAGCAGAATGCGTTTGCCGGCGAGGCTGAACCCGGCGTTGACCGTCAGATCGCGCACCAGCCCGGCGCCGTCGGTGTTATCGCCGAGCAGGCTGCCGTCGTCGAGCTTGCTCAAAGTATTCACCGCACCCGCGCGTTTGGCGCGGGCAGTCAGGCTGTCGGCCAGGCGATAGGCGTCTTCCTTGAACGGCACGGTCACGTTGGCGCCGCGACCTTCCTGGAAAAACGCCGTGGCGCAGCCGGAAAAGTCCTCGAGCGGCGCCAGCAGGGTGCTGTAGTCGAGGCTTTGCCCGGTTTGTTCGGCGAACAGTTTGTGAATCATCGGCGACTTGCTGTGGCCGATCGGGTTACCGAAAACGACGTAACGATCCATCACAAGTCCTCAGGCCTGGGCCAGCCAGTCGCGATCTTGCAGGAAGTACTCGGTCAGGCGCGCTTCTTCGCTGCCCGGCTCGGCTTTCCAGTCGTAGGCCCAGCGCACTTGCGGCGGCAGCGACATCAGGATCGACTCGGTGCGCCCGCCAGATTGCAGGCCGAACAGGGTGCCACGGTCGTAAACCAGGTTGAATTCGACGTAGCGGCCACGGCGGAATTCCTGGAACTCGCGCTGTTTGGCGGTGAAGGCGTCGTTCTTGCGCCGCTGCACGATCGGCAGGTAAGCCTCGATGTACGCATCGCCGATGGCGCGCATGAAGGCGAAACTGGTGTCGAAGTCCCACTCGTTCAGGTCATCGAAGAACAACCCGCCGATGCCGCGCGGTTCGTGGCGATGCTTGATGTGGAAATAGGTGTCGCACCAGGCCTTGTAGCGCGGGTAGACGTCCGGGCCGAACGGCGCGCAGGCCTGCTCGGCGACGCGGTGCCAGTGGATGCAGTCTTCTTCGTTGCCGTAGTACGGGGTCAGGTCGAAGCCACCGCCGAACCACCAGACCGGTTCTTCACCTTCCTTCTCGGCGATGAAAAAGCGTACGTTGGCGTGGGACGTCGGCACATGCGGGTTGTGCGGGTGGATCACCAGCGACACGCCGAGGGCTTCGAAGCCACGCCCGGCCAGCTCCGGCCGATGGGCACTGGCGGACGGTGGCAGGCCACTGCCGAAGACGTGGGAAAAGTTGACGCCGCCCTTTTCGATCACCGTGCCGTTCTCGATCACCCGGGTCCGACCGCCACCGCCGGCCGGACGGGTCCAGGCGTCTTCGACGAAGCGCGTGCCACCGTCTTCGGTCTCCAGCGCGGCGCAGATGCGGTCTTGCAGGTCGAGCAGATAGGCCTTTACGGCGTCGGTGCGGGTCGTCATGGCTTCACCTTGGATCGGGCGGAACTGCGCGGCGCCCCGCGCAAATGGGCGCGTAGCATACCATCGCAAACCGGCACGCCGCAGTTGACGAAGATCAAGCATGAGCGTTCGATAGGGACCTTCCCAAATGACCCAAGGAGTAGGCAGATGGCCAAGCGAATCCAGTTCCGCGCCCACGGCGGCCCCGAAGTGCTCGAGTACGTTGACTATCAACCGGCCGAACCCGGTCCGCAGCAGGTTCGCGTGAGCAACAAGGCCATCGGCCTGAACTTCATCGACACCTACTACCGCAGCGGTCTTTACGCGCCACCGGCGTTGCCTTCGGGCGTGGGTGCGGAAGGCGCCGGCATTGTCGAGGCCGTGGGCAGCGAGGTCACCCGGTTCAAGGTCGGTGACCGTGTGGCGTACGGCAGCGGCCCGTTGGGCGCGTACAGCGACATTCACGTTCTGCCGGAAACGAATCTGGTGCAACTGCCGGACGCCATCAGCTTCGAAACCGCCGCCGGCGTGATGCTCAAGGGCCTGACCGTGCAGTACCTGCTGCGCCAGACCTACGAACTCAAGGGTGGCGAAACCATTCTGTTCCACGCAGCGGCTGGCGGCGTCGGTTTGCTCGCCTGCCAATGGGCCAAGGCCCTGGGCGTGAAGCTGATCGGCACCGTCAGCTCGAAAGCCAAGGCCGATCTGGCCAAAGCCCATGGCGCCTGGGAAACCATCAACTACAGCCACGAAAACGTCGCCCAACGGGTGCTGGAATTGACCGACGGGATAAAAGTCCCGGTGGTCTACGACGGCGTCGGCAAGGACACCTGGCCGGCTTCGCTGGACAGTGTGGCGCCCCGTGGCCTGCTGGTGAGCTTCGGCAATGCGTCGGGCGCGGTGGACGGGGTGAACCTGGGGATTCTGGCGGCGAAAGGTTCGCTGTACGTCACCCGTCCGACCCTGGCGACCTACGCCAATAACGCCGAAAACCTGCAGCGCATGGCCGACGAGCTGTTCGGGATGATCACCAGCGGCAAGCTGAAAGTGGATATCAGCCAGCGTTATCCACTGGCTGATGCGGCGAAAGCGCAGACCGAGCTGTCTGCACGGCGCACCACGGGCTCCACTGTTCTGCTGCCCTGACCACCGATGACCTCGGCTCATCTTCATGACTGTACCGGGGTCTTTTCCGTCGTCACGAAAAACGGCGTCTTGCCGGCCAGGGTGGTTTCGAATTCCTGACGGGCAAGACGCTTCACCTCCACCCCCAAAACACCCGGCAGCCTGAGCAATGCACTGGCCTGTCCTTCGACTTGCAACGCATCTTCAATGACGCTCTGTGCGTTGGCTGTCAGTGCGTCCTCGGCTATGACCAGACGCATGCGTGTCCCCTCGGGCTGTCGATCAATCTGCACCTGGACATCGGTGTTCTGCAGCTGCGGCAAAAGCTGTCGGAGTACGTGCAACACCTGTGACTGAGTGATGATCGCGCCCCCCAGTTTGATCGATGTTTCCACCCGCCCCTCAAGCGCCAGTACCGGCATGGAACTGCCACAGTCGCACTTCGTCACTGTGCGCAGGATTCGCCCACGATCGCCGATCCGGTAACGCAACAACGGCACATGATCAGGCAGCAGCGGTGTCAGTAAGAACTCACCGGTTTCTTCTTCAGCCACAGCTTGAAGGGTCAACGGATCAACCACTTCGAGCAGCATGGCATCGGCATGCAGGTGATAAAAGCCATGCTCCAGATGGGCGCACTGAAAACCGATGGGGCCGGTCTCCGTCGAGCTGTAGCCCAACGAGCGAATGTTGAGCATCGGCCAGTCCCGGGCCAACTGGTCGCGCAGCTTTTTACTGCAGGGTTCTCCAATGTAGTAAAGCCACTTCAGACTGCACAATTGCACAGCGCCGACTGTTTCATGATTGAACAACGCAGCGGCGAAGGAGGGAGTGCATATCAACGCATCAACCTTGTGTGCCTCAATCAGCTCGGCAACGCGCTGCACACCCATCTGTGAACCGGCAGGCAGCAGGCGTGCGCCAATGTGCTCGACGATGGCTGCCGCGTATTGAAAGGCACCCTGCATTTCCCCGGCTGTCAGGCAGTTGACGACCACCTCAGGGCGTTCGTCCGTCGCACCGAACATCCGTGCCCCCAAGGGCACGATTGCAGCGTTGAACGCCCAGGAATGGGTGATCTGTTTGCGATTGCCGGTGCTGCCTCCCGAGGTCAGGGTCAGTCCGCCGCCCGGTGCTCGATGGGAAGCTTCACCGAGCGCGGAAAACAGCACGCCGCCGGACTCGTCTTCCACCGCCAGAACCGGCAATCGATGCAGATCGGCCAATCCCCGCACTTCCAGGATTCGCGGATACAGCGCACGAAACCACGGCAGTGAACGCGCGTGAGCCAATTTATGCACAAGCGCCTCGGTCCAAACGTCGGTGACCGGTTCATTGCTCATTGCCGCGCCCTCCCTGACGAATGCCCAACTCATCAAATCCGCTACGGACGGCGTTCGCCAGAGACTCCAACTGGAGCTGACTGTGGCTCGCGCTGATGGCCAGACGCAAAATGGCCTCGCCCTTGGCCACCACCGGAAACACCGCGGTGGTGACCGCCATGCCCTGCCGACGCAAATGCTGCGCCAGGCTTATCGCATCTCTCTCGGCCCCGACACGGATAAAACGAATGGGAGACGCGACGTGATGATTGCCCAGCACCGGCCCCAGCAACCTGTCGACCGTGGCGATGTTTCGCCATAACGCCGCCTGCAACTGCTCCAGTTCCGGGGACAAATGGATTTTGCCGGAAGCGACTGCCGCACCTACCCCGCCAACGGACAATGGTCCGCCAAACGTGTAAGTCGACGCATGGCGCCGAATCATCTCGGCATCGGCTTCGGTGCGCACAGTGATTGCCCCACCGGTTGCACCGAACGCCTTGGACAGCGACGACAGGAGGATCAGCCGGCCGCGCTGGCGTTCATCCGCCGCGTCCAGAGCGTAACCACCTCCGGCCAAGCCATGGATCGAGGTACCGTGGGCGTCATCCGCATAGAGATAACCGTCGAAACGCTCCGCCAGTTGCAGCAGCCGATTGATAGGGTACACACCGCGCATTGAGCCAATGCTGTCGGTCAGGATGATCGGGGTATTACCCGCCGCGACTGCCGTTGAACACGCTTCTTCGACCTGCTCTACGTCGCTGCAATCGCGGCGCTGTATCGGGCCGAATTGCCAGAGAATGCCTTGCAGCACTTGCATCGAAGCATGAGCGGCACGGTCGACAATCCAGCACGGGCCACGACGCATGGGATAGGAGGGCATCTCACCGGAGCCCAGCAGCGGCAGACAGCCAAGATGTGCACTGCCCACCGAGTTAAAGGTGACTGAATGCCCCTGAAATATCCGGTTCAGCAGTTCATCCAGCTCACGCATGGGCGGCAACAGCGCCCGAGTTCGTGCGGCGGCGAACTGCACACCGAAAGACTCCGCAGCGCTCGTGGCTCCTCGAATCAAACGAGGATCACATTCCAGGCCCAGATAAGAGCAGGAAAGAAACTCGGTCAGCCGTTCGCCGTTGTCGAGTTCGATCTCCTTGCCTTCACGCTTATCCAGCTTCAGGCCGTTCAGCCCTGCATCGAACAGCTGTTGCTGATCGTCACGCGCTTGCCGGACACGGTTTTTGATCCAATTGACGGTCGGTTGAAAGGTGTTCATCGGGATACCTGCAAAGAGGGAGAGCGGCGATAGACCTGGACATGCCAGAGCTGGGTTCTTTCTCGTGCAATGTCTGCCTGGTACTGGTGGGTGATATCGCAGAAGCCAGCGCAATCGGGTCGCACCACATGCAAATGCCCCCGCATGACCACCTGTGCGTTTTCCGACAGCGCCGGGGCCAGGCGCTGCAAAACGTTCTTGCCGGCCGCTTCGGGCATGAAAGAAGGCACGTCCGACAGCGATACGAAATCGATGTCGGCTTCCCCGGCAGCACAGTCAAGGATGTCAGCCTGCATCACACGTAACTCGCACTGCCGAAGTCCCTCACGGGCCCGCTGGAAGATCTGCGGATCGCACTCCAGCGGAAAGCCTTGTGGATAACGCAGCTCACCGAAAAACAGCATTTGCAGGAAAAAGCTCTCGCGGACCACTTGAGTGGTGAACAACGTATGGAAAATTCCCAGATACGCCGCGCGGGAACTGATCCCGAGGTTGTTGGGTGGAAACGCGCCCTTGTACAACAACGAATTGAGGACCGCCGCGTTTCCCAGCAAAGCGATCACGGCTTTCCAGCGCCTGAGCGGAAAGCGGGCTCGGTAATATTCCGTTTGTTCGTCAAGCTGGCTGAACTGAAAAATGCCCCGGCCGGCCTTGCCGGTAAACAGTCCGGTGATCTTCGCCAACCGCTTCAGGGTTTGCTCGAATGCGCCCATGTAGATCGGCGCTTCCCAACGTCGGGACTGGAAGAAAGCGGACAACCAGCGACGATCCGCCGGCGGTAAAACCAGTTGCTGGAAAAGAGAGCGGCGCCGCGCCCGCATACTTTCCATTCGATAGCCCATGAACGCCATGAACGACTCGTGATCGGTCTGTTCCAGCAGGGCAAACCGCAATCGGGTAAACGCCAGTTGCGGCGCGCTGATATCGGTACAGGTCATGCGTGTCGGGGAGGCGGCCAATAACGGCAACAGCCGGCCGCCGCATCCGGCGATACCCAGCACGTGCCCGGCACGTCTGGGCAGGATCGCGTACTCAAGCGCGGTGTCCTCATCCCCGAGCGTGTAGTTGAGCCGGTCGAAATAATCAGCCATGTCTGCCTCCAGCCATCTGATCTGAACATCGGCGGGCGGCCTTCATTGGTTGGCCAGGGCGTGGAGGAAGTCATAACCGGGCGCCAGCCCGTTTTGCCAGGCCTCGAACTGCTCATAGACCGCCTCAAGCATGTTGCCGGTCAGGCGCAGGCTGGTTTCCATCACGGTGGCAATCGCATCCCAGTCTTCCTGACGCTTGCAGGTGCGCTGCAGCATGAGTTTGATTTCGTTGAAGTGCTCGATATCAATGTCGGAATGTGCAATGAAGAATGTAAGTTGAGCGGGTTTTAGCGACAGTGTTTCACTCAGACTATCTATGAGCGGAGTAATGAACTGGTAGGCATTTTCTGCCCAATAACTATAACCAAGTCGTTGTAGCGGATTACCGGTAAAGGAAATCCAGTATAAGTACGCGATCAATACATCTGTAGCCGGAAGTGCAGGCGGAATATCAAACACTTCATTCTTCAAACCAAGACTCATGACATCGTGTAGTGCCATCTTTTCATGGCCGACTTCCTGTGCCGCATGTTCAAAACAGAACTTTGCATACACAGGATTATCCGCATGTCGGACACCGACCAATCCTTGATTTCGCGCATTGTGCGCCGTGTAGTGAAAAGTCTGAATCATGTAGATCGCATACAAGGCTTTGGAAACGCTGCCCTCACGGATGGCTTTCACCAGCCGCGAACTTTCCAGAATATCGGCCCATGACTTTTCGATTCGCTCATCGAGCAGGCTTAATTGTTGTTCAAAACTGAGAGGCGTATTCATCAACGGAGGTCTCCAATGGGTTGGCGAGCAGGTGGGCAGACTGTTGAAGTGCCGTGAGGATTTGCTGCCATTGAGCCGAGAGCAGCCAGTAATCGCCGCGTTGGCGTTGTTCGATGCGCAGCGCGTCGGTGGTAATGGGCGTCAAGCCGAAGCGCTGGAACAATCGCCGCTGCGGTGATCGGCAGAGCGCGGTAACCCCTTCATAACCCCGCGTGACCGCCCATTCCGTGGCAGCCGCCAGCAGGCCGTTGATCGACATGGGGAACTGAGTTTGCGAGTGACTGATCAAGCGACTGAACTCGACATGGCGCGACAGCGTCGTGGCGGGAGACAGTTGCTGCTGCGCCAGTGAGGCCCATTCGAACGGCGCAGGGGTCACTCTCAATACGGCCGTGGGCCTGTCGTGCTGATACAACAAAAAGTGGGTACTGCGCGAAATAATCGCCAGGCGTGTTTCAAGTGACCTGGCTCTGGGTGTCAACATGTAGTGTTGCAATCGCAATCGAAAATGACGGGAAACAAACCGTTCAAACTCTCGTGTGTCTGATCCTGCTTCAAGAATAACGATGCGATAGTTTTCATGACGCCTTTTAAAGGTCGTCTGAATCTCCTGCAGATAATCCGTTAATTGCGAATCCCTGATATCCATTTCTTCTCCGCAGCCGTTAACTTTTCGAAGTTTTCTGAGCGCATTGAAATAATGAATGGTTTTAGAAAAATCGCCACTGTGTGGCTTCTGAGAATAACGTCGGAAAAATTACAACAATTGAATACTTAAAGATTCATCTGACGTAGAAAGGAAAATTTAAAACCAAAACCCGAGTTATTACTTCAGATACATGAAGGAAAAATCGCAGGCACGCGTAGTACTCCTCGCCATGAAAGCCGAGGAGCACTCAAAAATTAACCAAGGGTGGTATCAGGCCGGACGCACGATATTGCCGGTGGCCAGATCCCGAATCAGACTCGGATTCTTGCGACCGCCAAGCGCTCCGCCAAGCACCAGATCGACCTGACCACGGAAATACTGCTCGACCCGCAAGCGCGTGCGCGCTGCCGGCCGCCCCTGCGGATTGGCCGACGTCGAAATCAACGGCCCTACCAGCGAGCACAGATCCCGCACCTGCGGATGATCGCTGACCCGCAGCGCCACGGTGTCATGCACCCCGGTCACCCACTCTGGCAACAGGTTCTGGTGCGGCACCAGCCAGGTGTTCGGGCCCGGCCAGGTGCTGGCCATGCGGTCGATCCAGTCCTGCGGGAAATCCTCGAACAGAAAATCGAACTGACGAATGTTGTCGGCGACGAGGATCAAGCCCTTGTCCACCGAACGGTTCTTGATCGCCAGCAGGCGATCCACCGCTTCTTCATTCCAAGGATCGCACCCCAGCCCCCAGACGGCTTCGGTTGGATAGGCAATCACCGCCCCGGCGCGAACCTCTCGTGCGGCTTGTTGCACACGCCAACTGTTGACCATGAAAAACTCTCCGCAAACAGGTTTCGCGCAGTTTACCGATCTTCAATGTAAAACCTAGCTCACGCGCGCAAACCAGCGGCCGTTTTCGCACACCGCGCGGCCATCCATCTCCAGTTCGGTGAGTGCCGCCAGCACTTTGGGGAGCGCCCAGCCACTGCTGTCGGCCAGCCCCTCGCTGGTGTGCGGCGCCGCGTGCAGCAAGCTCAACAACGGGTTCTCCGGATTCGCTGCGGCTGTGGATACCGGCAGATGCTGCCAGCCGCGCAGGGCTTCGAGAATATGCTCGATGGTTTCCACCAACACGGCTCCGTCGCGTATCAGTTGATGACAGCCCCGAGCGCCGGGGTGATGGATCGAACCCGGAATGGCGTACACCTCACGCCCCTGTTCCGCCGCCAGCCGTGCGGTGATCAAGGAACCGCTGGCGACACTGGCCTCGACCACCAGCACGCCGAGGGACAAGCCGCTGATGATGCGGTTGCGTCTCGGGAAGTTGCTCGCCGTCGGCCCGGTGTCCAGAGGAAATTCCGAAAGCACCGCACTGCCGGACGCAATCATCGCGTCCGCCAGCCGACGGTTGCGCTGTGGATAAAAGTTTTCCAGGCCGGTACCGAGCACGCCGACCGTTTGCCCACCGACATCCACAGCGGCTTGATGCGCCGCCGCATCGATGCCCAGCGCCAGGCCACTGGTGATGACAAATCCGGCCCCCGCGAGACTGCGGGAAAACGCAGCGGCAGTGTCCATGCCCGGGCGAGAAGCGCGGCGACTGCCGACCATCGCCAGCTGCGGTTTTTCCAGAATCCGTGGGTTGCCAGCGACGAACAGCAAGGGCGGCGGGTCGGGAATCTGCGACAGCAAGGCCGGGTAATCCGGGTGATCCCACATCAACAAATGTTGATCCGGACGCTCTAGCCAGCGCAATGCATGGCTGGCGCCGTCGCGAACTTCAGGGCAGCGTCGGGCCTCGGCGCAGGCCGCCGGCAAACCCAGCGAACGCCAGGCGGTGGCCGGTGCGCTGATCGCCTTCGAGGCGCAGCCGAAGGCTTCGAGCAGTTTGGTGAATCGCTTGGGACCGATTTCCGGCAAGCGGTGCAGGCGCAGGCGCGCTTCCAGTTCTGCCGGCGAAACCGACGGGGAGACAGGCATCATCATGGATCATCCTTGATCGTTATAAGGCCCGAACCTTTCGGAACAAGCTGTGGATAACTCTGTTGGTAACTTGTGAAGCCAGCTAAGGATTTCGCACCTTGTCCAGCACCGCCAGCGAGCGCGATGCGTTCAGCACGAGGCCGTAACTGAGTTTGTCGTAGGTGCGGAACACCATCAGCAATCCGGCACGTTCATCCGGGATTTTCAGCGGCTGGCCGGTGATCCGGTCGCGCACGGTTTCCCCGGTTTTCATCACCACCAGCACGTTGCCTTCGGCCAGACCGTCGCGTTTGCCTTTGTTCAGGGTCACCACGTCCATCGCGCCGATCTGCGTGACGCCGCGCGGCACATCGATGATCAGGCCGTTGATGTCGGTGGAGGGCGCGCTGGGCATGAAGGTCGAGTTGATCGAACGCTCTTCGCCGCTGAACAAGCGGTCGCCGAGGCGCACTTCCTGGGTCGTGCGTTGCAGGGCGAGGGTGGCGACGTCGCCTTCGGTGGCGACGATCTCACCACCGCCGATGTCGTCGGCGTTGATCCCCAGAAACTCCTTGCTCTGCGGATCGGTGTAGACCTTGCCCTGGCGGAAGATGCCGTAGACCGGCTGGTTCGGATCGAAATGGCCACGGGCGAAGATCCGGTCACCGGTGCCGCTGAGCACCCGTTCGGCATCGCCGGCGACGATGTACGGCGCCTTGTCGAAGTCCTCGACCTTGTCGACGATGCGGTTGCTCAGCAGAAAGCTGTTGATCGATTTGAGCGGAATGCTCGGAATCGCATCGGCCACCGGACTGGTGCGGATGCGCGGCGACAGCTTGATGGTGCCGCGTGACTCGCCGCGATTGACGGTCAGGCGCGGCTGGCCGTTGACGTAACTGAGCGTCAGCGTGTCGCCCGGATAGATCAGGTTGGGGTTTTCGATCTGCGGATTGGCCCGCCACAACTGCGGCCACTGCCAGGGTTCGCGCAAATATTTACCGGAGATGTCCCAGAGCGTATCCCCCGAAACCACCGTGTATTGCTGTGGAAAACCTTCCTTGAGTTGCACTTGCCCGTACGCGGTACCGGCCGAGGCCAGAAACAGCAGGGCGAGTAGTGATTTCCTCATGCGGTGAATCCCTTTATTATGTGCGTTCGCGTGAAACGCCAGAGCCCCCGTGGCTCGCTCCCTGCTCTATGCTGAAAATCAAGGAGCTACGTTTCACAACGGTAGCCTGCATCTTCGGACCCGCCAGGCCATCGCCCGACTTTACCTCACACGTGCAGCAATCAAGCTTATGGCCATTTTGAACATCCTCGAATTTCCGGACCCGCGTCTGCGCACTATCGCCAAACCTGTGGCTGTAGTGGACGACGAAGTGCGTCAGCTGGTCGATGACATGTTTGAAACAATGTATGAAGCGCCGGGCATCGGCCTTGCCGCGACCCAGGTCAACGTGCACAAACGTATCGTCGTGATGGACCTTTCCGAAGACCGCACCGAACCGCGGGTGTTCATCAACCCCGAGTTCGAACCGCTGACCGACGAAATGGAGCAATACCAGGAAGGCTGCCTCTCGGTGCCGGGTTTCTACGAAAACGTCGACCGCCCGCAGAAGGTCAAAATCAAGGCTCTGGACCGTGATGGCAAGCCTTACGAACTGATCGCCGAAGGCCTGCTCGCCGTGTGCATCCAGCACGAATGCGACCACCTCAACGGCAAGTTGTTCGTCGATTACCTGTCCACGCTCAAACGCGACCGGATCAAGAAGAAACTGGAAAAGCAGCACCGCCAGAACGCTTGATGCCCCTCTCCAAAGGCTTGCTGCGGCAAGCCTTTTTCTTTTTATGAGACTCCCCCATGACTGAGCCACTGCGCATCGTTTTTGCCGGCACCCCGGAATTCGCCGCCGAACACCTCAAGGCCCTGCTGGACAGCCCTTACGAGATCGTTGCGGTCTACACCCAACCGGATCGCCCGGCCGGGCGTGGGCAAAAACTGATGCCGAGCCCGGTCAAACAGCTCGCCCTGGAAAACAATATCCAGGTGTTGCAGCCGCCGACCCTGCGCAACGCTGACGCTCAAGCCGAGCTCGCTGCGCTCAAGCCGGATTTGATGGTGGTGGTTGCCTACGGCCTGATCCTGCCGCAAGCGGTGTTGGATATTCCGCGCCTGGGCTGCATCAACAGCCACGCCTCGCTGCTGCCACGCTGGCGCGGTGCGGCGCCGATCCAGCGCGCCGTGGAAGCGGGCGATGCCGAGAGCGGCGTCACCGTCATGCGTATGGAAGCGGGCCTCGATACCGGGCCGATGCTGCTTAAAGTCGTGACCCCGATCAGCGCCGAAGACACCGGCGGCAGCCTCCATGATCGCCTTGCCGAAATGGGCCCGCCCGCCGTGGTGCAGGCGATTGCCGGTCTGGCCGCTGGCACCCTGGAAGGCGAAGTGCAGAACGACGAGCTCGCCACCTACGCGCACAAACTGAACAAGGACGAAGCACGCCTCGACTGGAGCCGTCCGGCCGTCGAGCTGGAACGTCTGGTTCGCGCCTTCAATCCATGGCCGATCACCCACAGCACGCTCAACGGCGAAGCGCTGAAAGTGCTGGCGGCGACACCGGCCGAAGGCAAAGGCGCACCGGGCACGATTCTCGGCGCCAGCAAGGACGGCCTGCTCGTCGCCTGTGGCGAACAGGCTCTGTGCCTGACCCGTCTGCAATTGCCCGGCGGCAAGGCGCTGAACTTCAGCGATCTGTTCAACAGCCGTCGTGAGAAATTCGCCACCGGCACCGTGCTGGGTGCAGCGGTGGACGCACAATGAACCCACGTCTGGCCGCCGCCAAGGCACTCGCCGCCGTTCTGAGCGGCAAGGCTTCGCTCAATAGCTCCCTGCCGACGCAACTGGACAAGGTCGAGGATCGCGATCGCGGCTTCACTCAGGACCTGGCGTTCGGCACCGCGCGCTGGCAGCCACGCTTGTCGGCGCTGGCGGAAAAACTGCTGCAGAAGCCGTTCAAGGCAGCTGACGCCGATGTCGAGGCATTGCTGCTGGTCGGCCTCTATCAACTGCTCTACACCCGCGTTCCGCCGCACGCCGCCATTGGCGAAACCGTCGGTTGCGCCGACAAGCTGAAAAAGCCGTGGGCCAAGGGCTTGCTCAACGCCGTACTGCGCAATGCCCAGCGCGAACATGAGGCGATCTTCGCCGAACTGGAACGCGATCCGGTGGTGCGCACCGCCCACCCGCGCTGGCTGCAAAAATCCCTGAAGGCCTTCTGGCCTGAGCAATGGGAAGCCATCTGCGAAGCCAACAACGCGCATCCGCCGATGATCCTGCGGGTCAACCGTCGTCATCACAGCCGTGACGCATACCTGGGTCTGCTGATAGAAGCGGGAATCGCTGCGCAGCCGTGCACTTTCAGCCGCGACGGCATCGTGCTGGATGCTGCTGCCGACGTGCGCAGCCTGCCTGGCTTCGCCGAAGGCTGGATCAGCGTGCAAGACGAAGCCGCGCAACTGGCCGCCGACCTGCTCGACCTCGCGCCGGGCCAGCGAGTGCTGGACGCCTGCTGCGCGCCGGGCGGCAAGACGTGCCACATCCTCGAAGCCGAACCGGCACTGGCCGGCGTGGTGGCGGTGGACCTGGAAGCCAAGCGTCTGGTGCGGGTGAAGGAAAACCTCGAACGCCTCGGTCTGAATGCCGAACTGATCGCCGCCGACGGTCGCGACACGGCAGCGTGGTGGGACGGCAAGCCGTTCCAGCGCATTCTGCTCGACGCGCCGTGCTCGGCCACCGGCGTGATCCGCCGTCACCCGGACATCAAGCTGACCCGTCAGGCCGACGACATCGCCGCCCTCGCGCAACTGCAAGGCGAGTTGCTCGACGCGATGTGGAAAACCCTCGAAGTGGGCGGCATTCTGCTCTACGCCACCTGCTCGACCTTGCCGACCGAGAACACCGAAGTGATCGCCGCGTTCCTTGAGCGCACGCCGGGCGCGCGGGAGCTGGATCTGGCCACCGCCGCCGGGATCAAGCAGCCCCATGGTCGCCAATTGCTGGCCCAGCAGGGCGGGCATGACGGGTTCTACTACGCCAAGCTGATCAAGATCGCTGCCGCGCGCGGCTAAACGGATTCAATGGAGTGACTGGATGAAAATCATCATCCTCGGTGCGGGACAGGTCGGCGGTTCGCTGGCTGAACATCTGGCCAGCGAGGCCAATGACATCACGGTGGTCGACACTGACGGCGACCGTCTGCGCGATCTTGGCGATCGCCTCGACATCCGCACCGTGCAGGGCCGAGGCTCGCTGCCGAACATTCTGCGTCAGGCCGGTGCCGACGACGCCGACATGCTGGTCGCGGTGACCAACAGCGACGAAACCAACATGGTTGCCTGCCAGGTCGCTCACACCCTGTTCCACACCCCGACCAAGATTGCCCGGGTGCGCGAAGCGTCTTATCTGACCCGCGAGGAGCAGCTGTTCCAGAACGAGGCGATTCCGGTCGACGTGCTGATCAGTCCCGAGCAGGTCGTCACCAACTACATCAAGCGTCTGATCCAGCATCCCGGCGCCTTGCAGGTGATCGATTTCGCCGAAGGCCAGGCACAACTGGTCGCGGTGCGCGCCTACTACGGCGGGCCGCTCGTAGGCCAGCAGCTGCGCCAGTTACGCGAACACATGCCGAATGTGGAAACACGGGTGGCCGCGATTTTCCGCCGCGATCGACCGATTCTTCCCCAGGGCGACACGGTGATCGAGGCCGACGACGAAGTCTTCTTCATTGCCGCCCGTGCGAACATTCGCGCGGTGATGAGCGAAATGCGCCGGCTAGACGAAAGCTACAAGCGCATCGTCATCGCCGGTGGCGGGCAGATCGGCGAACGGCTGGCCGAGGCCATCGAAAGCCGCTATCAGGTGAAGATCATCGAGATGAATCCGGCGCGCTGTCGTTATCTCTCCGACACCCTCGACAGCACCGTGGTGTTGCAGGGCAGCGCGTCGGATCGCGACCTGCTGCTGGAAGAGAACATCGCCGACGCCGACATCTTCCTCGCCCTGACCAACGATGACGAAGCCAACATCATGTCGTCGCTGCTGGCCAAGCGCCTGGGCGCGAAGAAGGTGATGACGATCATCAACAACCCGGCCTACGTCGACCTGATCCAGGGCGGTGACATCGACATCGCCATCAGCCCGCAACTGGCAACCATCGGCACCTTGCTGGCGCATGTGCGGCGCGGCGATATCGTCAGCGTGCACTCATTGCGCCGTGGCGCGGCGGAAGCCATCGAAGCGGTGGCCCACGGAGATTCGAAGTCGAGCAAGGTCATCGGCAAGGCCATCGAAAACATTGCGCTGCCGCCGGGAACTACCATTGGCGCGATCATCCGCGATGAAGAAGTGATCATCGCCCATGGCGACACGGTGATTGCCGCCGGCGACCATGTGATTCTGTTCCTTGTGGATAAAAAGCATATTCGCGATGTGGAGAAGCTGTTCCACGTGGGCCTGAGTTTCTTCTGATCGACCTAGAGGCGAAACCGATGATCGAATCCCTGGAAAAAATGCTCGCCAAGGGTGTGGATAACTCGCTGCTGCGCTTCGGCTTGGGCAAGGGTTATCTGGATCTGGGGGACAACGCCAAAGCGGCCGAACATTTCCAGCGTTGTGTCGGCTTCGATCCGAAGTATTCGGCGGCGTGGAAACTGCTGGGCAAGGCGCAACTGGCGCTGGGTGATCTGGCGGCTGCTCGCCAGGCGTGGGAGCAGGGGCTGGAAGCGGCCCGGGCCCATGGCGACAAGCAGGCCGAAAAGGAAATGACGGTGTTTCTGAAGAAGCTCGAACGGCAGAAGCCGTAACGGCTGTGGATAACCCGCTTTGTCAGGTTATCCACAATTGCACATCGCCGATCAGTACCAACGCGCCTCGCCCGGCGGACGCTTCTTGAAGCGTTTCATGCTCCACATGTACTGGCTCGGATAAGCGGCCACATAACGCTCGACTACCTGACTCATTGCCGCGCAGGACGTTTCGGTGTCGGTGCTGTACATGGCTTCCGGCGCCGCTTCGAGGATCACCTTGTAGCCGGAACCGTCCGGCAGACGCAGGGCGTGCAGGAATACGCCGACGGCCTTGCCACCGGCGAGCATGTTCGGTACGAACTTGCTGGTCAGGGCCTGAGTGGCGAAGAACGGCACGAAGATCCCGGCGGATTCCGCCGGTTCCGGATCCGCGGGAATCCCCACCTGGCCGCCCTTGCGCACTTCCTTGATGACACTGAGGATGCCTTCCTTGGTCGACGCCGCCACGCGGTTGCCCAATTGCACCCGCTGCTTGCGCAGCAATTCATCCACAGCCTTGAGCTTTGGTGGCCGGTAGAAAATGATCGGTTTGCACTGGCTGCAATAGAAGTGGTTGAGCACTTCCCAGTTGCCCAGGTGACTGGTGATGCCAACCACGCCCTTGCCCGAGGCCAGCGCGTCTTTCAGCACTTCAAGGCCTTCGACTTCGCGTACCAGGTCGATGGAGCGCTGGGCCGGCCAGATCCAGGCGCAGGCGCTTTCGGTCAGGGACTTGCCGATGTCCTTGAGGCTCTGGCCGACCAGACGCTCGCGTTCGGCCGGGTCCATCTGTGGAAAACATTTGGCCAGATTGATCCGCACCACATCGCGGGAGCGGTTGGGGGTTTTCCACATGATCCAGCCGATCGCCGAACCCACGGCCTGTACGGCCCGCCAAGGAAGCAGGGCAAACAGCCGCAGAGCGCCAACCAGCATGGCGCCTTTAAACTTTTCCACAGGTCACTCCTGATCTTGTGCTGTGCGCGAGGCGGCCATTCTAACCGCCGTTGACGAGCTGCGCGTAGCGGTCGCAGTCCTGAGTGTGATCCATGACCATGCCCGAGGCCTGCATCAGCGCGTAGCAGATGGTCGGGCCGACGAAGGTGAAACCGGCTTTTTTCAGACCTTTGCTCATGGCCACGGCCTGCGGGGTGATGGCCGGGACTTCGCTGCGATCCTTGAAATGATTGATCACCGGGCGGTTATCCACAAACGACCAGAGAAACGCCACCGGATCTTCCAGCGCCAGCCAGGCCTGGGCGTTGCGCCGGGCCGCGTTGAGCTTGAGGCGGTTGCGGATGATTCCCGGATCGAGCATCAATTCATCGATTTCCGCGTCGCTCATTTGCGCCACGCGCTGTACGTCGAAGCCGAACAACACCTCGCGATATCGCTCGCGCTTGCGCAGCACGGTGATCCACGACAGCCCGGCCTGGAACCCTTCGAGCAAAAGCAACTCGAACAAACCCTGCGCATCGCGTAGCGGCGTACCCCACTCCTGATCGTGGTAAGCCATGTACAGCGGATCTTCGTTGCACCAAAAGCAGCGTGGCATAAGGCTCCAGGGGGTGGAGGTGCGACTGAATCGGGTATACTCCCGCTCTTTAAATCGCAGCCCAAGAAACAGGTGAATTTCGTGAGCCAGCCTACGCCAGCCGTGCGTACCTTCCAAGACTTGATCCTCGCGCTCCAGCAGTACTGGGCCGAGCAAGGTTGTGTGGTACTTCAGCCCTACGATATGGAAGTAGGCGCCGGCACTTTCCACACCGCGACATTCCTGCGCGCCATCGGCCCGGAAACCTGGAACGCCGCCTACGTGCAGCCAAGCCGCCGTCCGACTGACGGCCGTTACGGCGAAAACCCGAATCGTCTGCAGCACTACTACCAGTTCCAGGTAGTCCTGAAGCCGAACCCGGACAACTTCCAGGAACTGTACCTGGGCTCCCTCAAGCATGTCGGCCTGGACCCGCTGGTCCACGACATCCGCTTCGTCGAAGACAACTGGGAATCGCCGACCCTCGGCGCCTGGGGTCTGGGCTGGGAAGTCTGGCTGAACGGCATGGAAGTGACTCAGTTCACCTACTTCCAGCAAGCGGGCGGCATCGAGTGCTACCCGGTGACCGGCGAGATCACCTACGGTCTGGAGCGTCTGGCCATGTACCTGCAGGGCGTGGACTCGGTCTACGACCTGGTCTGGGCTGACGGTCCGTTCGGCAAAGTGACCTACGGCGACGTGTTCCACCAGAACGAAGTGGAGCAGTCCACCTACAACTTCGAACACGCCAACGTCGACAAGCTGTTCGAGCTGTTCGACTTCTATGAAAGCGAAGCCAAGCGCCTGATCGAACTCGACCAGCCGCTACCGTTGCCAAGCTACGAAATGGTCCTGAAGGCCTCGCACACCTTCAACCTGCTGGATGCGCGCCGGGCGATCTCGGTGACTGCGCGTCAGCAATACATTCTGCGCGTTCGCACCCTGGCGCGTTCCGTCGCCCAAGCCTACCTGCTGGCCCGCGCCAAGCTGGGCTTCCCGATGGCAACCCCGGACCTGCGTGACGAAGTACTGGCCAAGCTGGAGGCTGCACAATGAGTGCTCAAGATTTTCTGGTTGAACTGGGCACCGAAGAACTGCCACCCAAAGCCCTGAACACCCTGGCCGAAGCGTTCCTTGCCGGTATCGACAAGGGCCTGCAGGCTGCCGGCCTGAATTACGAGAGCAAAACCGTTTACGCCGCGCCGCGTCGTCTGGCTGTGCTGATCACTGCGCTGGCCACCCAGCAGCCGGACCGCAGCATCAACCTCGACGGCCCGCCACGTCAGGCTGCGTTCGATGCAGAAGGCAATCCGACTCAAGCGGCACTGGGTTTTGCCAAGAAGTGCGGCGTCGAGTTGAGCGAAATCGACCAGAGCGGTCCGAAACTGCGCTACAGCCAGAACATCGCCGGCAAGCCGACCGCCAGCCTGCTGCCGACCATCGTCGAAGACTCGCTGAACGATCTGCCGATCCCGAAACGCATGCGTTGGGGTGCGCGCAAGGAAGAGTTCGTGCGTCCTACCCAGTGGCTGGTGATGCTGCTCGGCGATCAGGTCATCGACTGCACGATCCTCGCGCAGAAGGCTGGCCGTGAATCCCGTGGCCACCGTTTCCATCACCCGCAAAGCGTGCGCATCGGTTCGCCGTCGAGCTACCTGGCCGACCTGCGTGCCGCCTACGTGCTGGCCGATGCCAACGAGCGTCGCGAAATCATCGGCAAGCGCACCGAAGAACTGGCGACCCGTCAGGAAGGCACCGCGATCGTGCCTCCTGCGTTGCTCGACGAAGTGACCGCGCTGGTCGAGTGGCCGGTGCCGCTGGTGTGCTCGTTCGAGGAACGCTTCCTCGACGTGCCGCAGGAAGCGCTGATCACCACCATGCAGGACAACCAGAAGTACTTCTGCCTGCTGGATGCCGACGGCAAGTTGCTGCCACGTTTCATCACTGTGGCCAACATCGAATCCAAAGACCCGCAGCAGATCATCGCCGGTAACGAGAAGGTGGTTCGCCCACGCCTGACCGACGCCGAGTTCTTCTTCAAGCAGGACAAGAAGCAGAAGCTCGAAGCGTTCAACGATCGCCTGCAGAACGTGGTGTTCCAGGAGAAACTCGGCAGCGTCTACGACAAGGCCGAGCGCGTGTCGAAACTGGCCGCGTACATCGCCGCACGCATCGGCGGCAACGCTTCGTGGGCTGCCCGTGCAGGCCTGCTGTCGAAGTGCGACCTGGCCACCGAAATGGTCGGCGAGTTCCCGGAGATGCAAGGTGTCGCCGGTTACTACTACGCCCTCAATGACGGCGAGCCGGAAGACGTCGCCCTGGCGCTGAACGAGCAGTACATGCCGCGCGGTGCCGGCGCTGAACTGCCTGCCACCCTGACCGGTGCGGCCGTGGCCATCGCCGACAAGCTCGACACCCTGGTCGGCATCTTCGGCATCGGCATGCTGCCGACCGGGAGCAAAGACCCGTATGCCCTGCGCCGTGCGGCATTGGGCGTGCTGCGGATCCTGATCGAGAAACAACTGGATCTGGACCTGAACGACGCCGTGGCGTTCGCCGTGAATGCGTTCGGTGCCAAGGTCAAGGCTGCCGGCCTGAACGACGCGGTGCTGGAGTTCATCTTCGACCGTCTGCGTGCGCGTTACGAAGACGAAGGCGTGGATGTCGCCACCTACCTGTCGGTGCGTGCCCTGAAGCCGGGTTCGGCGCTGGACTTCGACCAGCGTGTGCAAGCGGTTCAGGCCTTCCGCAAACTGCCGGAAGCGGCAGCGCTGGCGGCGGTGAACAAGCGCGTATCGAACCTGTTGAGCAAGGTGGAAGGCTCGGTGCCGACCGAAGTCCAGGCCAAATACTTCGACAACGCCAACGAGTTCTCGCTGTACTCGGCGATCCAGCAAGCGGACCAGGCTGTACAGCCAATGGCTGCGGCGCGTCAGTACAACGAATCGCTGGCACGTCTGGCTGCACTGCGCGAGCCGGTGGATGCGTTCTTCGACGCGGTGATGGTCAATGCCGACGACGCCAATGTGCGGGCCAACCGTTACGCGCTGCTGGCGCGTCTGCGGGGCCTGTTCCTGGGCGTTGCCGACATTTCGCTGCTGGGTTGAGGGATTGCTGTTGAAACTGCTGATTCTCGATCGGGACGGAGTGATCAATTACGACTCCGACGCTTACATCAAGTCGGTGGAGGAGTGGATTCCGCTGCCCGGCTCGATCGAAGCGATTGCGCAGTTGAGCAAGGCCGGCTGGACGGTGGCGGTCGCCACCAACCAGTCGGGCATTGCTCGCGGCTACTACGACCTCGCCACCCTCGATGCCATGCACGCGCGCCTGCGCACGCTGGTAGCGGAGCAGGGCGGTGAAGTCGGGCTGATCGTGTATTGCCCGCATGGACCGGATGAGGGTTGCGACTGCCGCAAGCCGAAACCGGGGATGTTGAAAACCATCGCACAGCATTACAACGTCGCGCTGACGAATGTCTGGTTCGTCGGCGACAGCCTTGGTGACCTGGAGGCCGCCAAAGCCGTCGATTCACAGCCCGTTTTGGTAAAGACCGGGAAAGGCGAAAAGACTCAGGCCAAGACCTTGCCGGTTGGCACCCTGATTTTTGACGATCTCGCGGCAATTGCCGCAGAACTTATCCACAACTAGAGTGCTTCTGAAGTTCCTGACCAGGGATTGATCGGGAGTGCGCTTGAACAGTCGGGCATTGCCCGTAACGGTAAACGTCGCCATGTCGATACTGCAGGCCATCAGAATCTTCCTCTTTTACCTGCTGCTGGGTACCACCGCTCTGCTGTGGTGCAGCCTGAGCTTTTTTATCGCGCCCTTTCTGCCGTTCAAGGCGCGCTATCGTTTCATCAACGTGTACTGGTGCCGCTGCGCCTTGTGGTTGACCAAGGTATTTCTCGGTATCCGTTACGAAGTCAAAGGCGCGGAAAACGTGCCTGACCGGCCCTGTGTGATTCAATCGAACCACCAGAGCACCTGGGAGACGTTTTTTCTCTCCGCTTATTTCTCGCCCTTGAGCCAGGTGCTCAAGCGTGAATTGCTGTACGTGCCGTTCTTCGGCTGGGCCATGGCCATGCTGCGACCGATCGCGATTGACCGCGACAACCCGAAAGCCGCCCTCAAGCAGGTGGCGGCGAAAGGTGACGAGCTGCTCAAGGACAATGTCTGGGTGCTGATCTTCCCTGAAGGCACTCGCGTTCCCCACGGCACCATCGGCAAGTTCTCCCGCAGTGGCAGCGCATTGGCGGTGAATGCGGGGCTTCCGGTACTGCCGATTGCACACAATGCCGGCAAGTTCTGGCCGAAAATCGGTTGGGGTAAAAAGCAGGGTGTGATTACCGTGGTCATCGGTGAGCCGATGTACGCCGAGGGTAGTGGCCCGCGCGCCATCGCCGATCTGAATGACCGGGTGCAGGCGTGGAACGAGAAAACGCAACGGGAAATGGGCTCGCTGCCTCCGGCCCCTCAGGCACCGGCTGCGAACGATCAGATCGCTGTCTGAGATTTGTGGATAACCTGTGTACGGTTTGTTCGCAAAATCCCGAATTATCGAATTAACTTACTGATTTACTTATATATTTCCGAAGCTGATAAAACACCGTAAAAGGTGCATAAGTTTTTTTCGGAAGTAAGGAAACCGGCTGATATAGCCGGTTTTTTTATGCCTGCTCTTCAGCGATCAGTGGCAGTTCCAGAAGGAACGTCGTGCCTTGGTCAACCACACTCAGGCATTCGATCCGACCGCCGTGGTGATCGATCACCGCTTTGACCATCGAGAGCCCAAGCCCCACGCCATCGATACCCTGCGCAGAGGAAAACCGCCGGTACTGGCTGAACAGGTCAGGCAGTTCTTCTGCAGCGATTCCTTTGCCTTGATCGGACAGTTCACAACGCAGCCAGTCGTTGTCGCAACTGACACGCAGATTCACTGTGGATCCAGCCGGGCTGTACTTGATTGCATTTTCCAGCAGGTTGAACAGGGCGCGGGTCAACAAGCCTTGATCGGCCAGAATCAGACGCTCCTGTGATTGCTCGTCCATGTCGCTCAGGAGCTCGATGCGTTTTTGCTGAGCGATGGGCAACGCCTGATCCAGAACGTCCATGACCAGCATCCCGAACAGGCTCGGTTGAAACTGGTACGCCTCGGATTCCGCACGGGCCAGCAGAACGAAGCCGTCGGTGAGTTCCAGCGCCCTGCGTACCTGGCGCTCAATCTGTTCGAACAGCGGCGAATCCGTTCCCGCCTGATGTCGGTGCACATCGAGCAGGGCAAGAATCGCCGAATGGGGCGCGCGCAGGTCATGGGACAGGAAGCGCAGCAACACACCGCGCTGTTCCTCGGCGGCGCGTTCGGCGCTGAGGTCAGTGAGACTCAGGAGCCAACCGATCGGCAGGTCGCCATCAACCGGTAACAATGCGGCCCGCTCCAGGCGCAGGCTACGTTCCTTATGGTCACGAAACTCCAGTAGAGGCAGCTCGGACAGCGGCGGGTGCGGCTCTGTGGATAACTCCGGGTAGCCCAGGCCCGCCAGTTGATCGAGCACATCCTCGCCCACCAGATTGTGATCGAACAGGCTCCGGGCCTTGCGATTGCCCAACAAGACTTGCCCCCGTGGATCGCTGATCAGGGTCGCGACCGGCAGATACTCCAGCCCGTCGGCGATGAATCGGCGGGTATCGCGGGTGCGGCTCATGGCTTGCTCAAGCGCCATGATCTGCCCCTGCAAGCGATCGGCGCTGGGAAACTGCGCCCGACGTCGTTCAGGGAAGACTTTCGGTTCACTGTCCAGCCGCGCCAGCTCCCAGCCGAAGTAGGTCAGCACCACACTCAGGCGTCGCCAGTTCCAGATCAGATAGCCGAACAGCATGCCCAGCACCGCAGGCGTGGGTGACCACCAACGCCGCATTTCAGCCAGGCCTGCACTGGTCAGCAGCACACAGGCCATCCCGCCCAATGTCAGCCAGAGTGCCAGACGCGGGCGCCACAGCAGCAACCCAAGTACGCAAGCGACCAAGGCAACTGAAAGTCCCGCGCCCATCAACGGCGCCGGATCATGCAAATTGATCTGCGCACGCCAGGAAAGCAGTGCAGTCAGCGGCAACAGCACTAGACTTATCCACACCCACTCGCGCACCAGTTGCCGGAACAAACGCTGAACCTGGCTGGGTACACGGCTTTCATGTCGGCGGTGGTTATTCATGGGCAACAGGGCAGGGCGGGTTGAATGGTTTCATAGGCGGCCGGTCTGAGGACGTAGACCCGAAGAATCATAGCGGCTCACCCCACGGCGTGCCGCTTACTTTCACTGCATGGAGTGAGCCGATCCGGTCGGCACCCATTGCCCGAGCGACAAGGAACCACCGCGTATGCGCGTTGCGATACTGGACGATGAACCCGCCGAACTGCGCCGGGTCGAGCAGACCCTGCAACAAATGGCCGAGGCCGGAGGACAGCCCTGGTCACTGCACAGCTTCGAAAGCGGTGAAGACCTGCTGCGACAGTTGCGCCGGGAAACCTTCGACCTGCTGATCCTCGACTGGCAATTGCCCGACCTCACCGGCCTGGCGCTGCTGCGCTGGACCCGCGAACACATGGAAGCCCCGCCGGCCGCCATCATGCTCACCAGCCGCGATGGCGAGAGCGATATCGTTCAGGCCCTGAATGCGGGGGCCGACGATTACGTCAGCAAGCCGTTTCGGCCCAATGAACTGAAAGCCCGAGTTGCAGCGGTGCTGCGCCGGCACAGCCTGCAACGTAGCACCCCGGCCGAGGTTCTGCGTTTCAATGACCTGGTGTTCGATGACGCCGAACTGACCGTCACCCGCGACGGGAAACCGATCGTCATGACCGAGCGCGAGTATCGTCTCGCCCATTGCCTGTTCAGCAACCTCGGCCGACCACTGTCACGGGATTATCTGTACGAACGATTCTGGCCCCACGAAGAGATGTCGACATCGCGACCGCTGGACACCCATATCTATCGCCTGCGCAACAAGCTCGGGCTGACGGCGGATCGGGGTTGGCAGTTGCTGACGATTTATGGGTATGGGTATCGGTTGGAGAGTGTGGCAGCGGGGGAGTGAATCGCAGGCAATAAAAAAGGCCAACGCTGGTGCGTTGGCCTTTTCGTTGGTGCTGACCGGGATCAGAAATCCAGGTTGGACACCGCCAGAGCATTGCTCTCGATGAAGTCACGGCGAGGTTCGACCGCATCACCCATCAGGGTGTTGAAGATCTGGTCTGCGCCAATGGCGTCTTCGATGGTGACTTTCAGCATGCGGCGCACGCTTGGGTCCATGGTGGTTTCCCAAAGCTGATCCGGGTTCATTTCACCCAGACCTTTGTATCGCTGGATGGTGTGGCGCTTGGTGCTTTCGGCCATCAGCCAGTCTAGGGCCTCCTTGAACTCGGTGACCGCTTTCTTGCGCTCGCCACGCTGGATGTACGCGCCTTCGTCGAGCAGGGTGCTCAGTTGAGCGCCGAGGGTGACGACGGTCTTGTAGTCGTTGCTGCCGAAGAAATCGCGGTTGAAGGTGACGTAGTTCGACAGGCCGTGGGAGATCAGTTCGACCTCTGGCAGCCAGACGCCACGTTCACGATCTTCACGCAGGCTGGCCTTGTAGACCAGGCCCGACTTCTCGACGGTGCGCAGACGGACTTCGTACTGGGCCAGCCAGTCTTGCATCTTGGCGTGGTCGCCGAGCATTTCCAGGCTGACGGCCGGCAGGTAGATGAAGTGCTCGGTCAGCTCCTGCGGGTACAGGCGCGACAGACGCTTGAGGGTCTTCATCACCATGCGGAAGTCGTTCACCAGACGTTCCAGCGCTTCACCGGAAATACCCGGGGCGTCTTCGTTCAGGTGCAGGCTCGCATCTTCCAGGGCCGACTGCGTCATGTACTCTTCCATGGCGTCGTCGTCTTTGATGTATTGCTCTTGCTTGCCTTTCTTGACCTTGTACAGCGGCGGCTGGGCGATATAGATGTAGCCGCGCTCGATCAGCTCAGGCAACTGGCGGAAGAAGAAGGTCAGCAGCAGGGTACGGATGTGCGAACCATCGACGTCAGCATCGGTCATGATGATGATGTTGTGATAGCGCAGCTTGTCGATGTTGTACTCTTCGCGACCGATACCGCAGCCCAGCGCGGTAATCAGGGTGCCCACTTCCTGGGACGAGATCATCTTGTCGAAACGAGCTTTCTCGACGTTGAGGATCTTGCCCTTCAGCGGCAGGATGGCCTGGGTCTTCCGGTTGCGTCCCTGCTTGGCAGAGCCGCCCGCGGAGTCACCTTCCACAAGGTACAGTTCGGACAGCGCCGGGTCTTTTTCCTGGCAGTCAGCGAGCTTGCCCGGCAGGCCGGCGATGTCCAGCGCGCCTTTGCGGCGGGTCATCTCACGAGCCTTGCGCGCGGCTTCACGGGCACGGGCGGCGTCGATCATCTTGCCGACAACCAGTTTGGCTTCGTTCGGGTTTTCCAGCAGGAAGTCGGAGAAGTACTTGCCCATTTCCTGTTCGACCGCGGTCTTCACTTCGGAAGACACCAGCTTGTCTTTGGTCTGGGAGCTGAACTTAGGATCCGGCACCTTTACCGAGATGATCGCGGTCAGGCCTTCACGGGCATCGTCACCGGTGGTGGCGACTTTGTGCTTCTTCGCCAGGCCTTCCTGCTCGATGTAGTTGTTCAGGTTACGCGTCAGTGCGGAGCGGAAGCCCACCAGGTGGGTGCCGCCGTCGCGCTGCGGAATGTTGTTGGTGAAGCACAACAGGTTCTCGTTGAAGCTGTCGTTCCACTGCAGGGCGATTTCCACGCCGATGCCGTCTTCACGCTGGATGTTGAAATGGAACACCTGGTTGACCGCAGTCTTGTTGGTGTTCAGGTATTCAACGAACGCACGCAGGCCGCCTTCGTATTTGAACAGCTCTTCCTTGCCGCTGCGTTCGTCCTTGAGGACGATACCGACACCAGAGTTGAGGAAGGACAGTTCACGAATGCGCTTGGCCAGGATGTCCCAGCTGAAATGAATATTCTTGAAGGTTTCGCTGGAAGCCTTGAAGTGAATCTGGGTGCCGGTGGTTTCGCTGTCGCCAACGATCGCCATCGGTGCCTGAGGTACGCCGTGGACGTAGGTCTGTTCCCAGATCTTGCCGCTGCGGCGAACGGTCAGGACCAGTTCTTCGGACAGCGCGTTCACAACCGAAACACCTACACCGTGCAGACCGCCGGATACCTTGTAGGAGTTGTCGTCGAACTTACCGCCGGCGTGGAGGACAGTCATGATGACCTCGGCGGCGGAAACGCCTTCCTCTTTGTGCACGTCTACCGGGATGCCACGGCCGTTGTCTTTAACGGTGATGGACTCATCCGGGTGGATGATGATGCTGATGTCGTCGCAATGGCCGGCGAGGGCTTCGTCGATCGAGTTGTCGACCACCTCGAACACCATGTGGTGCAGACCGCTGCCATCGTCGGTGTCACCAATGTACATACCGGGACGTTTGCGCACGGCATCCAGGCCTTTCAGCACTTTAATACTCGATGAGTCGTACGTATTTTCTTCGCTCAATGCCTTCACTCCCGATGGTCGTGGGTCTGGGTGATACGGCCCTGTTCCACGTGGAACAGAGCGACTGGCGTTTCCGTCTGCCAGCCTTCCCTCAATAATTCGTGATCTACACAGGTGATAAAAACCTGGCAGCGTAAGTCTTCCAGCAAGCGGCACAGCGCGCGACGGTGGCTCTCGTCCAGTTCGGACGGCAAGTCATCCACCAGATAAATACACTGGCCGCGTCGGGCCTGGCTCACCAGATGCCCCTGGGCAATCCGCAACGCACAGACCACCAACTTCTGCTGACCCCGGGACAAGATGTCCGCGGCGTTGTGTGCGCCCAATCTAAGACGCAAGTCAGCCCGTTGTGGCCCGGCCTGGGTATGACCCATTTGCTGGTCCCGTTGCACGGATCCGGCAAGTACGGCGCTCAATTCCCGGTCTTTGTCCCAGCCCCGGTAATAGCTGAGCGTCAAACCTTCGAGCTCAACCAGTTCGCTCAAGGTTTGTTCAAAGACTGGTTTCAAGGCTTTGATGTAAGCGCGGCGGTATTCATCGATTTCAGCGCTGGCCTGGCACAGTTCCCTGTCCCAAACCGCTTGCGAAACGGCGTCAAGTGTACCATGCCGCAGCCAGGAGTTTCTCTGGCGCAAGGCCTTCTGCAAACGCTGCCAGGTGGCCATGAACCGCGGTTCAACGTGGAACACGCCCCAGTCGAGGAACTGCCGACGAATCTTCGGCGCACCCTCCAGCAGGCGAAAGCTGTCGGGGTTGATCAACTGCAGCGGCAGGATCTCCGCCAGTTGAGCCGCACTGCGTGCATTCTGACCGTCAATGCGAATCTGGAACTCGCCCTGACGATCGCGAGATATCCCCAATGCACTATGGCCACCCTCGGCAAGTTCAACCTGACCGAATACGGTGCAGGCGAGTTGCTCGTACTGGATGACCGGCAACAGCCGCGTGCTACGAAACGAACGGGCAAGCCCAAGCAGGTGAATGGCTTCCAGAACACTGGTTTTGCCGCTGCCGTTGGCGCCGTAAAGAATGTTGATTCGGGGGGAGGGGGAGAAGGTCACCGGGTGCAGATTGCGCACCGCGGTGACCGAAACGCGACTTAACGACATCCAGAGTCAGCTGATTACAGACGCATCGGCATGACAACGTAAGCCGAATCGTCGTTGTCGGACTCTTGCACCAGCGCACTGCTGTTGGAGTCGGACAGGATCAGACGAACCTGCTCGGTGGTCATCACGCCCAGCACGTCGAGCAGATAGCTGACGTTGAAGCCGATTTCCAGAGAGCCGCCGTTGTATTCCACGCCTACTTCTTCTTCCGCTTCTTCCTGCTCCGGGTTGTTGGCCTGGATCTTCAACTGACCGCTGGCCAGTTGCAGACGGATACCGCGGTACTTCTCGTTGGACAGAATCGCGGTACGGCTGAACGCTTCACGCAGCGCCTGACGATCGCCCAGTACCAACTTGTCGCCGCCTTTCGGCAGAACACGCTCGTAGTCCGGGAACTTGCCGTCGACCAGCTTGGAGGTGAAGGTGAATTCGCCGGTGGTCGCGCGGATGTGGTGCTGGCCCAGCACGATGCTGACATTGCCATCAGGCTCGGTGAGCAGACGTGCCAGTTCGAGAATACCTTTACGCGGCACAATCACCTGATGGCGATCCTGCTGGCCGATGTCGGCCTGCATCGAGCACATGGCCAGACGGTGACCGTCAGTAGCCACGGCGCGGATCACACCGGTCGAGACTTCCAGCAACATGCCGTTGAGGTAGTAACGCACGTCCTGCTGGGCCATGGCGAAACTGGTACGTTCGATCAGGCGACGCAGCTTGCTCTGTTCCAGGCTGGTGGTCAGCGAACCCGGGCCTTCTTCCACAGTCGGGAAGTCATTGGCCGGCAGGGTCGACAGGGTGAAACGGCTACGGCCGGCTTTCACCACCAGCTTCTGCTCGTCAACCTTGATGTCGATCAGCGCGTCGTTCGGCAGGCTCTTGCAGATGTCCATCAGCTTGCGCGCAGGCACGGTGATGGAACCCGTTTCAGCCGGCTCCTCGAGTTGCACGCGACCGACCAGCTCGACTTCCAGATCGGTACCGGTCAGCGACAGTTGCTGGCCATCGACAACCAGCAGCACGTTGGACAGTACCGGCAAGGTCTGTCGGCGCTCGACGACGCCTGCGACCAGTTGCAGGGGTTTCAACAGGGCTTCGCGTTGAATGGTGAAATGCATGGTCTAGTCCCTTGCCTTAATAAGCTGCGCTGGTGTTCATCAAGTGGTCAGTGTACGCAGCAGGTTCTTGTAGTCCTCGCGGATGTCCGCGTCGGATTCCTTAAGTTCATTGATCTTGCGGCAGGCGTGCAACACGGTCGTGTGGTCGCGACCGCCAAACACATCGCCGATTTCCGGCAGGCTGTGGTTGGTCAGTTCCTTGGACAATGCCATGGCCACCTGACGCGGACGAGCGACCGAACGCGAACGGCGCTTGGACAGCAAGTCGGAGATCTTGATCTTGTAGTACTCGGCGACGGTGCGCTGAATGTTATCCACAGAGACCAGTTTGTCCTGCAGCGCCAACAGGTCTTTCAGGGATTCGCGAATCAACTCGATGGTGATGTCGCGGCCCATGAAGTGCGAGTGGGCGATCACGCGTTTCAGCGCGCCTTCCAGCTCACGGACGTTGGAGCGAATGCGCTGGGCAATGAAGAACGCCGCATCGTGTGGCAACTCGACTTTGGCCTGGTCGGCCTTCTTCATCAAGATGGCGACGCGGGTTTCCAGCTCCGGCGGCTCGACGGCAACCGTCAGGCCCCAGCCGAAGCGGGATTTGAGGCGCTCTTCAAGGCCTTCGATTTCTTTCGGGTAGCGGTCACTGGTGAGAATGACCTGCTGGCCACCTTCAAGCAGGGCGTTGAAGGTGTGGAAAAACTCTTCCTGGGAACGTTCCTTGCGGGCGAAGAACTGAATGTCGTCGATCAGCAGGGCGTCCACCGAACGGTAGAAACGCTTGAACTCGTTGATCGCGTTCAGTTGCAGTGCCTTGACCATGTCGGCCACGAAACGCTCGGAATGCAGGTACACGACCTTGGCATTCGGGTTCTTCTTTAATAGATGGTTACCCACCGCGTGCATCAAGTGCGTCTTACCCAGACCCACGCCACCATAAAGGAAGAGCGGGTTGTAGCCGTGCTTGGGATTGTCTGCCACTTGCCAGGCCGCCGCACGGGCGAGCTGGTTGGATTTACCTTCGACGAAGTTTTCGAAGGTGAAGGTGCGGTTGAGGTAGCTGGTGTGCTTGAGCGCGCCTTCGACCTGCACGGTGCGCTGTTCGGCGCGAACCGGGGCCTGTTGCGAAGCGGCACCGGCCATCGGATCGAAGCTGTCGCGGGACGGCTCTTCACTGATTTCTTCGGTTTTCTGCGTCGAACGCTTGGTCGGTGCAGGCGTGGGAGCTGGCGCTGGCGCGCTTGCCGGCGCGGCATTGGTCTGAGCCTGGGACACTTGCGCAGCGGCCAATGGCGCATTCGGTGCGGCACGCGGTGCCGAACTGCGTTTGCTGCCTATTAATAAGGAAAGCGACGGTGCCAGACCGTTGCCATGCTCATCCAGCAGTTCAAGGACGCGCCCCAGGTACTTTTCGTTGACCCAGTCCAGAACAAAACGGTTCGGTGCGTAGACGCGCAACTCGTCGCCTTCGGCTTCGACCTGTAGTGGACGGATCCAGGTGTTGAATTGTTGGGCAGGCAGCTCTTCGCGCAAAAGCTCCACGCACTGCTGCCAAAGTTCCACTGACACGGATATCCCCTAAGTTGAAAGCCGGTGAGGCAAAAACAAGCGGCCATTGTAGCGGCCAGCCGTCCACTTATCCACATGCAGGTTGCCCGATGGACATGATTTATCAATGCGTTAAACGCGAAAAAGGCGACCGACGGTGTGTGCATAAGCTCTGTGGATAACCCTATCTGAGGACACTGGACAACTGGGGGCGAAAGTCAGTGGATAAGCAGCCTGTGGATAACCACCCATTCCACACACAGGTTATCCGACAGCGCAGCACAGGCTGAACACGGTTTTCCACTGTAGTTGTCATTCTCTGTACATCCCTTGAAACAAGGCCTTGAGCCAGTTATCCACAGACAGTGGGGTTCCTAGCTTTTACAAGCTTTACAGAAAAGCTTTAAATAATTCCCTTCTTTATTTTTATCTCTGGCAAACGGGTAATCAGGTCCTGGACGCTCTGAAGATCTATTTATAAGGAAACGCTGGTTGGAAATTGACCTATGGACTTGCTTTCTCTAGAATCCCCGGTCTCTTAAAACGGGGGCCATTCCGGCCCGTTGTGGACGAACCAGGTAACACGACATGAAACGTACTTTCCAACCAAGCACTATCAAACGCGCTCGTACCCACGGTTTCCGTGCTCGCATGGCTACCAAGAACGGTCGTGCCGTACTGTCGCGTCGTCGCGCCAAAGGCCGCGCACGTCTGGCAGTTTGATAATCCGGCACTGGAGGTGAGTCAGGACTTCAGTCGGGAAAAGCGTCTGCTTACTCCCCGGCATTTCAAGGCAGTCTTTGACTCCCCTACCGGCAAGGTTCCGGGGAAAAATCTCCTGCTCCTTGCGCGCAACAACGATCTCGATCACCCCCGTCTCGGACTGGTTATCGGGAAAAAGAGTGTAAAACTCTCCGTCGAGCGCAATCGCCTCAAACGTCTGATGCGCGAATCGTTTCGCCTGCACCAGGATTCACTGGTCGGCTGGGACATCGTTATCGTCGCGCGCAAAGGTTTGGGTGACGTAGAAAACCCCGAATTGATTCAGCATTTCGGCAAACTCTGGAAACGTCTGGCACGCAACAAGCCGGCACCAGCAGTCAAAACCGAAACTGTAGGGGTAGACAGTCCAGATGCGTAAACTGGCACTCGTTCCGATCCAGTTTTATCGCTACGCCATTAGTCCCCTGATGGCCAGTCACTGTCGTTTCTACCCCAGTTGTTCTTGCTACGCGTATGAAGCCATCGAAAATCATGGCCTTCTGCGCGGTGGCTGGCTGACCTTTCGTCGTTTAGGTCGCTGTCATCCGTGGAATCCCGGTGGTTATGACCCGGTTCCACCTATCCCTACCTCCCGTTCTTCTTCGATGGCCGAGTAATCATGGATATCAAACGCACGATCCTGATCGTCGCCCTGGCAATCGTGTCCTATGTCATGGTCCTTAAATGGAACCAGGACTATGGCCAGGCTGCCCTGCCGACTCAGAATGTTGCTTCCAGTACGACTACATCCGGTTTGCCGGACACCGCCACTGGCAATAATGCTGCTGCCAGTGACGATATTCCGCGCGCCGCAAGTGATACCAGCGCACCTGCCGAAACGCCGGTCGCCGTCAGCAAGGATCTGATCCAGATCAAGACCGACGTGCTCGATCTCGCGATCGATCCACAAGGCGGTGATGTTGCCCAGCTGACCTTGCCGCTGTATCCACGTCGTCAGGATCGTCCGGACGTTCCGTTCCAGCTGTTCGACAACGGTGGCGAACGTACTTATCTGGCCCAGAGCGGTCTGATTGGCACCAACGGTCCGGATGCAAACCCGGCCGGTCGCCCGATCTACTCCTCGGAGAAGAAGACTTATCAACTGGCTGACGGTCAAGACCAACTGGTCGTCGACCTGAAATTCAGCAAGGACGGCGTCAATTACATCAAGCGTTTCACTCTGAAACGTGGCCTGTATGACGTGACCGTGACTTATCTGATCGACAACCAGAGCGCTCAGCTCTGGTCCGGTTCGATGTTCGCCCAGCTGAAACGCGATGCCAGCGCCGATCCTTCGTCCACAACTGCAACCGGTACCGCGACGTACCTGGGCGCAGCCCTGTGGACAAGTTCCGAGCCGTACAAGAAAGTGTCCATGAAGGACATGGACAAAGGTCAGCTCAAGGAAACCGTCACCGGTGGTTGGGTAGCCTGGCTGCAACACTACTTCGTGACTGCATGGGTTGCTCCGAAGGGCGAAAACAACATCGTCCAGACCCGTAAAGACAGCAAAGGCAACTACATCATCGGTTACACCGGTCCTTCGTTGACCGCTGCACCGGGTGCGAAAGTCGAGACCAGCGCTGTTCTTTACGCCGGTCCGAAAAGCCAGGCGGTGCTGAAAGAGTTGTCCCCAGGTCTGGAACTGACTGTCGACTACGGCATTCTGTGGTTCATTGCCCAGCCAATCTTCTGGCTGCTGCAACATATCCACAGCATCGTCGGCAACTGGGGCTGGTCGATCATCTTCCTGACCATGCTGATCAAAGGGATCTTCTTCCCTCTGTCGGCCGCCAGCTACAAGTCGATGGCCCGCATGCGCGCCGTGGCTCCGAAACTGGCTGCACTGAAAGAGCAACATGGCGATGACCGGCAGAAAATGTCGCAAGCCATGATGGAGCTGTACAAGAAAGAGAAGATCAATCCGCTGGGTGGCTGCTTGCCGATCCTGGTGCAGATGCCGGTTTTCCTTTCGCTGTACTGGGTTCTGCTGGAAAGCGTGGAAATGCGCCAGGCGCCGTTCATGCTGTGGATTACCGACCTGTCGATCAAGGATCCGTTCTTCATCCTGCCGATCATCATGGGCGCGACCATGTTCATCCAGCAGCGTCTGAACCCAACACCTCCGGATCCGATGCAGGCCAAGGTGATGAAAATGATGCCAATCATCTTCACCTTCTTCTTCCTGTGGTTCCCGGCAGGTCTGGTGCTGTACTGGGTTGTGAACAACTGCCTGTCGATTGCCCAACAGTGGTACATCACGCGTAAGATCGAAGCGGCGACGAAAAAAGCCGAGGCGTAACTTACTCTGTGGATAACACCACTCAAAACGCCCCCTAGTGGGGCGTTTTGCTATCTGCCATTTTTGTCTGGATACCGGTTTATGAGCGCACCTCGTGAAACCATCGCAGCTGTCGCCACCGCCCAGGGCCGTGGCGGCGTGGGCATCGTTCGAATTTCCGGGCCGCTGGCCAGTGTTGCGGCCAAAGCCATCAGCGGCCGTGAACTGAAACCACGGTTTGCCCACTACGGCCCGTTCTTCAGTGACGACCAACAGGTGCTGGATGAAGGTCTGGCGCTGTATTTCCCCGGGCCGAACTCGTTCACCGGCGAAGATGTACTGGAACTGCAGGGCCACGGTGGCCCGATCGTCCTCGACATGTTGCTCAAGCGTTGTCTGGAACTGGGCTGCCGTCTGGCCCGTCCCGGAGAATTCAGCGAACGCGCCTTCCTCAATGACAAACTCGACCTTGCTCAGGCCGAGGCGATCGCCGACCTGATCGAAGCCAGTTCTGCACAGGCCGCGCGCAACGCCTTGCGCTCCTTGCAAGGTGCATTTTCCCAACGTGTGCATAACCTCACCGAACAGCTGATCGGCCTGCGGATCTATGTAGAAGCGGCTATCGACTTCCCGGAAGAAGAAATCGACTTTCTCGCCGATGGCCACGTGCTGAGCATGCTCGACAAGGTTCGTAACGAGTTATCCACCGTATTGCGCGAAGCCGGGCAGGGCGCGTTGCTGCGGGACGGTATGACCGTGGTGATCGCCGGTCGTCCGAATGCCGGTAAATCCAGCCTGCTGAATGCGCTGGCCGGTCGTGAAGCCGCGATCGTGACCGAAATCGCCGGCACCACTCGGGATATCTTGCGCGAACATATCCACATCGACGGCATGCCGCTGCACGTTGTGGACACCGCCGGTCTGCGTGATACCGATGACCATGTGGAAAAAATCGGCGTTGAACGAGCATTGAAAGCCATTGGCGAGGCTGACCGAGTGCTGCTGGTAGTCGACGCCACTGCGCCAGAGGCCGCCGATCCGTTCGCCTTGTGGCCGGAGTTCCTCGAAACCCGGCCGGATCCGGCGAAGGTCACATTAATCCGCAACAAAGCCGATCTGACTGGCGAAGCCATTGCCCTGGAAGTCAGTGACGATGGCCACGTGACGATCAGCCTGAGCGCCAAATCTGCGGGAGAAGGTCTGGATCTGCTGCGTGATCACCTCAAAGCCTGCATGGGTTACGAGCAAACCTCGGAAAGCAGCTTCAGCGCACGACGCCGGCACCTGGAAGCCCTGCGTCATGCCAGTGATGCCCTGGAACATGGACGTGCCCAGCTGACGTTGGCGGGTGCTGGTGAACTGCTGGCCGAAGACCTGCGTCAGGCCCAGCAGTCCCTTGGGGAAATCACCGGAGCGTTCAGCTCGGATGATCTGCTGGGACGGATCTTTTCCAGCTTCTGCATCGGTAAATAAGCCTTCCGTTGTCCACAGACAGGTCCGTTTGCGACCTGTCTGTTCTCCCTCCCTCGTATTTCCTTCCTCCAGTGCCGGACAGATTCCTGTTCCTGAGCGGATTTTCTGTGTCCGCGATTCCTTCATTCACCCGATTTCTGTGGATTAAGCCCTGTGAATAACTGCCACTGAGGGCAGTTGATAACAGGACCTGAAAGCTGAACATAACTACCTCTGTGGATAACCTACCCTTTCATCCACAGGCTTACACCGGTTATCCAACGGCCTCATGGCGACATGGCCACAGGGTTTTGAATCTCTGTACACATTGAAAATAAAGGCCTGTGTAAATCTATCCACAGAAATCATGGGCAGTAAGAATAAGCTTTAAAACAAAGGTTTTATAAATTTCTCTCTTTTTTATTCTTTTAACCGCGAGTTCTCCACAGCTGGTTAAATTTTGTGCAAAGGGTTCTTTAGGAAGGGCGAAGTCCCTATACTTGCCGACCAGGTCCAGAAACCTGATCTCAAACTATTCCTGAATTACCTACTTAAGCAGGCACGAGGTGCGTGGTGGATTTCCCTTCCCGTTTTGAAGTGATCGTCATCGGCGGCGGTCATGCCGGTACCGAGGCAGCACTGGCCTCAGCACGCATGGGTGCAAAAACCCTTCTGCTGACGCACAACGTGGAAACCCTCGGTGCCATGAGTTGCAACCCGGCTATCGGTGGCATCGGCAAAAGCCATCTGGTCAAGGAAATCGACGCCCTCGGCGGCGCGATGGCCATGGCCACCGATCTGGGCGGTATCCAGTTTCGCGTGTTGAACAGCCGCAAAGGCCCGGCCGTACGGGCGACCCGTGCGCAAGCCGACCGGATTTTGTACAAGGCCGCTGTCCGCGAAATTCTGGAAAACCAGCCGAACCTGTGGATATTTCAACAAGCTGCTGACGACCTGATCGTCGAGCAGGAACAAGTACGCGGTGTCGTCACCCAAATGGGTCTGCGTTTCTTCGCCGATTCCGTGGTTTTGACCACCGGTACGTTCTTGGGCGGACTTATCCACATCGGCTTGCAGAATTTTTCCGGTGGTCGCGCCGGTGATCCACCATCGATCGCCCTGGCGCATCGTCTGCGTGAATTGCCGCTGCGTGTCGGTCGCCTGAAAACCGGTACGCCACCACGTATCGACGGCAAGTCTGTGGATTTCTCGGTGATGACCGAGCAGCCAGGCGATACGCCGATCCCGGTGATGTCGTTCATGGGCAACAAGGAACAACATCCACGGCAAGTCAGTTGCTGGATTACCCACACCAACGCCCGCACTCACGAAATCATTGCCGCGAACCTCGATCGCTCGCCGATGTATTCCGCTGCAGGCGAAATCGAAGGCATTGGTCCGCGTTATTGCCCGTCGATCGAAGACAAGATTCACCGATTTGCCGACAAGGAAAGCCATCAGGTGTTCATCGAGCCGGAAGGCCTGACCACCCATGAGCTTTATCCGAACGGGATATCCACAAGCTTGCCGTTCGACGTGCAATTGCAGATCGTGCAATCGATCCGCGGCATGGAAAACGCGCACATCGTGCGTCCGGGTTATGCGATCGAGTACGACTACTTCGATCCGCGCGACCTGAAGTACAGCCTGGAAACCAAGGTGATCGGCGGTCTGTTCTTCGCTGGCCAGATCAACGGCACCACCGGTTACGAAGAAGCCGGTGCGCAGGGTTTGCTCGCCGGTGCCAACGCCGCATTGCGTGCGAAAGGCAAAGAAGCCTGGTGCCCGCGTCGCGACGAAGCCTACATTGGGGTATTGGTCGACGACCTGATCACCCTCGGTACCCAAGAGCCGTACCGCATGTTCACTTCCCGTGCCGAGTACCGCCTGATCCTGCGTGAGGACAACGCCGACCTGCGTCTGACCGAAAAAGGTCGCGAACTGGGCCTGGTCGATGACGCGCGCTGGGCAGCGTTCTGCAAGAAACGCGAAAGCATCGAAATCGAAGAGCAACGCCTGAAAAGCACCTGGGTTCGCCCGGGCACCCCGCAGGGCGATGCGATTGCCGACAAATTCGGCACGCCGCTGACTCACGAATACAACTTGCTCAATCTCTTGAGCCGTCCGGAAATCGACTACGCTGGTCTGGTCGAAGTGACCGGGCAGGGCGCCGAAGATCCACAGGTCGCCGAACAGGTCGAGATCAAGACCAAGTACGCCGGTTACATCGATCGCCAACAGGACGAAATCGCCCGTCTGCGTGCCAGTGAAGACACGAAACTGCCTGTGGATATCGATTACACCAACATTTCCGGTCTCTCCAAGGAGATCCAGAGCAAGCTGGGTGCCACGCGTCCCGAGACGCTGGGCCAGGCTTCGCGGATCCCCGGTGTGACCCCGGCAGCGATCTCGCTGTTGATGATTCATTTGAAAAAACGCGGCGCGGGCCGTCAGTTGGAGCAAAGCGCTTGAGTTCTAAGGTCACTTCGCAACACGCCGAAGAGTTATCCACAGGAGCCCGCGAGCTCGGTGTCAATCTCACTGAAACCCAGCACGAACTGCTGCTTGGTTATCTGGCCCTGTTGATCAAATGGAACCAGGCCTACAACCTGACTGCCGTTCGCGATCCGGACGAAATGGTTTCCCGTCATTTGCTCGATAGCCTGAGCGTGATGTCGTTCATCGAAAATGGGCGCTGGCTGGATGTCGGCAGCGGCGGCGGAATGCCGGGGATCCCTCTGGCGATCCTGTATCCGGACTCGCAGGTGACCTGTCTGGACAGCAACGGCAAGAAAACCCGCTTCCTGACCCAGGTCAAACTCGAACTCAAACTGGATAACCTGCAAGTTATCCACAGTCGCGTCGAAGCCTTCCAGCCTGCACAGCCGTTCAACGGGATCATTTCCCGGGCGTTCAGCAGCATGGAGAACTTCACCAACTGGACTCGCCACCTCGGCGACGCCGATACGCGCTGGCTGGCAATGAAGGGCGTCCATCCGGCGGATGAGCTGGTAGCATTGCCGGCAGACTTCAAACTCGATAGCGAACACGCCCTGGCCGTACCCGGTTGCCAAGGCCAACGCCATCTGCTGATACTGCGCCGCACGGCATGATTGGGAACACAAGCAAGAATGGCTAAGGTATTCGCGATAGCGAACCAGAAGGGTGGTGTGGGCAAGACCACCACCTGCATCAACCTCGCAGCATCCCTGGTCGCGACCAAGCGCCGGGTGCTGTTGATCGATCTCGATCCACAGGGCAACGCCACCATGGGTAGCGGTGTGGATAAGCATGGCCTGGAAAACTCGGTCTATGACCTGCTGATCGGCGAATGCGATCTGGCCCAGGCAATGCACTACTCCGAACATGGCGGCTATCAACTGCTGCCGGCCAACCGTGACCTGACGGCGGCCGAAGTGGTCTTGCTGGAAATGCAGATGAAAGAAAGCCGTCTGCGCAGCGCGCTGGCGCCGATCCGCGAGAACTACGATTACATTCTGATCGACTGCCCGCCGTCACTGTCGATGCTCACGCTGAACGCACTGGTCGCCGCTGACGGGGTCATTATCCCCATGCAGTGCGAGTACTTTGCGCTCGAAGGTCTGAGCGACCTTGTGGATAACATCAAGCGCATCGCTGAACTGCTGAACCCGAACCTGAAAGTCGAAGGCCTGTTGCGGACCATGTACGACCCGCGTCTGAGCCTGATGAACGACGTTTCAGCCCAGCTCAAGGAACACTTCGGCGATCAACTGTACGACACGGTGATCCCGCGCAACATTCGTCTGGCCGAAGCACCGAGCTACGGCATGCCGGCGCTGGCCTACGACAAGCAATCGCGTGGCGCGCTGGCCTATCTGGCCCTGGCGGGCGAGATGGTTCGCCGTCAGCGCAAAAATTCACGCACCGCCGCTGCCCAGCCAACTTAAGGAATCCCCATGGCCGTCAAGAAACGAGGTCTCGGACGAGGACTGGATGCGCTGTTGAGCGGTCCGACTGTCAGCTCGCTGGAAGAACAAGCGGCGCAGGCTGACAGCCGCGAGTTGCAGCACCTGCCGCTGGACCTGCTGCAGCGCGGCAAGTATCAGCCACGCCGGGACATGGATCCGCAGGCGCTGGAAGAGCTGGCGCAGTCGATCAAGGCCCAGGGCGTGATGCAGCCGATCGTGGTTCGCCCGATTGGTGGTGGTCGTTTTGAAATCATTGCCGGCGAGCGTCGCTGGCGCGCGAGTCAACAAGCCGGGCAGGAAACCATCCCGGCGATGGTGCGCGATGTGCCGGATGAAACGGCAATCGCCATTGCGCTGATCGAGAACATCCAGCGCGAAGACCTGAACCCGATCGAAGAGGCGGTAGCCCTGCAGCGCTTGCAGCAGGAATTCCAGCTCACTCAGCAACAGGTTGCCGAGGCTGTGGGTAAGTCCCGCGTCACCGTGGCCAACCTGTTGCGCCTGATTGCGCTGCCGGAAGTCATCAAGACCATGTTGTCCCATGGCGACCTGGAGATGGGTCATGCCCGTGCATTGCTCGGTCTGCCGGACAATCAGCAGGTGGAAGGGGCGCGACATGTTGTCGCACGCGGTCTTACCGTGCGCCAAACTGAGGCACTGGTTCGCCAATGGTTGAGTGGCAAACCGGAGCCGGTAGAGCCTGCCAAACCTGACCCGGATATCGCCCGCCTCGAACAGCGTCTGGCCGAGCGCCTGGGCTCTGCGGTGCAGATCCGCCACGGGAAGAAGGGCAAGGGTCAGCTGGTGATCGGATACAACTCCCTCGATGAGCTTCAAGGTGTGCTCGCACACATCCGCTGAAACAATTCCTCTTGTAGCGCGCAGTCGGAAATCACTACCTGACAGTTGAATAGGGGCAGAACCGCCCCTATACTCTGCGCGCATTTTGTCGGCACAAATTATGCCAAGTTATTGAATTTCGGCAGCCGACCATTGGAGAGCAATAGTGATGGAAACCCGCAAGCCAAACCGCCTGCCGTTCCATCGCCTGGCGGTTTTTCCGGTGTTAATGGCTCAATTTGTCATTTTGCTCATTGCCGCTTTGGCGCTCTGGCAATGGCACGGAGTCGTTGCCGGATACTCGGGACTTTGCGGAGGCCTGATAGCCTTGCTGCCCAATGTTTATTTCGCTCACAAGGCATTTCGGTTTTCCGGCGCCCGAGCAGCCCAGTCCATCGTCCGGTCTTTCTATGCCGGCGAGGCAGGCAAACTGATTTTGACGGCAGTGCTGTTTGCACTGGTGTTTGCAGGTGTGAAGCCACTGGCGCCGATCGCTGTATTCGGCGCCTTCGTGCTGACTCAGTCGGTCAGCTGGTTCGCTCCCCTGCTGATGAGAACAAGACTTTCGAGACCTTAGGGCGTTTGAGGCAACCATGGCAGAAACAACCGCTTCGGGCTATATCCAGCACCACTTGCAGAACCTGACCTTCGGTCAGCTACCCAACGGCGGCTGGGGCTTTGCCCACACCGCAGCAGAAGCCAAGGAAATGGGCTTCTGGGCTTTCCACGTCGATACCCTCGGCTGGTCGGTCGCGCTGGGTCTGATCTTCGTCATTCTTTTCCGCATGGCGGCCAAGAAGGCGACTTCCGGTCAGCCGGGTGCACTGCAGAACTTCGTTGAAGTCCTGGTCGAATTCGTCGATGGCAGCGTGAAAGACAGCTTCCATGGCCGTAGCCCGGTGATCGCACCGCTGGCACTGACCATCTTCGTCTGGGTGTTCCTGATGAACGCCGTCGACCTGGTACCGGTCGACTGGATTCCTCAGCTGGCCATCCTGATCTCCGGCGACCACCACATCCCGTTCCGCGCCGTGTCGACTACCGACCCGAACGCGACCCTGGGCATGGCGTTCTCGGTTTTCGCACTGATCATTTTCTATAGCATCAAGGTCAAGGGCATCGGCGGTTTCATCGGCGAACTGACCCTGCACCCGTTCGGCAGCAAGAACATCTTCGTTCAGGCCCTGCTGATCCCGGTGAACTTCCTGCTGGAATTCGTGACCCTGATCGCCAAACCGATCTCTCTGGCTCTGCGTCTGTTCGGCAACATGTATGCCGGCGAGCTGGTGTTCATCCTGATCGCTGTGATGTTCGGCAGCGGCCTGCTCTGGCTCAGCGGCCTGGGCGTTGTCCTGCAGTGGGCGTGGGCTGTGTTCCACATCCTGATCATCACCCTGCAGGCGTTCATCTTCATGATGCTGACCATCGTCTACCTGTCGATGGCGCACGAAGAAAACCATTAAGACCAGTCTCGACTAGTCTGATGTCCTTCCCGGTCAAACGGGAAGGGGCTCCTCACGGGGCACCATGAAACGATTTGTTTTACCGCTTTAATCTAAAAAACCTAAACCATACGACGTAAAAGTCGGGAGGAAAGATGGAAACTGTAGTTGGTCTAACCGCTATCGCTGTTGCACTGTTGATCGGCCTGGGCGCACTGGGTACCGCAATTGGTTTCGGCCTGCTGGGCGGCAAGTTCCTGGAAGGCGCAGCGCGTCAGCCAGAAATGGTTCCAATGCTGCAAGTTAAAATGTTCATCGTTGCCGGTCTGCTCGACGCCGTAACCATGATCGGTGTTGGTATCGCTCTGTTCTTCACCTTTGCGAACCCGTTCGTTGGTCAGATCGCTGGCTAATCATTCGGATCTCCGAGTGATTTGGTGTGATGGACAACGTAACTGCGAGGTGTTGGCGTGAACATTAATGCGACCCTGATTGGCCAGTCCGTTGCGTTCCTGATTTTTGTACTGTTCTGCATGAAGTTCGTATGGCCTCCGGTCATCGCAGCTCTGCACGAACGTCAAAAGAAGATCGCTGATGGTCTGGACGCTGCCAGCCGTGCAGCTCGCGACCTGGAGTTGGCCCAAGAGAAAGCGGGTCAGCAACTGCGCGAAGCGAAAGCTCAGGCAGCTGAAATCATCGAGCAAGCCAAGAAACGCGGTAACCAGATTGTCGAAGAGGCCGTTGAAAAGGCCCGCGTCGACGCTGACCGTGTGAAGGTTCAGGCTCAAGCCGAGATCGAACAGGAACTGAACAGTGTCAAAGACAAGCTGCGCGCCCAAGTGGGCTTGCTGGCTGTCGGCGGCGCCGAGAAGATCCTGGGTGCCACAATCGATCAAAACGCGCACGCAGAGCTGGTTAACCAACTGGCTGCTGAAATCTAAGCGAGGGCGATCATGGCAGAACTGACCACGTTGGCCCGACCTTACGCTAAGGCGGCCTTCGAGCACGCTCAGGCCCACCAGCAACTGGCCAATTGGTCAGCCATGCTCGGCCTGGCAGCAGCGGTGTCGCAAGACGACACCATGCAGCGCGTGCTCAAGGCCCCGCGACTGACGAGCGCAGAAAAGGCCGCCACGTTCATTGACGTGTGCGGCGACAAGTTTGATGCCAAGGCACAGAACTTCATCAATGTCGTTGCCGAAAACGACCGTCTCCCGCTTCTGCCGGAGATCGCCGCTCTTTTCGACCTGTACAAGGCCGAGCAAGAGAAATCGGTAGACGTTGAAGTGACCAGTGCTTTTGCATTGAACCAAGAACAGCAAGACAAACTCGCCAAGGTTCTCAGTGCACGACTCAACCGGGAAGTGCGCCTGCAAGTCGAGGAAGACAGCTCCCTTATCGGGGGTGTGGTCATCCGCGCCGGCGACCTGGTTATCGATGGCTCGATTCGCGGCAAAATCGCGAAACTTGCCGAAGCATTGAAATCTTGAGTTTGAAGGGGCAGCAGAGCAATGCAGCAACTCAATCCTTCCGAAATAAGTGAAATTATCAAGGGCCGCATCGAAAAGCTCGATGTGACCTCCCAAGCCCGTAACGAAGGCACTGTCGTCAGCGTATCTGACGGTATCGTGCGGATTCACGGTCTGGCCGACGTCATGTACGGCGAGATGATCGAGTTTCCGGGCGGCGTCTACGGTATGGCCCTCAACCTGGAGCAAGACTCCGTAGGTGCCGTTGTACTGGGCGCGTACACCAGTCTGGCTGAAGGCATGAGCGCCAAGTGCACCGGCCGCATCCTCGAAGTTCCGGTTGGTAAGGAACTGCTGGGTCGCGTTGTCGACGCACTGGGTAACCCTGTTGACGGCAAAGGTCCACTGGGCAACACCGAGACCGACGCGGTCGAGAAAGTTGCTCCGGGCGTGATCTGGCGTAAGTCGGTAGACCAGCCTGTACAGACTGGCTACAAGGCTGTCGATGCCATGATCCCTGTCGGCCGTGGCCAGCGTGAGCTGATCATCGGTGACCGTCAGATCGGTAAAACCGCTCTGGCGATCGACGCGATCATCAACCAGAAAGACAGCGGCATTTTCTGCGTCTACGTGGCAATCGGTCAGAAGCAATCGACCATCGCCAACGTGGTTCGCAAGCTGGAAGAAAACGGTGCACTGGCTAACACCATCATCGTTGCAGCGAGCGCCTCGGAATCTGCAGCACTGCAATTCCTGGCTCCGTACTCCGGTTGCACCATGGGTGAATTCTTCCGCGACCGCGGTGAAGACGCGCTGATCGTCTATGACGATCTGTCCAAGCAAGCAGTGGCTTACCGCCAGATTTCCCTGCTGCTGCGCCGTCCACCAGGCCGTGAAGCTTACCCAGGCGACGTGTTCTATCTCCACTCCCGTCTGCTGGAGCGTGCATCCCGCGTTTCGGAAGAGTACGTAGAGAAGTTCACCAACGGCGCAGTGACCGGCAAAACCGGTTCCCTGACCGCACTGCCGATCATCGAAACCCAGGCTGGCGACGTTTCCGCGTTCGTTCCGACCAACGTGATTTCCATCACCGACGGTCAGATCTTCCTGGAATCGGCCATGTTCAACTCGGGCATCCGCCCTGCAGTGAACGCCGGTGTTTCGGTATCCCGTGTGGGTGGTGCCGCTCAGACCAAGATCATCAAGAAGCTGTCCGGTGGTATCCGTACCGCTCTGGCTCAGTACCGTGAACTGGCGGCATTCGCCCAGTTCGCTTCTGACCTGGACGAAGCGACCCGCAAGCAACTTGAGCATGGTCAGCGCGTTACCGAGCTGATGAAGCAGAAGCAATACGCGCCAATGTCGATCGCCGACATGTCGCTGTCGCTGTATGCCGCTGAGCGTGGGTTCCTGACTGACATTGAAATCGCCAAGATTGGCAGCTTCGAACAAGCGCTGATTGCTTTCTTCAACCGCGATCACGCCGATTTGATGGCGAAGATCAACGTTAAAGGTGACTTCAATGACGAAATCGACGCTGGCCTGAAGGCTGGTATCGAGAAGTTCAAGGCCACCCAAACCTGGTAAGCCGCAGCGGGAGCCGCAAGGCTCCCGCTTGCTAACCTGATAGGTGTTACATGGCAGGCGCAAAAGAGATTCGCAGTAAGATTGCGAGCATCAAAAGCACGCAAAAAATTACCAGCGCCATGGAAAAAGTGGCGGTCAGCAAAATGCGCAAGGCACAAATGCGCATGGCTGCTAGCCGTCCTTATGCGGAGCGTATCCGCCAGGTAATTGGGCATCTGGCCAACGCCAACCCGGAATACCGCCACCCGTTCATGATCGATCGCGAAGTAAAGCGCGTCGGTTATGTCGTGGTGAGCAGTGACCGTGGTCTGTGCGGCGGCTTGAACACCAACCTGTTCAAGGCCCTGGTCAAGGACATGGCGGTAAACCGCGAAAACGGCGTCGAGATCGATCTGTGTGTCGTTGGTAGCAAGGGTGCGGCCTTTTTCCGCAACTTCGGCGGTAACGTCGTTGCAGCTATCAGCCACCTGGGTGAAGAGCCGTCGATCAATGATCTGATCGGCAGCGTCAAGGTGATGCTGGATGCCTACCTGGACGGCCGTATCGACCGCCTGTCCGTGGTATCCAACAAGTTCATCAACACCATGACGCAACAGCCTACCGTGGAGCAGTTGATTCCATTGGTGGCGACCCCGGATCAAGAACTCAAGCACCACTGGGACTACCTCTACGAACCAGACGCCAAAGAGCTGCTTGACGGCTTGATGGTGCGTTACGTGGAGTCGCAGGTGTACCAGGCGGTGGTCGAGAACAACGCGGCTGAACAGGCTGCGCGGATGATCGCGATGAAGAACGCTACCGACAACGCCGGTGATTTGATCAGCGATTTGCAGCTGATCTACAACAAGGCGCGTCAGGCTGCGATCACCCAAGAGATCTCGGAAATCGTCGGCGGCGCTGCCGCGGTTTAACGGTTCAAATATTCAGAGGATCCAGCTATGAGTAGCGGACGTATCGTTCAAATCATCGGCGCCGTTATCGACGTGGAATTTCCACGCGACAGCGTACCGAGCATCTACGACGCCTTGAAGGTTCAAGGCGCCGAAACCACTCTGGAAGTTCAGCAGCAGCTGGGCGACGGCGTGGTTCGTACCATTGCGATGGGCTCCACCGAAGGCTTGAAGCGCGGTCTGGACGTCAACAACACTGGCGCAGCCATCTCCGTACCGGTCGGTAAAGCGACTCTGGGCCGGATCATGGACGTACTGGGCAACCCGATCGACGAAGCTGGCCCGATCGGCGAAGAAGAGCGCTGGGGTATCCACCGCGCCGCTCCTTCCTTCGCTGAACAGGCCGGTGGCAACGAGCTGCTGGAAACTGGCATCAAGGTTATCGACCTGGTTTGCCCGTTCGCCAAGGGCGGTAAAGTCGGTCTGTTCGGTGGTGCCGGTGTAGGCAAGACCGTAAACATGATGGAACTGATCCGTAACATCGCCATCGAGCACAGCGGTTATTCCGTGTTCGCCGGTGTGGGTGAGCGTACTCGTGAGGGTAACGACTTCTACCACGAGATGAAGGACTCCAACGTTCTCGACAAGGTAGCCCTGGTCTACGGTCAGATGAACGAGCCACCGGGAAACCGTCTGCGCGTAGCGCTGACCGGTCTGACCATGGCCGAGAAGTTCCGTGACGAAGGTAACGACGTTCTGCTGTTCGTCGACAACATCTATCGTTACACCCTGGCCGGTACCGAAGTATCCGCACTGCTGGGCCGTATGCCTTCTGCAGTAGGTTACCAGCCGACCCTGGCTGAAGAGATGGGCGTGCTGCAAGAGCGCATCACTTCGACCAAGCAAGGTTCGATTACTTCGATCCAGGCCGTATACGTACCAGCGGACGACTTGACTGACCCGTCGCCAGCGACCACGTTTGCTCACCTGGACGCCACCGTCGTTCTGTCCCGTGACATCGCTTCCCTGGGTATCTACCCGGCGGTAGACCCACTGGACTCGACTTCGCGTCAGCTGGACCCGAACGTGATCGGCAACGATCACTACGAGACCGCTCGTGGTGTTCAGTACGTGCTGCAGCGTTACAAAGAGCTGAAGGACATCATCGCGATCCTGGGTATGGACGAGCTGTCGGAAGCCGACAAGCAGTTGGTAAACCGTGCTCGTAAGATCCAGCGCTTCTTGTCGCAGCCGTTCTTCGTGGCTGAAGTCTTCACCGGTGCTTCGGGTAAATACGTTTCCCTGAAAGACACCATTGCTGGCTTCAAAGGCATCCTCAACGGTGACTACGACCACCTGCCAGAACAAGCGTTCTACATGGTCGGCGGCATCGAAGAAGCGATCGAGAAAGCCAAGAAACTGTAATCCAGGCGCCCGGCAACGGGCGCTAATTTAGGTTGAGGCAATCAGATGGCTATGACAGTCCATTGCGACATCGTCAGCGCGGAAGGAGAAATCTTTTCCGGCCTGGTCGAGATGGTGATTGCGCACGGTGCTCTGGGTGATCTTGGTATCGCTCTGGGCCACGCGCCGCTGATCACTAATCTGAAGCCAGGTCCGATCCGCCTGATCAAGCAAGGCGGGGAAGCCGAGGTGTTCTACATCTCCGGTGGTTTCCTCGAGGTTCAGCCGAACATGGTCAAGGTGCTTGCCGATACCGTGCAACGTGCCGCCGACCTGGATGAAGCTCAGGCTCAAGCAGCTCTCAAGGCTGCCGAAGCTGCTCTGCATGAGAAGAGCGCAGATTTCGACTACGGAGCTGCGTCCGCACGTCTGGCCGAGGCTGCAGCTCAGCTGCGCACCGTCCAGCAGATCCGCAAGAAGTTTGGCGGTTAATCCGTCAGCCACTTGTTGTGCGATTGATAAAAAAGGGTAGCCTCGGCTACCCTTTTTTCTTTTCAGAATTCCCGAAACCCGGTCGCAGTTGCTGACCACCCAGGATTGGTAGCCAGTCATGTCTCTTGAAATCGTTATCCTCGCGGCCGGTCAAGGCACCCGCATGCGTTCCGCGCTGCCAAAAGTGCTGCATCCGATTGCCGGCGATTCCATGCTTGGCCATGTTATCCACAGCGCCCGTCAACTTGATCCACAGCGCATTCATGTCGTCATCGGCCACGGCGCCGATGTAGTGCGCGAGCGTCTGGCCGCTGACGATCTGAATTTCGTATTGCAGGACAAGCAGCTGGGCACCGGCCACGCCACGGCCCAGGCTGTTCCTTTCATCACCGCCGATACCGTACTGATTCTCTACGGCGATGTGCCGTTGATCGAAGTCGAGACCCTGCAACGTCTGCTCAAGCACGTTGTACCCGGGCAGATGGGCTTGCTCACCGTCGAGCTGGACGATCCGACCGGTTATGGCCGCATCGTGCGCGATGCCGACGGCAAGGTTGCCGCCATCGTCGAACACAAGGACGCCAGCGAAGCGCAACGGGCGATCACTGAAGGCAACACCGGCATCCTGGCAGTGCCGGCCAATCGTCTGGCGGACTGGATGAGTCGCCTGTCGAACAACAACGCTCAGGGCGAGTACTACCTGACCGACGTGATCGAGATGGCGGTCAGCGATGGCCTGACCGTCGCCACCGAACAACCTCACGATCCGATGGAAGTGCAGGGCGCCAATGATCGCAAACAGCTCTCCGAGCTGGAGCGTCATTACCAGCTGCGCGCCGGTCGTCGCCTGATGGCTCAGGGTGTCACCCTGCGCGATCCGGCCCGTTTCGATGTGCGAGGCGAAGTGACCGTCGGTCGCGATGTGCTGATCGACATCAACGTGATTCTCGAAGGCAAGGTTGTCATAGAGGACGATGTGATCATCGGCCCGAACTGCGTGATCAAGGACAGCACCCTGCGCAAAGGCGTGGTGGTCAAGGCCAACAGCCATATCGAAGGCGCGGTGCTGGGCGAAGGCAGCGATGCCGGCCCGTTTGCCCGTCTGCGTCCGGGCACTGTGCTGGAGGCCCGCGCCCATGTGGGTAACTTCGTCGAACTGAAAAACGCGCGCATGGGCGAGGGCGCCAAGGCCGGGCACCTGACTTACCTGGGCGATGCCGAGATCGGTGCACGCACCAACATCGGCGCCGGCACCATCACTTGCAACTACGATGGCGCCAACAAGTGGAAAACCGTGTTGGGCGAGGATGTGTTCATCGGTTCCAACAACTCGCTGGTGGCGCCTGTGGATATCTCTGCCGGTGCAACTACTGCAGCCGGCTCGACCATCACTCAGAATGTGGATAACGCGCAATTGGCTGTTGGCCGGGCGCGGCAGAAGAACATCGATGGCTGGAAGCGGCCTGAGAAGATCAAGAAGAGCTGAGTTATCTACAATGCTCAAATTAAAAAAGACCGCTGCCAGCGGTCTTTTTTTGGGCACCGACTTGACGATTCGCAGCTGATAGGTTTTGATTGCTTCCGTTATCTTTCGAATCGAAACTTAATTAGCCATGTCGAAACGCAACACACCTCAGCGCCGTCACAACATTCTGTCTTTACTCAATGAGCAGGGCGAAGTGAGTGTGGATGAACTGGCCAAGCGCTTCGAAACTTCGGAAGTTACGATTCGCAAGGATCTCGCCGCCCTGGAAAGTCATGGCTTGCTGCTGCGTCGCTATGGTGGCGCGATCACCATGCCCCAGGAACTGGTGGCGGACGTCAGTCAAAACGTTTCCAAATACAAACAGGCGATTGCCCGCGCCGCCGTCACACGCATCCGCGAGCACGCCCGCATCATCATCGACAGCGGCAGCACCACCGCCGCGATGATTCCCGAACTCGGCCAGCAGCCAGGCCTGGTGGTCATGACCAACTCCCTGCACGTGGCCAACGCCCTGAGTGAACTCGAGCACGAGCCTGTGCTGCTGATGACCGGTGGCACCTGGGATCCGCACTCGGAATCCTTTCAGGGCCAGGTCGCCGAGCAGGTACTACGCTCTTACGACTTCGACCAGTTGTTTATCGGTGCCGATGGCATCGACCTGGTGCGTGGCACCACCACCTTCAATGAATTGCTCGGCCTCAGCCGGGTGATGGCGGAAGTGGCGCGGGAAGTGATCGTGATGGTCGAGGCCGACAAGATCGGCCGCAAGATTCCGAACCTGGAGCTGCCATGGAGCAGCGTCCATACCCTAATTACCGATGATCGCCTGCCCCTGGATGCGCGCGATCAGATTCAGGCTCGCGGTATCAACTTGATTTGCGCGACTGTCAGTCAGGAGAAATAAGCATGTGTGGAATTGTCGGCGCGGTAGCTGAACGTAATATCACCGCCATTCTGGTCGAAGGCCTCAAACGCCTCGAATACAGGGGCTATGACAGTGCCGGTGTTGCGGTGTACACCAATGACGGCGCTCTGGAACGCACTCGTCGTGTCGGCAAAGTCAGCGAACTCGACGCGGCGCTGGCCGAACATCCGCTGGTTGGCCGTCTCGGTATTGCCCACACCCGCTGGGCCACCCATGGTGCGCCGAGCGAGCGCAATGCTCACCCGCATTTCTCCGGTGACGTCGCTGTCGTGCACAACGGCATCATCGAAAACCATGAGGCGCTGCGTGAACAACTCAAGGCGCTGGGCTACGTGTTCAGTTCCGATACCGACACCGAAGTCATCGCTCACCTGCTGACTGAAAAACTCAAGACCTTACCGGACCTGTCGGACGCTCTGAAGGCTGCGGTCAAGGAGCTGCATGGCGCTTACGGTCTGGCGGTTATCCACGCAAAGCAACCGGATCGACTGGTTGCTGCTCGCAGCGGCAGCCCGCTGGTGATCGGTCTGGGCCTGGGCGAAAACTTCCTCGCTTCCGATCAACTGGCCCTGCGTCAGGTCACCGACCGTTTCATGTACCTGGAAGAGGGCGATATCGCCGAAATCCAGCGGGACAAGGTGCAGATCTGGGACGTGACCGGCAAAGCCGTCGAGCGCCAGACCGTGCAATACACGGATGGTGCGGAAGCCGCCGACAAAGGCGAGTTCCGTCATTACATGCTCAAGGAAATCCACGAGCAGCCGTCCGTGGTGCAGCGCACTCTGGAAGGCCGATTGAGTGCGAATCAGGTGCTGGTGCAGGCTTTCGGTCCACAAGCTGCTGAACTGTTCGCCAAAGTGCGCAACGTACAGATCGTGGCGTGTGGTACCAGCTATCACGCCGGCATGGTTGCCCGTTACTGGCTCGAAGAGCTGGCCGGGATTCCGTGCCAGGTCGAGGTCGCCAGTGAATTCCGCTACCGCAAGGTGGTGGTGCAGCCGGACACCCTGTTCGTCACCATCTCCCAGTCCGGCGAAACCGCCGACACCCTGGCCGCCCTGCGCAACGCCAAGGAACTGGGCTTCCTCGCCAGTCTGGCGATCTGCAACGTCGGCATCAGTTCGCTGGTGCGCGAATCCGACCTGACCCTGCTGACCCAGGCTGGTCGTGAAATCGGCGTGGCCTCGACCAAGGCCTTCACTACGCAACTGGTCGGTCTGCTGCTGCTGACCCTGTCTCTGGGCCAGGTGCGCGGTACATTGGGCAAAGGCGTTGAAGCCACGCTGGTCGAAGAACTGCGTCGTCTGCCAACTCGTCTGGGCGAAGCGCTGGCGATGGACAGCACGGTGGAAAAAATCGCAGAGCTGTTCGCCGAGAAGAACCACACCCTGTTCCTGGGCCGTGGCGCGCAATTTCCGGTGGCGATGGAAGGGGCCTTGAAGCTCAAGGAAATCTCATACATCCACGCCGAAGCCTATCCAGCTGGCGAGCTGAAACACGGCCCGCTGGCGCTTGTGGATAACGACATGCCGGTGGTGACCGTCGCGCCGAACAACGAACTGCTGGAGAAGCTGAAGTCCAACCTGCAGGAAGTCCGCGCCCGCGGTGGCGAACTGATCGTGTTCGCCGACGAAAAAGCCGGGATGACCAATGGCGAAGGCACACACGTGGTGCAGATGCCGCACATCCACGACATCCTGTCGCCGATCCTCTACACCATTCCGCTGCAACTACTGTCGTACTACGTTGCGGTGCTCAAGGGCACGGACGTGGATCAGCCGCGCAACCTGGCGAAATCGGTGACGGTGGAGTGATGGGCTGCACAAGAGCGCGAATTATTCGCGCTCTTGTGCAGAACACAGATACACCGCAGCAATTCCTACAGAAAATCCGGAAAAAAAATCCGCTAACTACACCCATTAATGAAATCTCCTACATTACTCAAGGCTAGGTAATTAAAGGCTTTGAGCGTAATCTTGAATTCGCAAAAAAATCCGCGATTCTGGAGGTTTGATGAGTGCTGAATCTGTCTTGGGAAACCATTGGCTCGAGCCGCTCATGCCTGTATTTCCCAGCGAAATATTGCAACTGGCCGAGCAAGTGCCCTTTCAGGCGGGAAAACTCAGCGCCATGGTTTCTCCCCCCATGCTGCAACGCGTCGGCGGCCTACTGCGTGTCACCAGCAGTTTTTACAGCAACCTGATAGAAGGCCAGTTCACGGAGCCAGTGACGCTTGCCCCGACAGCTCCAAAACGTCACCGCAAAGAGCTCACAGAGCTGGCTATGACGCACATCGGCACACAGCAGGCATTTGAACGAGCACTGACTATGCATAAGGACCTGTCATGGGAAACCCTGTTCAGTCCGGCATTCGTTACGCGCCTGCACAAGCGTCTTTTTCTCGGTGCTTGCGACGAGCAACTGAGCCTGAGTGACGGGAGTCAACTGGTGCCTGGTCAACTGCGGGATGTGGCGAGTCAGGAAGTGCTTGTCGGCAATCACGCGGCCCCCTCCTGCCAATCTGTATCGCCCATGCTTAACCGGATGCAGCAGGTATACGGTCGTTTGCCGGACGCTCGGAGTCGACTGCTTGCCGTCATGGCTTATCACCATCGATTGGCCTGGGTGCATCCTTTCGTTGACGGAAATGGACGAACAGTCAGGCTGGTGACGCATCTCCAGTTGCAGAAACTTGGGCTGGTTTCGCCGCTCTGGTCCTTATCCCGCGGGCTTGCTCGACAGCAGGCGTCCTATTACGCCCGGCTGGCCAACGCCGACAAGCCGCGTCGTGGGGATCTGGATGGTCGTGGTCAACTGACGCAGGCCGGTTTGTTCGAATTTGTCGGTTTCATGCTGGAAACCTGTCTCGACCAGATGCGTTATACAGAGCAGGCGTTGAACATCTCCAATATGCGCGAAAGGTTGCATACCATTTTTGCTTGGGACGAGCGGATCAAGCGAGAGGGAATCAAGCTGGAAACAGCCCGTGCTTTGCATGTTCTGCTGACGCAGGGCACGTTGAGCCGCGCGGATTTCAAAATCTTCACGGGATTGTCCGATCGGGTGGCAACGGATCAATTGAGAAGTCTCGTACAACTGGGTCTGGTTCAGAGTGCGACACCCAAGGCACGTGATCTCTATCCGGGTTTGCCGATCTGGTTTGCTCAACTGTTATTCCCTGACTTGCATCAGCGGATGAACGCCGCGGTTTAGGAGTTGAAAAGTGGATCGCTTCCAGGAAATGCAGGTTTTCGCCATCGTCGCCCAGGAACAGGGTTTTTCCGCTGCGGCGCGGCGTCTGGGTCTGTCGGCGGCGAGCGTGACCCGGGCGGTGGCGGCGCTGGAGCAGCGGATCGGCACGCAGTTGTTGATCCGTACCACCCGCAGCGTGCATTTGAGCGAAGCCGGTCTGCGTTTCCTGGAAGACTGTCGGAGGATTCTCGCCGAGATGCAGGAAGCGGAGGACTCCGCTGCCGGCAGTCATACCCAGCCCCGTGGGCAGTTGACGGTGACGGCGCCTGTTTTATTCGGCGAGCTGTTTGTCACGCCGGTGATGGCGCGTTATCTGACGCAATACCCGGACGTTTCCATCAACGCCCTGTTGCTCGACCGGGTAGTAAGCATGGTCGAGGAGGGCATCGACGTCGCGGTGCGCATCGGTGAGTTGCCGGACAGCAATCAGCATGCGATCCGTGTAGGTGAGGTACGACGGGTGATTTGCGGCTCGCCGGAATACTTCGCGGTCCATGGTCGGCCTGCCCATCCACAGGCATTGGCCGGGGCGCCGGTGGTGGCGACTTCGGCCATCGGCCAGCAGCGTAGCTGGCCATTTATGGAACACGGTGAACTCATCGGGGTAAAACCGGAACCGCGTCTGGTGGTCACGGCCAATCAGGCTGCAATCACGGCGGCGTCGCTGGGCCTGGGACTGACCCGGGTGCTGTCTTATCAGGTGGCCAGCAAGGTCGCCTCCGGCGAACTGGAAATCGTCCTCGCCGAGTTCGAACTGCCTGCGTTGCCGATCCATGTGGTGTATCAGGGCGGACGCAAGGCGCCGGCGCGGGTGCGCAGTTTTGTCGATTTCATGGTGAACGCATTGCGTGAGCATCCGGCGCTGAAAAACGCCGCGTTATTTCATCCAGAGAAATAATGGATTGCGTTTGCTGGTGATTCTGTTGTTTTCACGATAGGTGGAAGATGGCTCCCACGGCCGCCGTCCACCCTGAACGGCGCCATCATCCAGCGGAGTCGACCATGCAAGCGATCAAACTCTACAACTTCCCGCGTTCCGGCCACGCCCATCGCGTCGAACTGATGTTGTCACTGTTGCAACTGCCGACCGAACTGATCTTCGTCGATCTGGCCAAGGGCGAACATAAACAGGCGCCATACCTGGCTATCAACAGCTTTGGTCAGGTTCCGGCCATTGATGACAATGGCGTGGTACTGGCCGACTCCAACGCGATTCTCGTCTACCTGGCACAGAAATACGGCAACGGCCGCTGGCTGCCGAGCGATCCGGTCGGCGCCGCGCATGTGCAGCGCTGGTTGTCCGCTGCCGCCGGGCCGATTGCTTTCGGCCCTGCGGCCGCCCGCCTGATCACGGTGTTCGGGGCGAAGTTCAACGCCGAGGAAGTCATCACCCGTGCGCACAACTTTCTCAAGGTGATGGACCTGGAACTGGGCAAAACCCCGTATTTGGCGGGTACTGAGCCGACCATCGCTGACGTGGCGGCCTACAGCTACATTGCCCACGCACCGGAAGGCAATGTGTCGCTGGACGACTACGCTAACGTTCGCGCCTGGCTTTCGCGCATCGAGGCGCTGCCCGGTTTTGTCGGCATGCCGCGCACCATTGCCGGCCTGCAAACCACCGTCTGACATTCAATCTGCGCCGACGGCGCAGGGGAGAGACCGTGATGGAACGTTCACCGTGGCACGCTGGCGAGCAACAGTTACAGGCCCATGTCGGCGTTGCCGAGCGCATGGCGGAATTCGGGCGTAAGGTGATTCGCACCTGGATGCCGGATCAACACCGCCAGTTCTATGAGCAATTGCCTTTCATGCTGTACGGCGCGGTGGATGCCGAAGGTCGACCCTGGGCCAGTGTGCTGGAGGGGGAGCCGGGCTTTGCTCACTCTCCCGAGCCGACGCAACTGCAGTTCGCCAGTCTGCCGGCTGCCGATGACCCGGCGCAGTTACAAGCCGGCGCCGCCATTGGTCTGCTTGGTATCGAACTGCACACCCGCCGGCGCAATCGGCTCAATGGCCACATCGATAATCTTGACGCGAACGGGTTCGGTCTGACGGTGGATCAATCGTTCGGCAACTGCCCGCAATACATTCAATTGCGTCAGTTTCAGCGGGTGCCGCTGACCGATCCGCAGACCCGCAAAGCCGAACACCGTGACAGCCTCGATGACGCCGCCATTGCGCTGATCGAAAGCGCCGACACTTTCTTTGTCGCCAGTTACGTTGATGTCGACGGCGAGCGTTCGGTGGATGTTTCCCACCGCGGCGGTCAGCCCGGTTTTGTGCGGATCGAGGGTAATCGCCTGACGATCCCTGATTTTGCCGGCAACCTGCACTTCAACACGCTGGGCAATCTGCTGCTCAATCCCTTGGCCGGCTTGCTGTTCATCGACTTTTCCACAGGTGATGTGTTGCAGCTCAGCGGTCGCACCGAGATCATTCTCGAGGCGCCGCAGATCGAGGCCTTCCAGGGCGCCGAACGCCTGTGGACGTTTGAGGTGGAGAAACTGGTTCGGCGTCCGGCAGCGCTGGCTCTTCGCTGGCGCTTCGACGGCATGTCACCCACCAGCCTGCTGACCGGTAACTGGGCCCAGGCCGATGCACGGTTGCAGGCCAAGGCATTGGGGGACAGCTGGCGGCCATTGCGCGTGGCAAAAGTCGAAATGGAAAGCCGTCACATCCGCTCGATTTATCTGGAGCCGGACGATGGCGCAGGACTGCCGGTGTTTCTCGCCGGGCAGCATCTGCCGCTGCGGTTCACCCTCGATGGCGAGGTGCACATCCGTACCTACAGCCTGTCCGGCGCGCCGTCGGATGATTTCTTCCGGATCAGCGTGAAACGCGAAGGCCGGGTGTCGACGCACCTGCATGAGCAGATTCGCGTAGGCGATGTGCTGGAGGCGCGCTTGCCTCAAGGGCATTTCACGGTCGAGGCGCTGGAGCGCCGTCCACTGGTGTTGTTGGCGGCCGGAGTCGGCATCACGCCGCTGCTGTCGATGCTGCGTGAGGTGGTGTATCAGGGCCTGCGGACCCGGCGGATTCGTCCGACCCTGTTTGTTCAGAGTTCCCGCAGCCTCGCCGACCAGCCGTTTCGCGCGGAGGTGGATCGGTTGCTGGAGGATGCCGGTGATGCCGTGAAGGTGTTGCGAGTGCTAAGTCAGCCGGAAGACGATCTGGTCGAAGGAAAAGACTTCGACCTGCGTGGCCGTATCGATGGCGATCTGTTGCGCAATCTGCTGACCGACGAGGACTTCGATCAGGTCGACTTCGTGCTCTGCGGTCCCGGCGGTTTTACCCAAGGTATTTATGACATCTTGCGCGAACTGGATGTGCGGGACGGGCAGATCCACGCAGAAACCTTTGGTCCTTCGACCCTCAAGCGTCAACCCGATCCGGATGCGATCGTGATGGAACAACCGCCGGCCGCGACCACGTCAGTATCGGTGGTGTTCAACCGTTCAGCCAAGGAAGCGCGCTGGCAGCCCGACGGCGGCAGTCTGCTGGAGCTGGCGGAAAGCCGCGGCCTGCGGCCGGAATTCAGTTGTCGCGGTGGTTCGTGCGGCACCTGCAGGACGCGGCTGATCAGCGGCGCGGTGAATTATCCACAGCCTCCGGCAGAAGTGCCGGAGGAGGGGCAGGTGCTGATTTGCTGCGCGGTGCCGGCGCAGAGTGCCCAGCCGCTGGTGCTGGATCTGTAACGGATCAGGCGTAGGACAACGCCTTTTCCTCCAGCAGCTCCTGATACAGCTCGGTCCATTTGCGGCCCATTTCATCGGCTGTGAATAACTGCCGGTAGCGGGCCTCAGCCTTGAGGCCCATTTCGGCAGCGAGAGCCGGGTTTCCCCACAGGGTGCGCATCGCTTCGCGAAACGCCTGTGGGTGACTCGGTGGCACCACCAGTCCGGTTTCGTTGTGGATGTTGATGTAACTGGTGCCGGTGCCGATCTCGCTGGAGATCATCGGTTTGCCGTACATCGCGCCTTCGAGCAGCGAAATGCCGAACGCTTCCGAGCGCAGGTGCGATGGGAAGACGATGGCGTAGCTCAGTTGCAGCAGGGCGACCTTATCTTCATCGCTCAGCCGCCCGAGGAAGTGAATGTTGCGCAGGCCCAGCGCGGCGGCCTGGGCGTGCAGTTCCTGCTCCAGCGGGCCGGCGCCGACGATCACCACCGGGTAGTCCACGTCTTTCAAGGCGTCGAGCAGGATGTGCAGGCCTTTGTAATAGCGCATCACCCCGACGAACAGGAAAAACTTGTCCCCAAGCTGCTGGCGCCAGCGATTCATGCGCTCGATGTCGGGCTGTGGATAACCGGCCTTGTTCAAGCCGTAGGGGATCACGCGAGTCTTGTCCTGGAATTGCTGCAACACATCGCTGGTGTGCAGATAGTTCGGCGAAGCCGCGACAATCCGGTCGGCGCTGGCGAGGAAGCGGTTCATCAGCGGGCGATAGAGTTTGAGCAGGTGCTTCTGGCGAATGATGTCCGAGTGATAGGTCACCACCGTCGGTTTGTTCACGCCGCTGGCGAAATGCACCAGATCCATGAACGGCCACGGGAAGTGGTAGTTGATTACGTCGGCTTCGGCGGCCAGTTCGCGAAACTGCTTGAACACGCTCCAGGAAAAACCCGTGGAGGCGAACTGGATATCCAGTTTGGCCCGATACACTTCATGCTGGCCGAGACGCACCACCGCAGGTTCTGGATTGGCGCTGAGGGTCAGCACCTGGCCTTCGATGCCGTGCTGGGCGCCACTCTCGCAGAGTTGAAAGATCACTTGCTCGATACCGCCGACCGAGTCAGGCAGGTACGTCTTGAAGAAATGAAGAACTCGCATTCAACCTCCCATGGCCTGGTGGTAGGCGCCGGCCGTGGCCTGCGCGCAACGCTTCCAGGAAAAAAGCCGTGCCTGCTGCAATCCGGCTTCCCGGCATGCCTGCCAGTGCGCTTGATCATCGATCAGTCGGCTCATCGCATCACGCAAGCCGTCTGCATCGTCAGCTTCAATATAGTTGCCGGCGTCGCCCGCCACTTCCGGCATGGCCGAAGAGCGGGTGATTACCACTGGCGTGCCGCTGGCCATCGCTTCCAGCACCGGCAGGCCGAAACCTTCATACAGCGACGGAAAAATCAGCGCCCGGGCGCCGGCCAGCAATTGCGCGACTTGCTCATCGGGCAGGTAGCCGAGCAGGCACACGTGCCCGCTAGCCAGTGCCTGTCGCAATTCATCACTGAACTGGTCGCGCTGCCAGCCGGCCATGCCGACGATTAACAGCGGGAAGCGCTGGCGCACCCGATCCGGCAGCAGCGCGTGGGCACGCAGGGCCAGATTCAGGTTCTTGCGCGGCTCCAGGGTGCCGACGCAGAGGAAGTACTCCCGGTACTCGACCGCATGGGCCTTGAGCACCGCATCGATGGCTTGTGGATCGCGCGGCCTGAAACGCTCGGCGACACCCAGCGGCGCGACCACGAAGCGCTCGGCAGGCAGTCCGAAATACTCCCGGGCCTCGTCAGCGATGGCTTGCGAGTCGGTCAGAATGATCCGCGCCTGGCGTACGCCTTCGGCGAGCCGGCGCTCGATTTCCCGCAGCCGCGCCGGTGGCTGGGTCTCGGGGAAATGCAGGTGCGTGAGATCGTGCAGGGTAATCACGGTCGGGCCATCGAAGGCCAGCGGCCACAGACTCGGTTCGTGGTACAGATCGACCGGTTGCGCCGGGCCCTGATCGAAGCGTTTCTGTTCAAGCCAGCGGCGCGCCTGATAGGCCCCGGGGATCTGCCGCAGCAGCGGCGTCAGGCGCGAATAACCGGGCATCGCCGCTTCCGGCAGTTGCGCACTCCAGCCCCAGCCATGGAACAGCGCCACCTCGATATCGGTTTCAGTGTGCAAGGCATTCACCAGTTCGGCCACGTAATGGCCGATGCCGGTGCGCGGTGCCTGGAGGATGCGGGCGTTAAGGGCTATGCGCATGTTGCCTCGCTGACACCTGAGGTGCCTCCAGCACATGGCGCGCGGTACGCTCGGCCAGTTGCGCGCTGGCTTCCCGCCAGCCGATCCAATGCCAGTCGCTGACATCGCGGGCGGCGGGGAATCGGCCGCTGCGCTCAAAGCTCTGCACCAGATCGGCGAGGCTTTGCGGCGACTGCAGGTCGAAATAGGCCATGAACTCACCGCCGATCTCGCGAAACACCGGGATGTCGCTGCCCATCGCCGGCAGCCCGCGCTGCATGGCTTCCACCAGCGGCAGGCCGAAACCTTCGACGAACGAGGGAAACACCAGCGCGCTGGCATGGGCGTAGGCATGTTCGAGGCTGGTGTCGCTCAAGTCGTTGAACATGAACAGGCGTCGGTTCAGCTCGGGATGATGGCGGATCCGGGCCAGCAGCGCGTCGCACTTCCAGCCAATGCGCCCGGCAATGCACAACCGGGCGTTCGAGCCGTTCGCCCAGGCATGGTCGAAGGCATCCAGCAGATAGTCGTGGTTCTTGCGCGGCTCGATGGTGCTGACCATCAGGAACACCGGCTCCGGTGTTGCGAACAGCTGTTGCAGACGCGGTTCGACGGCGGCTTCGACGCTTTGCAGATCCAGCTCCGAACCGAGGTGAAAGTAGTCGAACCAGCGTTTGCCGACTTGTGCCGACCCGAGGCGACGCTGCATTTCTGCACGCAACTGATCACGCACGGTGGCGGAAATGGCCATGAAGCCGTCGGCGTTGCGGGCGATCCAGTCGAACCACTCGCTGTACACCTCGACCAGCCGCGTGTCGTAGAACTGCGGGTGGGACAAGGGAATCAGGTCGTAGATCACCGCAACGATGCCCAGACCTTCCTGTTTGAGGCGCTCGGCATGCAGGAAAAAGTCGGAATGCCAGGACGAATCCAGCAGCACCAGTTGATCGCCCGGCTGGTGTTGCAGCGGCTCGCAGCGTTGGGGCATTTGATAGCGATTGACTAGCCCGACCAGCCGCAGCGGTAGCCCGAATGCACCGAACGAGGTCAGGCGATAGCCGACGTACAACACGCGTCGTGCCAGTTTTGTGCGGCAACGAGTGTCCAGCCGTTGATGCAGCTGCCAGAAACGATGAGCCAGCCGTTCAAGACGTTCGCCAAACGTGACGATGGCATTGAACAGCGGCGAATCCAGCGGCGCCAGACGCTTCACTCGGTACAACTGGCCCTTGAGCAGAACCACCGGCACGCATTCGATCCCTTCGGCGCTCGGCGGCAGCTGTTTGATGACGTTGCGCACCACCCGCTGAATCCCCGAATTGACCTTCGGGTGTTTGAACACGTGGGTGCATTCAACCAGCAGGCGGGTCATGGCGCGCGCTCCGCGAGGCTGTCCGCGTGGCGGGTGATCGAGGTGCTGGCGCCCAGCCATGAACAGCCGACGAAATCTTCCTGGCGGTTGTTGATCACGTGGAACACCAGACCGTAGTCACGCCATTCGAAGTTGCGGTCCAGGTGCGAGTCCAGTCGCGACAGGCTCAGGGCCACGGAGTAATTGCCCTTGCCCAGGCCCATGACGAAGGCGAAGCGATAGATGATGCGTTCACCCGCACTCAGGTCTTCCAGCGCCTGGTTCTGACGGTGGGTGTTGATGCCGTACATGGCCTGGCCCAGGCGATCCTTGATCATGAAGCCGAGCACCAGCCGCTCGATGTCCTGACGAATCTCCACCTCGACTTCCAGTGTCACCGGCTGACCGACTTCGGCGGCGTCGATGGAGCGTCCGCGTTCATCGAGCAGGCGCACGCTGAGGATCCCGGCCTCGCCGGTGCCCGACACAGTGCGTACCTGGCCGCCGTCGAGCAGTTCCTGGCGCACGGTCTGGCCTTCGCGTTCGGCGAGCAGGGCGTTGTAGTAATCCATGACCGCTTCGGGTTTGTCGTGCATCACCATGTGGCCGCCTTCGAGCAGGATCGCCGAGTCGCAGATCGACTGGATCGCGGAGCGGTCGTGGGACACGATCAACAGCGTGGTGCCGGCCTTGCGGAAGCTGCGGATGCGGTCGAAGCTCTTGTGTTGGAAGTAGGCATCGCCCACCGAAAGCGCTTCGTCGACGATCAAAATATCCGGGCGGCGCGCGGTGGCGACGCTGAAGGCCAGGCGCATCTGCATGCCGCTGGAGTAGGTGCGCACCGGGTGATCGATGGCCTCGCCGATTTCCGCGAAGCGTTCGATGTCCGGCATCAGCGCTTCGATGTCTTCGACCTGCATGCCCAGCAGTTGCCCGGCCATGATTGCGTTCTGTCGGCCGGTGAAGTCCGGGTGAAACCCCATGCCCAGTTCCAGCAGCGCCGCGACCCGGCCCTCGAGTTGAATCTGGCCGCAGGTCGGTTGAGTGGTGCCGGTGATCATTTTCAGCAGGGTGCTTTTGCCGGCGCCGTTGACCCCGACAATACCCACCGCTTCACCGGGAGCGATTTCAAAATTTACGTCCTGCAGCACCCAGTGCTGGCGATGGCGCATCGGCGAAAACGGAATCAGCCATTCGGCCAGGCGACTCCAGCGGGTGGGGTACTGCTTGTAGGCCTTGCCCAGGCCTGTGACGCGTATGTGCCCCATCAGAGTTCATCCACCATTTCGCCGACCCGCCGACGAAACAGGCGCAGGCCGACCGCGCACAACAGCAGGCCGATCACGAAGATCGGCACCAGCGAACTCCACACCGGCCACTGACCGTAGAGGAACAGGTTTTGATAGCTGCCGATCAGGTTGGTCAGCGGATTGAGCTGCAACAGGCGCTGCACCCACTCGGGCAGGATGCTCAGCGGGTACACGATCGGCGTCAGCCAGAACCAGAATTGCAGGCAGATGGCGAACAATTGCCCGACATCGCGAAAGAACACGTTGAGCACGCCGAGGATCATGCCCAGTCCGGCGCAGAACAGCACTTGCAGCGCCAGCAGCGGCACCAGTGCCAGCAACGCCATGCCCGGCCAGCGCCCGCTGATCAACAGAAACCCTAGGAACAGGCCGATGATGATCGCGAAGTTGATTCCGGCATTGAGCAGCACGATCACCGGCAGGCAGAGGCGCGGGAAGCTGATTTTCTTCAGCAGGTTGGCGTTTTCCAGAAACATGTTCTGGCTGCGCAGGGTGATTTCCGAGAACAGGCCCCAGGTCAGCAGCCCGGCGCACAGGTAGACGCTGTAGGCCATGCCGTCGTCCACGCCGGGCAGGCGGGCGCGCATGATGTGGGAAAAGATCACCGTGTACACGATGATCATCGACAGCGGGTTGAGTACCGTCCACAGCGCGCCGAACAGCGAATTGCGATACCGCGCTTGAAACTCCCGCTTGACGCTACCGAGGATGAAACCCCGATAGTCGTGCAGCGAGCGGTACAGGGAAAGCAGCATTCACACCGTCCTGCCGTATTGGTCTTCGAAGCGGACGATGTCGTCCTCTCCCAGGTATTCACCGCTTTGTACTTCGATGATCACCAAGTCGATCACGCCGGGGTTTTCCAGACGGTGCTTGTGACCGGCGGCAATGAACGTCGATTCGTTCTTCGCCACCAGGGTCGTGCCGCTGCCGTTGTTGGTGACTTTGGCCATGCCTTCGACCACCACCCAGTGTTCATTGCGGTGATGGTGCATCTGCAACGACAGCTTGCCGCCGGGTTTGACCACGATGCGCTTGATCTTGAAGCGCGGGCCTTCTTCGAGCACGGTGTAAGTGCCCCACGGACGGCTGACCGTACGATGCAGGCGATAGGCTTCGTGGGATTTGTCCTTGAGCTGTTTGGCCACGCGTCGCACATCCTGGGCACGGTCGGCGTGGGCTACCAGCACGGCGTCGGCGGTGTCGATGATTATCAGGTCTTCCACACCGACGGCAGCCACCAGCCGGCCATCGCTTTGAACGAAGTTGTTGCGGCTGTCGATGAAGATCGCTTCGCCGCTGGCGCGGTTGTTATCCGCGTCCGCCGGCACCAGCGCGGCCACTGCACCCCATGATCCGATGTCGCTCCAGTCGAAACCCGCCGGCACCACCACAACCTTTTCCGAGCGCTCCATCAGTGCGTAGTCGATGGAGATGTCGGTGATCTCGGCGAACAGCTGGGGCGACAGTTCCTGTTGCAGGCAACCGGCGGTTTCCACCGGTTCGCTGGCGGCCATGCAGGCGCGGGCCTGTTCCAGCAGCTCGGGGGCGTGCAGCGCCAGCTCGGCGATCACCGTTGCGGTGGAGAAACAGAACATCCCCGAATTCCACAGAAAATTGCCGCTCTCCAGATAATGGGTGGCGGTCTGCAGGTCGGGTTTTTCCACGAATCGCTGGACCTTGGCCGCGCCCCGGTCGTTGAGCGGTGCGCCGGTCTCGATGTAACCGAAGCCGGTTTCCGGGGCGGTCGGCACCACGCCAAAGGTCACCAGATAACCGTCCTTCGCCAGATTGACCGCGTGCTCGACCGCGCTTTTGAGCGCCTCTTCATTGACGATCAAATGGTCGGCGGGCATCACCACCATGATTGCCGCATCACCGTGCAGGGCTTGCAGCGAGAGTGCCGCCGCCGCAATGGCCGGTGCGGTGTTGCGTCCGGTGGGCTCGAGCAGGAAGTGTCCGCGATGCCGGGACAGGCGCGCGGCCTGATAGTGATCCTTGCTCTGGAAGTAGTACTCGCGGTTGGTCACCGTGACAATGTCGCCCCAGCCGTCCAACAGCGCGGCGGCGCGCCGGTAGGTCTTGCCCAGCAGGGACTGGCCGTCGGGCAGGGTCATGAACGGCTTCGGATGGCCTTCGCGGGAAACCGGCCACAAACGGGTGCCGGCACCGCCGGACAGAATCACGGGGATCAGCATGGCCTGCCTACTCCTTGGCGACGCGTTTCATGTCCGCATCCATCATCATGCGGATCAGGGTGTCGAGGTCGGTCCTGGGTTTCCAGCCGAGCACGCGCTGGGCCTTGGCCGGGTTGCCGAGCAGCACTTCGACTTCCGCCGGGCGGAAAAACGCCGGGTCGATCTTCACATAATCCCGGTAGTTCAGGCCGACGTGATCGAAGGCGATGCGGCACATCTCGCGCACGGTGGTGGTGACGCCGGTAGCGACCACGAAATCGTCGGGCTTGTCCTGTTGCAGCATCAGCCACATGGCCTCGACGTAATCACCGGCAAAGCCCCAGTCGCGCTTGGCGTCGATGTTGCCCAGGGCCAGCTCCTGCTGTTTGCCCTGTTTGATCCGGGCGGCGGCGTCGGTGACCTTGCGGGTCACGAATTCGATGCCGCGCAGGGGCGATTCATGATTGAACAGAATGCCGCTGCTGGCGTGCAGGTTGAAGCTTTCGCGGTAGTTGACGGTGATCCAGTGGCCATAGAGTTTGGCCACGCCGTAAGGACTGCGCGGGTAGAACGGGGTGTTCTCGTCTTGCTGCTCGGCCTGGATCAGACCGAACATTTCGCTGGTGGACGCTTGATAGAAACGCGTGTGCGGGCTGAACTGACGGATCGCTTCGAGCAGGTGGGTCACGCCCAGGCCATCGACGATCCCGGTGGTCACCGGTTGGTCCCAGGAGGCAGCGACGAAGCTCTGGGCTGCCAGGTTATACACCTCGTCCGGTGCCGACTTGATCACCGCGCGCTGCACCGAGCAGGCATCGGCCATGTCGCCATCCAGGTAGACGATGTCCGCTTCGACGCCCATCTCCCGCAGGCGCCAGCGTGAATCGCTGCTGCGCCGTGCGACAAGGCCGTGAACCTTGTAACCCTTGTCGAGCAGCAGCTTGGCCAGATACGCGCCGTCCTGGCCGGTGATTCCGGTGATCAATGCACTTTTTGTCATTCTTGTCGTACTCGCGTCTCCCAGTCGGACAGGATCGCCCGCAGGGATTGTTGTGTAGTGATTTGCGGCGTCCATCCTGTGGTCCGGGCCAGCCGTTGGTGGCTGCCGCAGACGCGACGCTGATCCGCGCGGCGCATGCGTGCCGGATCCTGAACCAGTTGCAGCTTGACCTGGGCCAGGTCGCCCATCTGTTCGATGAGGCTGCGGATGCTTTGCTCATGGCCTGAGCAAATGTTGTAGACCTGTCCCGGCGTGCCTTTTTCCAGCAGGGCGAAATAGGCCGAGACTACGTCTCCGACGTCGAGGAAATCGCGGGTGACATCGATGTCGCCGACTTCCAGGCGCGGCGCTTGCAGCCCTTGCTTGATGCGGTTGATCTGCCGCGCGGCGCTGGCGATGACGAAGCTGTCCTTCTGCCCGGTACCAATGTGGTTGAACGGCCGCGCCACCAGCACCGGCCAGCCTTCGCTGAGGCCCCATTGCAGGCTGAGGAATTCGGCCGACAGCTTGCTGACCGCATAGGGATTGCGCGGGCAGGGTGGTTGTTGTTCGGTGATCGGCAGCGCGGGTTCTTCGACCTGGCCGTAGACATCGCCCGAGCTGACATACAGGAACGTGCCCTTGAAGCCACGGGCCTTGAGGGCCTGCAACAGGTTCAAGGTGCCGAGCAGGTTGATGTCGAAGGTGCGTGCCGGGTCGCGGAAGGCTTCGGGGACGAAGGTCTGGCCAGCCAGGTGAATGACCGCGTCGGGCAGCTGTGGCCACAGATCGATGAGGCTGTCCGGTTTTGTCAGGTCGTAGGCCGAGGCGGCAGGCAGCAGCTGCCACGTCGCGTCTTCCCCTTGCAGACGTGACTGGATGTGTTGTCCTACGAACCCACTGAGGCCCGTGATGAACAGACTTTTTTTCAAACAGCGACCCCTTGGTCTTTAACTTTCACCTCTTCCCACAGGCTTTAAGGGAATGTCTGTCAGACCCCTGAAAAAACCGGGCAGAACGGCAGGTGAAGTCATTGTTGTAGTTGTTTGGCTGCCAATCTGTGCCAATTGCGCAGCAATTTCAACCGGCCAAACCGTGACCGGTCAGTTCTCGTCAGAGTAGTCGGGTTTTTCTCGCCGGGCGGTTCCCGAAGGCGCGACGGATGTGTTTAGAATGCCCCTCGTCGCGATCCCCGGCGGCTTTTCGCAAGGATCGTGCGACAGGGTAAAACCGACCATTAAAACAAGAACAGAGACGTGCCCGATGACGCAGGACGAACAGCGCTGATGCCGGTTCGATCCGACGCTCGGCCGTCATAGCGTGAAGCTGCCGGGATGGCGGTTGCACCGTGGGATGCCATGAATTTCATTCTCTACTCGGACGTCAACGACCGCACCATCAGCCAGAGTCTGGGGCGTCCCGAATACAGCTACTACTTCGTGCTCAAGGCCTATCGCCCGGTGCTGGAAAGCCTGGGGCGAGTGCATGTGGTGTCCACCAGCGTCGAGGTTGATCCACTCTATCGGCAACTGCTCGCCGCCGGTGAAAGCAGCGTTTTCCTGTCCTTCACGCCGCCACAAAATACCCCGACCGACCTTGAATGCCCGACGATTTGCGTCATCGCATGGGAGTTCGATTCGATCCCCGATGAGTCATGGGACGATGATCCGCGCCACGACTGGACGCAGATGCTCGCACGACAGGGACGGGTCATCACGCTGTCGAGCCACACCGCCCGCGCGATTCGCCGCGCCATGGGCGAGAACTTTCCGGTACTCGTGCTGCCGACGCCCTTGTGGGAAAACTTCGCCGCCATTCGTGAGCAGCATGTCAGTGCGCCGATCAATCCCGGCGCGACCCTGGCCATCAAGGGCTGCATTTTCGACAGTCGCACGCTGGCGTTATCTGCCGACGATCTGTTGCCCAAGCCGCTGACTGCCGAACAACTGGCCGAAATCGAGGCGCTACGCCCGCCACCGCTGACGTTCAAACGCCGCTTGGTCATTGCCCGTCATTATCTGCGTCTGTGGAGGCTGGGGGCGGGTGAAGAACGGGTGAAGTTCCTGCATCACTGGTACTGGGAAGGTGTGCAGGATCTGCTGTCGGATCGCACACACGCCTGGCTCGAGAAACGCCTGCCGGCCATTGCCGCTCCGCATGCGGTGGCCGTGGCCGAGCCACCGCCGCTGGATCTGCCGGACACGTCCTCGGTGGTCGAGACCACGGTGGAAGGCGTGATCTACGTGACGGTGTTCAACCCCAGGGACGGCCGCAAGAACTGGCATCATCTGGTTACCGCCTTCTGCTGGGCCTTTCGCGAAACGCCTGACGCGACACTGGTGCTGAAGATTACCCAGAACGATCTGGCGTCCTACTACAGCGAACTGATGACCCTGCTCGCACAACTGACACCGTTCGCCTGCCGGGTGCTGGTGATGCATGGTTATCTGGACGACGCGCAATACGCGCGGCTCTACCAGGCTGCGAGTTTCTACGTGAACGCCTCACGCTGCGAAGGCCTGTGCCTGCCATTGATGGAGTTCATGTCCAGCGGCAAACCGGTGATCGCCCCGGATCACACGGCCATGGAAGACTACATCGACGACACCGTGGCCTTCGTCGTCCGGTCCAGCGAAGAGCTGACGATCTGGCCCCAGGACACCCGCATCATTTACCGCACCCTGCGCTATCGGCCGGACTGGGCTTCGCTCAAAAGCGCCTATGAGAACAGCTACCGGATGGCCAAGGCGCAGCCGCAGGAATACGCGCGCATGTCTGCCGCCGCTGTCGAACGCATGCACGATTACTGCGCGTTTGCCCCGGTACAACGGCGCATGGCGGACTTTTTCGGCCTCGTGCCGCTGGCTGCCGATGCCGCCCCCGTGACGGACAACGCCTCATGCTGATCATCATTCATTCGGAAACCAACCAGCACACCATCGCGCAGAACCTGGGGCGTTCGGAGTACAGCTATTACTTCGTGCTCAAGGAGTATCGCCCGGTGCTCGAACGCCTTGGGCGTGTGGTGGAAGTCGTCGATCCGGCGCGCGAAGTCGATGCGTTGTATCTGGAATGCCTGTCCCGTGGCGAGCCCTGCGTGTTCCTGTCGTTCTCGCCGCCGCACCGCACGCCGATCCACCTGGCATGTCCGACGTTGCCGGTGTTCGCCTGGGAATTCAGCACCATCCCCAACGAACCCTTCGACAACGAGCCGCGCAATGACTGGCGCACGGTGCTCCGGGCCTGCGGCGCGGCGATCACCCATTCCAGCTACACGGTCAACGCCGTGCGCGAGGCCATGGGCGCCGATTACCCGATTGTCGCGGTGCCGGCGCCGGTGTGGGATCGCTTCGCGGCCCGTGGCGCGCAGCTTCAGGGCCAGCCCTCGACAGGGCCGGTACGCCTGACGATCAAGGGGCTGGTGGCCGACAGTCGTCAGCTTGATCTCAATGCGTTTGGCCCGAAACACCTGCGCCGTGGCCAGGGTATCGATTTCCAGGCACCGGTGCGCGAGCAAGAGTTGCTACTGGAGGGGGTCGTCTATACCTCGGTATTCAATCCCGGTGACGGACGCAAGAACTGGGAAGACATGCTCAGCGCCTTCTGTGTGACGTTTCGCGATGTCGAAGACGCGACACTGGTGCTCAAGCTCACGCACCACGATGCCGAAGAGGCGCTCAGCGACATTCTTCATCATCTGTACAAGAACCAGTCCTACCGCTGTCGCATCGTGCTGATTTACGGCTACCTCGCGGATGCCGACTACGAGCGTCTCGTGCAGGCCACCCGTTACGTGGTGAACACTTCCTACGGCGAGGGCCAGTGCCTGCCGCTGATGGAATTCATGTCCTGCGGCAAACCGGCCGTGGCGCCGCGGACCACGGCGATGATCGATTACCTGAGCACCGACAACGCCTTTTTGGTCGAGTCCACCGATGAACTCACGGCCTGGCCGCACGACCCGCGCAGGGCATTCCGTACGTTGCGCTACATGACCAACTGGGCATCGGTCTGCGTGGCCTATCGCGACAGCTATGAGGTGGCGAAGAACGATCCCGGGCGTTATGCGCAAATGTCGGCGCAAGCCGTTGCCAGTCTCCAGGCGTTCTGCAGTCAGGCGGTGGCCGAGCAGCGTTTGCGCGATTTTCTCTCTCAAGTGCACGAGCTCCGCGCTATCGCTGCAACGGAAGCCACGGGCGCATGATCCGCGCATGGCTGAGGCGTTTGCGTCCGGTTGCGCACCCGGCGCCGGTATCCGTGCCTGAACCGGTTGCCGCGGGCGTGTCGCCCAGGGATGTGGGTCTGCATGACGCCATGCTCGACGGCTGGTTTCACGGCGACAGTGGTGAGTTGCTCAAGGGCTTTGTCATTGACGCGGACGACACCCTGCTCGACGTGGGGTGTGGCGAGGGTGTCGCGACATTGTTCGCCGTGCGCCAGGGGGCCTCGGTGATCTTCACCGACAGCGAACACGACAAGGTCCGCGACCTCGCCCGACAAGTCGAAGCGCAGAGCCGCAAGGCCAGTCTCGGTCTGGTCAGCAACAGCCTGCCATTGCCGCTGAGCGACGGCTGTGCGAGCAAGGTCGTGTGCATGGAAGTGCTGGAACACATCGATCATCCCGAGCCGTTCATGGCCGAGCTGGTACGCATGGGCCGTCCCGGTGCGCTGTACCTGCTCAGCGTGCCGGCACCGGTGGGCGAGCATTTGCAGCAGGGCATCGCCCCGGCGGGTTATTACCAGTCGCCCAATCATGTGCAGATCTTCACCCCGGAACGCTTCGCGGCATTGGTTGAGGATGCTGGTCTGGTGATTGAGCATCGTCAGGCCACGGGATTTTTCTGGGTCATGGGCATGATCTTTTTCTGGGCCAGCGAGCGGGCTGCCGGCCGTGACCTTGGCGGTGCCGTGCGCGACCGGATCCAGGCGCCGTATCCACCGTTGATGGAGAGCTGGGCCAGAACCTGGCAGGACTTGCTGGCGCAGCCAGACGGTTTGGCGATCAAGCAGATGCTCGACCGGTTCATGCCCAAGAGTCAGGTGATCATCGCCCGCAAACCGCTCGATGCAGGACCTGTGTCATGAGCGGCAAGCGGATCATGGACATCGAAGTCCTGCGCGCTGTCGCGGTACTCGGCGTGCTGTTTCATCACCTGCAGGGCAGCCTGTTCACCGACCCGGTGCCGCTGCTTGAAAGGGTTCATGCCTGGGCGCAGCCGTGGTGGGGCGTCGACTTGTTTTTTGCGATCTCCGGGTTTGTCATCGCCCGCAGCCTGATCCCGGCGCTGCGCGGTTGCAGCAATCGCCAGGAATACTGGGAGCAGACGCGCAATTTCTGGCTGCGTCGGGCGTTTCGTCTGTTGCCCTCGGCCTGGCTGTGGCTGGCGTTGATGCTGCTGGCGTGCGTGTTTCTGAATCGATCAGGCGCGTTCGGGACGTGGTCCGCCAACGTCCAGGCCACGTTGGCCGGGGTGCTGCAGTACGCCAACTTCCGCTTTGCCGATGCGTTCTTTCATTACGAATACGGCAGCAGTTTCGTCTACTGGAGCCTGGCGCTGGAGGAGCAGTTCTACCTGTTGTTCCCGCTTGTGATCATGCTGTGCCGCAAGTATCTGGTGTGGGCATTGCTGGCGCTGGTGGCGGTGCAATTGTTCACGGTGCGCACGCCGCTGTTGATGGTGATTCGTACCGATGCGCTGGCGCTGGGTGTGCTGTTGGCCATGTGGAGCGTGCAGCCGGGTTATCGCCGTTGGGAGCCGGTATTCCTGCGGCGGCCATGGGCCGGAGTGTTCGCGCTGATCGGCCTCGGAGCGCTGCTGAGCTTCATGGCCACCGACCGTTTCACCTTCGCCGGTTACCGCATCGGGTCTATCGCCGTGCTCAGCGCCGTGCTGGTGTGGATCGCTTCATACGACCGCAATTACCTGCTGCCGGCCGGTGGCCTGCAACGACTGATGGCATGGATCGGCAGCCGCTCCTACGGCATTTACCTGATCCACATCCCGGCCTATCAACTGGTGCGGGAACTGATTTTCCGTTTGCAGGGTGCCGGCCTGCCGAGCCCGGCCGGGCATCCGATCATGACGCTGCTGATTGCCGGTGGCCTGATCGTGCTGCTCAGCGAACTCAATTACCGCTTGATCGAAATGCCCATGCGCAATCGAGGCGCCACGCTGGTGAAACGCCTCGGCACCTCGCGAACCGTTGTCTCGCCCCCTGGAGCCACCTCATGCTGAGCCTTTTGAAAAAACTCACGGCGGCTCCGGCCCCCGCACACGCTGTCGCACCGGTCGCCGACAAGGTCGACCCTTACATGCTCGGCCTGCACGACGCGATGCTCAGCGGCTGGTTCAACCAGGAAACCGGCGAGCTGTTCAAAGGCTTCCCGGTGACCGCCGACGACACCTTGCTGGACGTTGGCTGCGGCGACGGTGGCAACGTGCATTTCTGCGGCATGCGCGGGGCGAAGATCATCATTGCCGACATCGACGGCGCCAAGGTCGAAGCGACTCGCCAGCGCCTGAGCGATACGCCGGCGCGTGGCGTCGAATGCCATGTGACCGACTGCAATCCGCTGCCGATCGCCGATGGCACCGCCACTCGCGTGGTGTCCACTGAAGTCATCGAACACGTCGACGACCCGGCGCAGTTCCTTGCCGAACTGGTGCGCGTCGGCCAGTCGGGCGCGCTGTATTTGCTGAGCGTGCCGCACCCCAGCTCCGAAGACCTGCAAAAGGACATCGCCGCGCCGGAGTATTTCCAGAAGCCCAACCACATTCGCATCATCAGCGAAGAGCAGTTCAAGGCGATGGTCAGCGAGGCGGGACTCGAGATCATCAGCCACAGCCAGTACGGCTTCTACTGGTCGATGTGGATGATGCTGTTCTGGGAAGCGAAGGTCGAGTTCAGCAACCCGGATCATCCGCTGCTCAACCATTGGGCCGAGACCTGGCAAGCGGTGCTCGACTCGCCGCGCGGCGCGCAGATCAAGCAGGCGCTGGATGCGGTGGTGGCGAAAAGTCAGGTCATCATTGCCCGCAAGCCCTGAACGCTTTTGTGTAACCTTGCAGCCTGATGTCTCAGGGATCTGCAAGGTATGCGCTTTATCATCGGGTGGTCCGCCCTGGTGGCTGTGTTGTTGCTGTGTGCTTGTGAGCGACAGGACGCAGTGCCACTCGATCAGCAACTTTACGTCTGGCAACGGCAATGGACGCCGGCCCATGAGCTTGCCCTGAATGACAGTCGCAACGACTTTTCGACGTTGCGGGTCTTGGCGTTGCAGGCGTTCCCGAATGCCGGATGGAGTCGGGCACGCGTCGATTCTGCGTTGCTGAGACGCGATGCCCGGCCGTTGATCGCGGTGATTCGCCTCGACGGCCAGCTCAAGGCGCTCGATTCGCAAGCGGTCACGGCGCAGATCCTCCAAGTGCTTGCTGACTGGCAAGGTCAGGGGCTCACGCTGGCCGGCATCGAGATCGACCATGACGCCGGCAATGCCCGCCTGCCTGCTTACATCGGATTCCTTGCTCACTTGCGTACGGCATTGCCGGCCAATCTGCCCCTGAGCATCACTGCGTTACCTGCCTGGCTCGACAGTCCGCAATTGCCGGCGTTGCTGGCGACCGTCGACAGCAGTGTGTTGCAGGTGCATGCCGTCAGCGATCCGCGTCGCGGTCTGTTCGACTCCGAACAGGCGCAGCGCTGGGCCAAGGCCTGGGGGCGAGTGACCGACAAACCGTTTTATCTGGCGCTGCCGGCCTATGGTGTAGCGCTGTTGCCGGATGTCGATGGCGCTCCGGTGGTGGAAAGCGAAGTACCGCTCGAGCGCGGTGGTCAGCGGCGCGAATTGCTCGCCGATCCGCAACAACTGGGCCGACTCGCCAATGAATTGCGCGAGGATCGCCCGGCGCATCTGGCCGGCCTGATCTGGTTTCGTCTGCCGTTGGCCAACGACCGCAGAGCCTGGAGCCTGAGCACGCTGCGCGCGGTCGCCCGAGGCGATGCGTTGAGCAGCCAGCTCGGCGTGGTGTTTACCGAACAGAATGGCCTGCAAGACATTGCCCTGCGTAACGTCGGTAACCTCGACAGCGCCTGGCCCGCCCGCATCACCATCCAGGCCCGGGGCTGCGAAGGCGCTGACGCGCTCGCCGGTTATTCGTTGCAACAAGACCCGGATCTGCTTACCTTCACCCGCCTGCGCGACGGCCGATTGCCGGCGGGAGGGCAGCGCGCGATCGGTTGGGCACGCTGCGCAAATATTGATCAAGGAGGTTCGCATGTTGACCCGTAACTGGCCCCGCCATCTGCTTTGCCTGAGCCTCAGCCTGCCGCTGGGCTCGGCGCTGGCCTGTGGCCCGGACTTCCCGATGCGTCTGCTCGACGATCGCGGGCAATCGCTGGCGGAGCTGCCGGAGGGCAACTTCAGGTTCGAGATCAGTCGCCTCGGCAAAACCATCGCCGGGCTGAAGAACGTCACCGCCGCCACCCACAATCCGGATGACATCTACGCCGAGGCGCCAGAACCCGCCGAGGTGCGCGACAAGGCCGAGCAGATCGGCCTGACGCCTGAACAGCAAGCGCTGGTCAAACAGCTGCGCAGCCTGACCGACGCGCGTCAGGTCGACGCGCAGGGTGCGAGCCTGCCGGCGGAACTGCGTCTGTATGTGGCGGGCGCGGTGGCGTTCGGCGCCGGTGACCATCAACTGGCGGTCGAGTATTTCCGTCAGTTGCTGGCGCTGCCGGCCGATCAGCGTGCGTTGCGCAGCACCTGGGCTGCCTATTCTCTGGGCCGGGCGTACTTTGCCATGAGCAGCGAAGCGGGCGATGCGCTTGAAGCCTGGGAAAACGCTATCGACGCGTTCCGCCAGACGCGGCAACTGAGCATCGACGGCTTCAGCGATCCGCTGGAACTGGGCGTGGCCAGCCTTGGCGAAGAGGCGCGGGCGTTGCGCATGGCGGGTGACTGGAACAACGCCATCAAGCTGTATGCCGCGCAAAACCTGCACGGCTCGAACGTCGGTTACACCTCGCTGAAGCAGTTGATGAACGAACTGGCCGAGGAGCCCGAAGATCGGCTGGCGAAATTGCTGCGCCGCGAAGCGGTGCAGCAACTGGTGACCGCCTCGCTGATTAGCCGCATTGGCTGGTCGTTCGGCGATGAACCGCCGAACGAGAAGAAGCTGGTCAAAGCGCTGCAAGCGAGTACCCGAGGCAGCCTCGACAACGCTGATCGCCTGGCGGCGATGAATTATCAGCAAGGCGATTACGCCAGCGCCAAGGCGTTCCTCGAACACGCTGGCGACAGCGGTCTGGCGTGGTGGCTGCGGGCAAAACTGGCGGTGCGCGATGGCGATCGGAACGCAGCGGCTGCGGCCTACGCGAAGGCTGCGCAAGCGTTCCCGCAGGACGAATCCTGGGGCGAGCGGCGCACCGCCGACTGGAATCTCGAAACCGTGCAGCCCAAATGCCGGGTCGAAGGTGAAAGCGCAATTCTTGCGCTGCAACGTGGCGAGTACCTGCAGGCCTTCGACCAGTTGTATCGCAGCCAGCACCTTTACTGGTTCGACGCTGCGACCGTGGCCGAGCGAGTGCTGACGGTCGAGGAGCTGAAAAACTATGTCGATACCAACGTGCCGGCACCGCCCGCGCTGAGCCAGCAGGATCGCGACAATTACGTGCCGCTGCCGGTGGCCGCCAGCCTGCGCAATCTGCTGGGGCGGCGCTTGTTGCGTGAGGGGCACTACGCAGAAGCGGTCGGTTATTTCGACAATGCCGATCTGCAGAACAAGGCCCGGCTCTATGGCGAGCAACGCCTGAAGGCCGACTCAGCGTGGTGGCCGACCCAACGTGCCAGCGCACTGTTCAATGCTGCGTGGACAGCCCGTGAGTGGGGCATGGACATCCTGGGCTACGAAATGGCCCCGGATTACGCGACCTTCGGCGGCAACTACAGCCTGGAAAACACCGAGCTGAAAGTCGGGCCGCTGGTCAGCGAGGCCGAAGTGCGACGTCAGAAGGCCAGTGAAGCGCAACCGGATGAGCGTTATCACTATCGTTTTGTCGCCACGGCGCTGGCCAGTCGTGCGGCAGATAATCTGCCGCACACCAGCCAGGCGTTCGCCGCTGTGTTGTGCTCGGCGGCGGGCTGGAACAGCAGCCTGGAAGAGCAGAGCGCGTTGTACAAACGTTATGTCGATGAAGGGCCGTACGTCCCGTGGGCCGTGGATTTCGGCCATCAATGCCCTTATCCGGATTTTGAAAACGCTGACAAGCGCTACGTCACTCAGGTGACCGATTCGGTGCGTTCGACACTGCGGCCGTACAAGTGGCCGGTGCAGATCGGAGCGATCGTGGCCTTCACTGCTGTGGCGTTGCTGCTGATCACCCGCCGCCAGCGTAAGGCCCGCAAAGCCTAAGCCTGCTGGACGAACGTCAGGCGCACGGCGAAGCCGATCAACAGGCTGCCGAACAGCCACTGCTGCACCCGCTGGGCCGTCGGGCTGTGTTTCAGCCAGCGGCCCAGCGCGGCGCCGGTCAGGGCGTAGGCGCTGTCGAACAGCAGACCTGTGCCCACCAGCATCGCACCGAGCACGGCGAACTGGGTCAGCACCGCTGCGCCATTTGCCACGATGAACTGCGGCAGCAGCACCGAGCAGAACAGTAACGCTTTCGGGTTGAGCAGGTTGGTCAGCAGGCCGCGGCGGATGGCTGCATACCACTGCGCATGACTGTCCGTCACGGTGCCGGCGTCCAGATCCGGCAACAGCGTGGTGCGCAGGCATTGAATGCCGATCCACAGCAAATACGCCGCCCCGGCGATCCGCACAGCATCGAAGGTCCACGGCGCCGCCTTGAACAGCGCCGCCAGCCCCAGCGCCGCGAGCGCTACATGACAGCCTCGGGCGATGGCCAGACCCACCGCCGTGGCCAGCGCTGCGCCGCGTCCCTGACGGGCACCGGTCTGCAACAGCAGGATCATGTCCGGGCCGGGCAACAGAAAGACCACTGCCAGCGCCAGGAAAAACAGCCAGAGACTCGCCATGTCGCACCCCTTTCGTTGTCGATTCGGTAGCCTCAGTCTAGGGCCGAAGGGCAGGGCAGGTGGTTGCGTAGTCAGCTTCTAAAGGCGTCTTGATTGGCATAATCTGCGCTCTTTCACCGCATAAACCATCAGGATCTGCCAACCATGAAACTGGATGCCTTCGACCGCAAGATACTCGCCGCGCTGCAAAGGGACGGACGCCTGAGCAACGTACAACTGGCCGACGAAATCGGCCTGTCGGCGTCGCCGTGTCTGCGCCGGGTGCGGATGCTAGAAGAGGCCGGGGTGATTCGCGGATATCAGGCCAATCTGGATCGTGATGAAGTGGGGCTGGGGCTGACGGTGTTTGTCGGGGTCAAGGTCGAGCGCCACAACGACGAACAGGCCGAGGCGTTTCACCGGGCGGTGACGGCGTTGCCGGAGGTGATTTCGGCGTTTCTGGTGTCCGGGGAGTCGGACTTTCTGCTGCAAGTGGTGGTGCCGGATCTGCGCGCCTATGACCGCTTTCTCACCGGGTGCCTGTTGAAGCTGCCGGGAGTGAGCGATATCCGCAGCAATTTTGCGATCCACACGGTGAAGACGCCTGGCGCGTTGCCGCTGGGGCATCTGCCAGCCTGATACTTCCCGCATTGCGCGGGAAGTATTCGCACAGGGCTTACATCTGCGTCGCCATCCCCTCGACATTCATTGCTGCCTGACGAAGCGCTTCGGAGCGGGTTGGATGCGGGTGACAGGTCAGCGCGATGTCTTCGGCCGAGGCGCTGAATTCCATGGCCACGCAGAACTCGCCGATCATTTCGCTGACGCTCGGGCCGACCAGGTGTACGCCGAGGACTTCGTCGGTGCGCTCATCAGCGATGACTTTGGCAAAGCCTTCGGTCTCGTGATTGATCTTCGCCCGGCTGTTGGCGGTGAACGGGAATTTGCCGACCTTGTACGCCCGGCCTTCAGCCTTCAGCTGCTCCTCGGTCTTGCCGACGCTGGCCAGCTCCGGGCGGGTGTAGATCACGTTGGGAATCAGCTCGTAATTGACCTCGCCGGCCTTGCCGACGATCTGCTCGATGCAGGCCATGGCTTCGTCTTCGGCCTTGTGCGCGAGCATCGGCCCGGAGGTCACGTCACCGATCACCCACACGCCAGGCGCTTCCGTGCGATGCTGTTTGTTGGCGAGCATGCCGCGTTTGTCGGTGCTCAGGCCGACGTTTTCCAGGCCCAGGCCCTGGGTGTACGGACGACGACCGATGGCCACCAGCACATAATCGGCTTCAAGGATTTCCGCGCTGCCGCCAGCGGCAGGTTCGACGCTGAGTTGTACGCCAGTGGCCGAGGAGGTGGCGCTGGTCACTTTCGAGCTCAGCTTGAAGCTGATGCCCTGTTTACTCAGTGAGCGTTGCAGAGTCTTGCCGGCTTCGCCGTCGACACCGGGGCAGATGCGGTCGAGGTATTCCACCACGGTTACCTGCGCACCGAGCCGGCGCCAGACCGAACCGAGTTCGAGGCCGATCACGCCTGCGCCGATCACCACCAGATGTTTGGGCACTTCGCTCAAGGACAGCGCGCCGGTGGAGTCGAGGATGCGCTTGTTGTCGATCTCCACGCCGGGCAGGGGAGTGGGCTCGGAGCCGGTGGCGATGACGATGTCCTTGGCAGTCAGCTCGATCCGGCTACCCTGATCGCCGGTCACGCTGACTTTTCCGGGGCCGTCGATGTGGCCCCAGCCTTTGATCCAGTCGACCTTGTTCTTGCGGAACAGGAATTCGATGCCTTTGGTCAGGCCGCTCACGCTTTCGTCTTTCTGCTTCATCATTTGCGCAAGGTTGAGCGTGGGTTTGACCTCGATGCCGAGGTTGGCGAACTCCGCTCCCAGCGCTGCTTCGTAGAGCTCTGACGCATGCAAAAGCGCCTTGGACGGCATGCAGCCAACATTCAGACAGGTGCCACCCAGCGTGGCGCGGCCCTCGACACACGCGGCCTTGAGGCCCAGCTGGCCGGCGCGGATCGCTGCGTTATAACCGCCGGGGCCGCCGCCCAGAATCACCACGTCATAGTTGCTCATGCTCTTACTCCTGGCTGAAGGATGCGGATCGGTAAAAGTAGTTGGTGCTTAAAATTACGAACGTAATATGTGCGTTTCCAGACATTTCGGTCAAGGCTTCAGGCAAGCGACAGGTTGCCCATCTTTGAATGATGCAAATGAGTACAAATATTTCACGACTTTCGTTATATCGTAACGATATGTGCAGTGAGCCAAGGGTTTTGGGGGGATATGCAAGTCGATCTGGATGAAGGCACGCCGGTGAACGGATTGCCGCGCTTTCAGCAAGCGGCGACGCAGGGCCGGCGTTTGCGTAGCCTGGCGATCAGTCTGGGCGCGCTGGCCGGGGCAGGGTGGGTACTGGCATTTTTTGTCGGGCTGTTTGCGCCGCAATCGCTGTGGCCCGCGCTGCTGGTCAATCAAAGCGCGGCACTGCTGGTGCTGGTGGCGGGGCTGCAATCGGAGTGGTGGGTGACGCAATGGCGGGCGCGGGTGATCAGTCCCGTCGTGCCGGTGACGGCTGAGCAAGAACCTGCGCCGGAAGGCTGGTACGAGCGGCTGCTGGATCGCATGAGCCAGCGCAGTCTGCAGCTGCTCGGACAGATCGGCGCGGCCACATTGTGGCTGGGCGGGTGGTCGTTGCTGGCGCTGCTGAGCCTCGAGCAGACGTGGAATCTGACGCTGCCGGCGGCGGGTGTGGGGTTGTCCGCCACGGTTGGCGCGGCTATCGCGTTGCTCTTGGCGTTCGGTCTGCTGGTGCTGGAGCGGCAACTGGCGCAGGAAAACCCGGCGCAATGGCCCGAGGCCGGAGCGCTGGCGCAGCTGACGCGAGTTGCAATCATCAGTCTGGTGCTGGGCGCGTTGTGCCTGTTGTTCGCCAGTGACAGTGCGATCTGGCCGGTGCGTCTGGCAGTGTTGATCGGCATTCTGCCGGGGCTGGTTGCCTTGGAATTGCTGCTGCGTGCACTGCTGTCGTTGTTCAGCCCGCGCCGCGAACAACTCGAACCGGTGCTGCTGGCCCGTAGTTTCGTCGCCGATCTGCTGCGCTGGCCGCCACAACCGTTGCTTGCGTTGCAGCATGAGTTGCATAACCGCTTCGGCATCGATCTGCGTCAGATCTGGGCCTTCAGTTACATGCGCCGCGCGTTCTTGCCGGTGTTGGTACTGGTAGCAACGGTGGGCTGGTTGCTCACCGGGCTTCACGAAATTCCGATGCAAAGCCGTGGCATTTACGAGCGTTTCGGTAAACCGGTGCAGGTGTTCGGGCCGGGGCTGCATGCGGGTTTGCCCTGGCCGTTGGGGCGTGTGCTGAATGTCGAGAACGGCGTGGTCCATGAATTGGCGACCAGCGTCGGCGAGAACCCGGCACCCGTGCAGTTGGACCCGGCAGAAGGTCCGGCGCCACTGACAGCCAACCGTTTGTGGGACGCCAGTCACGTCAATGACAAGTCCCAGGTTATCGCCAGCAGCCGGGGCGATCAGCAGAGCTTTCAAATCGTCAACATGGACGTGCGCTTCGTCTATCGCATCGGCCTGAGCGATCAAGCCGCACTGGCCGCCACCTACAACAGCGCCGATGTGCCGACGCTGATCCGCAGCACCGCCAGCCGGATTCTGGTGCATGACTTTGCCTCGCGCACACTCGATGGTTTGCTTGGCGAGGACAGGACCGGACTCGCCGAAGAAATCGGCCGCGCCGTGCAAAGCGATCTGCAGAAACTCGACAGCGGCGTGGAAATTCTCGCCACAGTGGTCGAAGCGATACACCCGCCGGCCGGTGCGGCCAATGCCTATCACAGCGTGCAAGCGGCGCAGATCGGCGCTCAGGCGTTGATCTCTCGCGAGCGCGGCGCCGCTGCCGAAGCGAGTAACCAGGCGCAGTTGCAGGCCAGCCTCGCTCGGGATCAGGCCAGTGCCAACGCCCATGAAATCAATGCCACCGCCCGGGCGGCGGATCTGAAGTTCAGCGCCGAACAAAAGGCCTACGCCAGCGCCGGCCAGGCCTTCGTGCTGGAGCAATACTTCAGCCAACTCAGCCAGGGTTTGAGCAAAGCCAAACTGTTGGTACTCGACCATCGCCTGGGCGGCAGCAGTAACGCACCGACCATCGACCTGCGTACGTTCACGCTGCCGGCAGATCCGGCGCGCACCACCGCTCAGCCAGGAGCCACCCATTGAGCCAGTCGCACACTCACGATCACCATGACCACAGCGGCCACGATCATGCTCATGGCGGCGGTCATCACCATCACGGGCATCATCACCATCACCACGGTGCGCCGGAAGAGGCAGGGCCTTTTCCGTGGAAACGTATGGGCTGGGCAGCGTTGCTGGTGGCGTTCGCCATCGCGGCGGCGAGCCTGGTGCAAGTGCGCTCCGGTGAAGCCACGGTCATCACCCGTTTCGGCAATCCGTCCCGCGTGTTGCTGGAGCCGGGTCTGAGCTGGCGCTGGCCGGCACCGTTCGAAGCGGCGATTCCGGTGGATCTGCGTTTGCGCACAACCTCCAGCGGCTTGCAGGACGTCGGCACCCGCGACGGTTTGCGCATCATCGTTCAGGCGTACGTGGCCTGGCAGGTGCAGGGCGATCCCGACAACGTGCAACGCTTCATGCGCGCCGTGCAGAACCAGCCGGACGAAGCGGCGCGGCAGATTCGCACGTTTGTCGGCTCGGCACTGGAAACCACGGCCAGCAGTTTTGATCTGGCCAATCTGGTCAATACCGATGCCAGCCAGGTTCGCATCGCCGATTTTGAAGCGCAGTTGCGCCAGCAAATCGATCAGCAACTGCTCGCCACTTACGGCGTGCGGGTGGTGCAGGTGGGCATCGAACGGCTGACATTGCCATCGGTGACCCTCACTGCAACGGTTGACCGGATGCGCGCCGAGCGCGAAACCATCGCCACCGAGCGCACGGCCATCGGCAAGCGAGAGGCAGCGCAAATCCGCTCCGCCGCCGAACGCGATGCGCGCATCGTGCAAGCCGATGCCACGGTGAAAGCTGCCGATATCGAAGCGCAATCGCGGGTGGAAGCGGCGCAGATTTACGGGCGCGCTTACGCCGGCTCACCGCAGCTGTACAACTTGCTGCGCTCGCTGGATACCCTCGGCACCATCGTTTCGCCAGATACCAAACTGATCCTGCGCACCGACGCTGCGCCATTTCGGGTGTTGGTCGACGGTCCGCCCAATCTCGACAGCAAGAGCGGATCGCAGCCATGAATGAAGTTCCACGTGGAACACATTCGCTGAACAGTCCGTGGATTCAAGCGGGACGTCTGGCGTTTTTCGCTCTGTATGCGGTGACAGTGCTCGCGGCATTGGCCTGGGCGTTTTCCAATGTCCGGCAGATTGACCCGCAAAATCGCGCGGTGGTTTTGCATTTCGGAGCGCTGGACCGCATTCAAAATGCCGGTTTGTTGTTGGCGTGGCCGCAGCCGTTCGAGCAGGTTGTTTTATTGCCGGCGGCGGATCGGGTGATCGAGCGCAGAGTGGAAAACTTGCTGCGCAGCGATCAGGCCCTGCAGGCGGATCGCGTCGCCACCTTCGCCACGCCGCTGAGTGATGCGCTCGCCGGTTCCGGTTATCTGCTCACCGGTGACGCCGGTGTTGTGCAGCTGGATGTGCGGGTGTTCTACAAGGTCACTGATCCTTATGACTTTGTGCTGCAAGGCGAGCACGTGCTGCCGGCGCTGGATCGAGTGGTGACCCGCAGCGCAGTGGCGCTGACGGCCGCGCGGGACCTGGACACGATTCTGGTCGCACGACCAGAGCTGATCGGCGCTGACAATCAGGCCGCCGAACGTCGCGAACGACTGCGCGGCGATCTGGTGCAAGGCATCAACCGCCGCCTCGCCGAGTTGAAGGCGAGCGGTCAGGGCATCGGCATCGAAGTAGCACGGGTCGATGTGCAATCGAGTCTGCCGGAGCCGGCGGTGAGCGCGTTTAACGCGGTCCTCACCGCCAGCCAGCAAGCCGACAAAGCGGTCGCCAATGCCCGCACCGAGGCCGAGAAGCTCACTCAGTCCGCCAACGAACAGGCTGACCGCACGCTGCAAGTCGCCCACGCCCAGGCAGGTGAGCGCCTGGCCAGAGCTTCCGCCGACACGGCGACGGTATTGAGCCTGGCCAAGGCGCAACAGCAGGGCACGGACCCGCAAATGCTCTTGCGTCTGTACCGCGAGCGGATGCCGAAGATTCTCGGTCAGGCCGGTTCGGTCACCACGGTCGATCCAAAAGACGATTCACGCCTGATCATTCAGGGAGCCAGCAAATGACTGCCACCACCACCGCACCGAGCTTGTTGTCCTCGGCCGAACAACGCCGCGCCGCGCGCCAGTTGACCTTGGCAATGCTCGCCCTCGGCTTGCTTGGTCTGGGGTTGATCTGGCGCTGGTTGATGCCGGAACAGACGGGCGTCAGTCAGTTGCTGCTCGGATTTGCTTCTTTGTTAGTCGCGGTGCCGGTAATGCGTTCGGCGTGGTTCAGCCTGCGTTATCCGAGCCTGCACGGCATCACCGACCAGTTGATCGCCCTGGCGATGATCGGGGCCTGGGCCACGGGCGATCTGCTCACGGCGGCGCTGTTGCCGATCATCATGATCTTCGGCCACGTGCTGGAAGAACGCAGTGTGATCGGTTCCGAGGAAGCGATTCATGCCCTCGGCCAATTGACCCGCAGCCACGCGCGCAAGGTGCAGGCGGACGGCTCGATCATCGAAGTCGACAACGGCACGCTCAAGGCCGGCGACAAAGTCGAAGTGCGCGCCGGGGATCGAGTGCCGGCGGACGGTCGGGTTTTATCCGGCCAGGCCAGCCTCGATACGGCGTCGATCACCGGTGAGTCGGTGCCGGTCGAGGCGGGCGTCGGCATGGCGGTATTCGGCGGTGCGATCAACCTCGACGGGCTGCTGCGAATCGAAGTGACTCGCACCGGGGATGAGTCCACCCTCGGCAAAGTCATCGCGCTGATGCAGAACGCCGAACGCTCCAAACCACCGATCACCCGGTTGCTCGAACGTTATGCCGGCAGCTACATGGTGCTGGTGTTGCTGCTCGCGGCGGTGACCTGGTTTATCACCAACGATGCGCAGGCGATGCTCGCGGTGCTGGTGGCAGCATGCCCATGCGCGCTGGTGTTGTCGGCACCTGCCACGGCGATTGCCGGGGTGGCGGTGGCGGCGCGGCACGGGATTCTGATTCGCAGTTCGGCATTCCTTGAGGAGCTGGCCGATCTCACTTCGCTGGTCGTCGACAAGACCGGCACCCTGACGTACGGCACGCTGCGCTTGCAATCGATCAACAGCCTGCGAGCAGATCACGGGTCGGTGATGGCGCTGGCTGCAAGCCTGGGTGCGGCTAGCAGCCATCCGGTCAGCCGCGCGCTGGCCGGACTGGTCAGCGCAGAAGAGGCGCTGGTGCTGACCGATATTCATGAGCGGCAGGGGCTGGGCGTAGTGGCCAAAACCGCGCAAGGCGACGCCGCACTCGGGCGTCCGGAGCTGTTTGCGCAGTTGGGCATCCCGACCACCGCCATCCCCGAACACGATGGCCCGATTGCCGGGCTGGCACTGAACGGCGAATTCCTTGCCTGGCTGTTGCTGGCCGACACCGTCAAACCGGAAGCGCGATTTGCGTTGAGCGAACTGCGTGATCTCGGGTTGGGGCGGCAACTGCTGTTGACCGGTGACCGTCAGAGCGTCGCGCAAACCCTCGCCAGGGATGTCGGCCTGCACGAAGTCGAAGCCCAGGCGTTGCCCGAAGACAAGCTCAATCGAGTGCTCAAGGAAATCGACAACGGCTTCCGGCCGATGGTGGTCGGCGACGGGATCAACGATTCGTTGGCGCTCAAGGCGGGTGTTGTGGGTGTGGCGATGGGCGCGGGCGGCGCGGATATTGCGCTGGCATCCGCCGATATCGTACTGATCGGCAGCGACCTGCGGCGGCTCGGCACCTGTGTGCGCCTGAGCCGCCAGTGCCGACGGACCTTGCAGGTGAACGTGATCATCGGTCTGGGCTGGACGCTGGCCATCGTGGTGTTCGCGGCCTTCGGCTGGCTCGGTGCGGCGGGGGCGATGATCGCCGCGTTGCTGCACAATCTGAGTACGCTGTTGGTGCTGGGCAATGCCGGACGCTTGCTGCGTTTTCAGGAACCACTGCTGAAGCTCAAAGCGTCGGACTGATCAATTTTCGAACTGTGCGCCGGTCTCGCAGTCATTTGAGAAGGCGCACTGAACCAGGGATGACAGCGCGATGACAGCCTCTGAGGCTGATAGTCGGCGACTATCAAATCGATAGCCTGCTAATTTTCAAGGATGGTCTACCCTCAGATCAGACGTCTGAAACCAGGGGGATATTCCATGCTCGCGCAACTTCCACCGGCCTTACAGAATCTGCAGCTTCCGCTACGCCTGCGACTCTGGGACGGCCATGAATTCAATCTGGGCCCGACGCCCAGTGTCACCATCGTGGTCAAGGACCCGTTGATGGTGTCCCAGTTGACTCATCCAAGTCTCGACGCGCTGGGGGCGGCGTTCGTCGAGGGCAAACTCGAACTGGAAGGCTCGATCAGCGAGGTCATCCGGGTGTGCGATGAGTTGAGCACGGCGCTGCTCGACGAGGACGAAGACAGTCAGCCGGTGCGCACCGTGCATGACAAGGAAACCGACGCCAAAGCCATCTCCTATCACTACGACCTGTCCAACGCGTTCTACCAGCTGTGGCTGGACAGCGACATGGCGTATTCCTGCGCGTATTTCGAAACCGGCAGCGAATCCCTGGAGCAAGCCCAGCAAGCCAAGTTCCGGCACCTGTGCCGCAAGCTGCGCCTGCAGCCCGGCGACTATCTGCTGGACGTTGGTTGTGGCTGGGGCGGACTGGCGCGGTATGCCGCCCGTGAGTTCGGCGCCAAGGTCTTCGGTATCACCCTGAGCAAAGAGCAACTGGCCCTGGCCCGCGAGCGGGTGAAAGCCGAAGGTCTGGAAGACCAGATCGAACTGCAACTGCTCGACTACCGCGATCTGCCCCGGGACGGGCGTTTCGACAAAGTGGTCAGCGTCGGCATGTTCGAGCACGTCGGCCACGCCAACCTCGCCGAATACTGCAAAACCCTGTTCGGCGCGGTGAAAGAGGGCGGTCTGGTGATGAACCACGGCATCACCGCCAAGCACACCGATGGCCGCCCTGTGGGGCGCGGCGCCGGGGATTTCATCGAGAAATATGTGTTCCCCAACGGCGAGCTGCCGCACCTGGCGATGATCTCGGCCGAGATCAGCGAAGCGGGTCTGGAAATCGTCGACGTCGAGAGTCTGCGCCTGCACTACGCGCGCACGCTGGACCACTGGAGCGAACGGCTTGAGGACAACCTCGAAGCCGCTGCGAAACTGGTGCCGGACCAGGCGCTGCGTATCTGGCGTCTGTACCTGGCGGGCTGCGCTTATGCGTTCGCTCGCGGCTGGATCAACCTGCACCAGATCCTCGCCGTGAAGGCCCATGCCGATGGCAGCCATGAACTGCCGTGGACGAGGGACGACATCTACCACCCTTGAACCTAGAGGATCGGTGAAATCAGCCGGGCGATCCGCATACCGACCTGTTGCAGGCGGTGGATCTCCCGGCTTTCTTCTTTGGCGACTTCGTAGGCCTGGGCGAAATCATCGTTGAGCATCTGTTCCACGCTGGCGGCAAATTCGCTGTCGACGGTCAGCAGCATTACCTCGAAATTCAGCCGGAACGAGCGGTTGTCCAGGTTGGCACTGCCGATGGCGCTGATTTCGCTGTCGATCAACACCACTTTCTGATGCAGGAAACCCGGTTCGTAGCGGAATACCCGCACGCCGGCGCGCACCGCTTCGAACGCATACAGGCTGGAGGCGGCGTAGACGATGCGGTGGTCGGGGCGCGAAGGCAGCAACAGGCGCACGTCGACTCCGCGCAGCACCGCGAGGCGCAATGCTGCGAATACGGCTTCGTCGGGAATGAAGTAGGGGCTGGTGATCCACACGCGCTCGGTGGCGGCGTGGATGGCTTCGACGAAGAACAGCGAGCAGGTTTCGTAAGCATCCGCCGGGCCACTGGCGAGCAATTGGCAAAGCACGCCGTCCTCCGGGTACGCGTCCGGCAGGATCAGCGGCGGCAATGACCGCGCGGCCCAGAACCAGTCTTCGGCAAACGACTCCTGCATGCACGCCACCACCGGGCCGCGCACCTGGACGTGAGTGTCGCGCCACGGCGCCAGCGGTGGTTTTTCACCCATGTACTCGTCGCCGACGTTGTGGCCGCCGACAAACCCGATCAGCCCGTCGACCACCACGATCTTGCGGTGGTTGCGAAAATTCACCTGGAACCGATTGAGCCAGCCGCTGCGGGTGGCGAACGCCTTGACCTCGACGCCGCCATCGCGCAGCGCCTGCACGTAGCTGTGGGGCAGGGCGTGGCTGCCGATGCGGTCGTAGAGCAGATGAATCACCACGCCTTCGGCGGCTTTCTTCAGCAACAGGTCACGTAAACGCTGGCCGAGGCGATCATCGTGAATGATGAAAAACTGGATCAGCACCGCTTCCCGCGCCTGGTCGATTGCGTGGAAAATCGCCTCGAAGGTCGCCGCGCCGTTGATCAGCAATTGCACTTCATTGTTGGCCAGGCACGGCATGCGCCCCAGCTTCGGCATTGCCCGCAACGAGTCGTAAGCATTCGAGGCGCGGGCGGTCAGGGCCTCTTCCACCCACGGCCGCCAGTTGAGCTCGGAAATCGCCAGGCGCATTTGTTCGTTGGCCTGGCGGCGGGCCTTGATGTAGCCATCGAAGGTGCTGCGGCCGAACACCAGATAAGGAATGAGGGTGAGGTAGGGAATGAAGATCAGCGACAGCGCCCAGGCGATCGAGCCTTGGGCGGTGCGTACGGTCAATACGGCATGGATCGCGGCGATCGAGCCGAGGGTGTGTATCAGGGCGATCAGGTAACCGAAAATGTGCGGTCCGAAATAATCCATGGGGCAACCTTGCTCCTGAAGATTCAATGCTTAACAGACCATGTTCCATGGCGATTGTCGCTATTTGTTTTCACGCCGTCAGCGCCCGCCATGAACCGAAACAGGCGGCCGGCGTCTAACGGCCACTACTGATCAGGAGTTTTTCAATGAACGTTCGTCTGCTGGGTTTGGCGCTGGGCCTGGGTTTGGCCTTGCCGGTGGTTGCTCAGGCGCAAATGCTGCAGCCGGGGTTGTGGGAAATGACGTCGAGCAATGTGAAGGTCGATGATCAGGTGATGGATGTGCAATCGATCCTCGGCCAGATTCAGGGCCAGATCACCCCGCAGCAGCGGGCGGAACTGGAGAAGCAGGGGATCAATATCGGTGGCAAGGGTATCCGCGCCTGCCTGACGCCGCAGCAGGTGGCGACCAACGATATTCCGCTGGCGGACCCGCAGTCGGGCTGCAAACAGCAGATCACCGAGCGTGTCGGCAACCAGTGGAAATTCCGCTTCAGTTGCCCGAAAGCCCAAGGCACCGGCGTCGCGACGTTCCTCAGTGACCGCGAGTTCACCACCGTCGCCAATGGCACTTTCAATGCGATCGGGATCAACCAGAAGGGCAGTCTGGAAACCCGGGCAGTCTGGCTGGGTCAGGATTGCGGCACGGTCAAACCGAGAGCGTAACGTCATTATCGAAACCGCCTCCACATCGAGTGGAGGCGGTTTTTTTTCAGCGCATGAAACGCAGCGGCAATCCTTGGCAGTTGTCGTGGATCCGATGGTCATGCCACGCGATCTGCCCCGACACCATCGTCGTGCTGACCCGATGCCGAAAGCTGCGCTGAGCGAACGGCGTCCAGCCACATTGCGACAGAACCGGTTGGCGGGACACCGCGACACCCCCAGGCTCCGGTTGAACCAACACCAGATCCGCCCAATATCCTTCACGTAAATAACCGCGATCCGGAATGGCAAACAGATCGGCCACCCGGTGGCTGGTCTTCGCCACCAGCGTGGTGATCGGCAATACGCCATCCGCCACCAGTTCCAGAAGCGCCGGCAGCGCGTGTTGCACCAGTGGCAGTCCAGACGGCGCCTGTTCATACGCTTGCTGCTTTTCCGCCCAGGTGTGCGGTGCGTGATCGCTGCCGATCACGTCCAGTCGATTGCTCAGCAGTGCCTGACGCAAGGCATCACGATCGGCTTGGGACTTGATCGCTGGATTGCATTTGATCAGGTTGCCAAGCTTCGGATAGTCACGGTCATCGAACAGCAAGTGATGCAGGCAGACTTCGGCGGTGACGCGTTTTTGCGACAGCGGTTTGTCTTCGAACAACGCCAGCTCGCGGGCCGTTGTCAGGTGCAGGACGTGCAGGCGAGTGCCATGACGTTTGGCCAGATCCACCGCCAGAGACGATGAACGAAAGCAGCTGTCGGCATTACGGATCAGCGCATGGGCATCGGCTGGCAATTGGTTGCCGAAGCGTTCGCGCAGGTTCGCGGCATTCGCCTCGATGCTCGGGGTGTGTTCGCAGTGGGCCAGCAGAATCGTCGGCACTTCAGCGAACAGGCGCTCGAGGGTGTGCGGGTCGTCCACCAGCATGTTGCCGGTGGACGCGCCCATGAACACTTTGACCCCGGCCACTTCGCTCGGGTTGAGTGCTGCGACCGTGTCCAGATTGTCGTGACTGACGCCGAAGTGAAAACCGTAGTTGGCCACCGAGTTGATTGCCGCCCGGCGCTTTTTGTCGGCCAGCGCTTCGAGAGTCAGAGTGGCAGGGTGGGTGTTGGGCATGTCCATGAAACTGGTGATGCCGCCGGCCACGGCTGCACGGGACTCGGTGTGGATGCTGCCCTTGGCCGGCGCACCCGGCTCACGGAAATGCACTTGGTCATCAATCATTCCCGGCAGCAGCCATTGACCGTCGGCGTCGATTTCACGGGTCGCGTTTTCCCCTTCGATGCTGCCGGCGATCTTGACGATGCGCCCGTGGCTGACCAACAGATCGGCGTCGAACTCACGCCCCTCGTTCACCAGCCGCGCATTGCGAATCAACACACTGCTCATGATTCAGAACTCGTTCTGCAAGGCTTTGTAGCCGCGCACCAGGTCGACGTTGGTGCGCGCCACATCTTCGGAAAACTCCGAAGCGCTCACGCTCACCGGCGGGAATTGCGAGAGGTCGGTGCCCGGGCCGATGCGCGTGGTGGAGGGCACGTAGAACGCGTCCGGCAGATCTCGGCCGTCGACCACCGAGTTGTGCCGCACCACACAGCCGTTGCCCACCACGCAATTGAACAGCACGCTGTTGAAACCGATGAACACCCGGTCGCCGACCGTGCACGGGCCATGCACGATCGAGCGGTGGGCGATGGAGCTGAATTCGCCGATAGTCACCGCCGCGCCGGATTTGGAGTGGATCACCACGCCGTCCTGGATGTTCGAATTGGCGCCGATGGTGATCGGCTCCATGTCGCCTGTGGCGTCCACTTCATCGGCGCGGATCACCGCGTACGGGCCGACGAATACGTTTTCACCGATGACGACTTTGCCGCAGATGATCGCGGTTTTATCGACGTAGGCAGACTCGGCAATCTGCGGCAAATCACCGGAAGGATTTTTACGGATCATGGTTGGCTCAGGGCTTGGTAAAGAGTGTTGAGGTTGTATTCGAACAGCCCTGTGAAGGTGCTGGCCGGACCGCTGGCGGCGAGGGCGTCGGAGTACAGCGTGCCGCCGATGTGTGCGCCGCTTTCGTCGGCGATCTGTTTGAGCAGGCGCGCGTCCTTGATGTTTTCCATGAACACCGCTTTAACCTTGGCCTGACGAATCTGGGTGATCAGCGCGGCGACTTCGGCAGCGGAAGGTTCGCGTTCGGTGGACAGACCTTGTGGCGCCATGAAGTCGATGCCGTAGGCCTGACCGAGATAACCGAAGGCGTCGTGGCTGGTGACGATCTTGCGGTTGCCCGGCGGCAAGGAACCGAGCTTGGCTTTCGCCTGGGCGAGGAGGGCGTAGATCTGTTTCAGGTAGACCTGGCTGTTGCGCTCGTAGTCGGCTTTGTTTGCAGGGTCAGCAGCGATCAGCGCCTTGGTGATGTTGGCGACGTACAGCTCGGCGTTCGCCAGGTTGTGCCAGGCGTGAGGGTCGGGAACGGTTTCGCCGTCCTCATCCAGCGAGCGCGGAATTACGCCGCGACTGGCGCTGATCACCGGGGCTCTGGTGTCGGTGCTGGCGACCAGCCGATCCAGCCACGGCTCGAAACCCAGACCGTTCTTGACGATCAGTTTCGCCTTGAGCAGGGCTTTGGCGTCGTCCGGAGTGGGTTCGTAAGTGTGGGCATCGGCGTCAGGGCCGACCATGTTGGTGATCTGGATATGCTCGCCGCCGACCTGATGCACCATGTCGGCAAGGATGCTGAAACTGGTGACCACCGGCAGTTTTTCCGCCGCCGATAACGACATCGACAGCATCAGGCTGAACAGCACGAGTAGAGCGCGCATCGGGAAACACCTCATTGGGATGTGAGCAAAGGCGGGCGGCGCAACAGACCGTGCACCGGTCCGAACACCACGGATAACAGGTAACCGCCGCCGGCGACCAACACGATGGCCGGTCCGCTGGGCAGCGAGTAGTAGAACGACAGCAACAGGCCGAGCCATACCGATGCGCAACCGATGAGCGCGGCGATGGCAATCAGGATCGGCAGGCGTCGGCTCCAGAAGCGTGATGCGGCGGCGGGCAGCATCATCAGGCCGACCACCATCAAGGCGCCGATGGCCTGGAAGCCAATCACCAGATTGAGCACCACCAGCGTCAGGAACACGCCATGGGCCACGGGGCCGAGTCGGCTGACCGTGCGCAGGAAAAACGGATCGAGGGTGTCGAGCAGCAAGGGTTTGTAGATCAGCGCCATGGCCATCAGGCTGAGTGCCGACACCCACAGCATGCCGTTGAGGGTCGGCCCATCGACCGCCAAAGCGGAGCCGAACAGCAGGTGCAGCAAATCGAGTCGCTTGCCGGCGATGCCGAGAATCAGCACGCCGCTGGCTAACGAGATGGGATAGATCGCGGCGAGGCTGGCGTCTTCGCGCAGGCCGGTGCGCCGGGTGATCCACGCGGCGAGTCCGGCCATGCTCAGGCCGGCACCGAGTCCGCCGAGGGTCAAGGCCGGCAGACTCAACCCGGCGAACCAGAACCCCAGCGCGGCGCCGGGGAGGATGCCGTGGGCGACGGCGTCGCCAATCAGGCTCATCCGGCGCAGGATCAAAAACACGCCCAATGGCGCGGTGCTGCACGCCAGGACCAGACCGCCGAGGAGGGCCCGGCGCATAAAGACGAACTCGTGGAACGGTTGCCATAAATGGCTCAGCGTGAGCATCAGGCCACCTGCGTGTGAGGTGTTTGCTGAATGAGGTCGGTGCTGCTGCCGAATGCGCAGCCGCTCTGTTTGATCAGCAAGGTCTGTGGAATGTGTTGGCGCACGGCGGCAAGGTCATGGCAAACCACCACCAGGGTTCGTCCCTGCTCATGCCAGGCGTGCAGGTGTTGCCACAACAGTTTCTGCCCCAGTTCGTCGAGCGCGGCATGGGGTTCGTCGAGCAGCAGCAACGGAGTGTCGGCCAGACTCAATCGGGCGAGCAGGGCGCGTTGCAGTTCTCCGCCGGAGAGGGCCATCAGGGGACGATGTTCCAGTCCGCTCAGATGCCAGTCTTCCAGTGCGGATTCGAGACGCTGGGCTCTGAGATGCGACGACAGTCGGCGTCCCCAGAAACCGGCTGCCACCAACTCTTGAAGACTGATCGGGAACTGTCGATCCAGATGCTGTTGCTGAGGCAGGAAGGACAAACCGCTTTGGCGTGGAACACCTAGTTCGACTTTGCCAGCCAGCGGTCGCTGTAATCCGGCGATGACTTTGAGCAGGCTGCTTTTGCCACTGCCGTTGACGCCGATGATTGCCGTCAGGCTGCCGCTTTCCAACCTCAGGTTGAGCGGTGCGGTAAGCGGTTGGCCGGGGGCTCCCCAGCTCATGTTCTGGCAACGAATCATGGCTGCTCCCGGCGCCAGTGACTCTCGGCGACGGCGTCGTGAGCATGAAGGCTTTCGGCGTGGATGACCCGTACGTGGAATTCGCTGACACCGGGTGAGCGACGCAGTGCCAGGTTCAGGCGTCGGGCAGCGTCTTCGCAGAACATCAGGTTCTGGCCATTGGCGAGGGCGAAGGCTTGTTCGTCGGCGCGCTTTACGGCGGTTTGTACGGCGGTGCCGAGGGCTGCTTCGGCGTCATTGATGATGGACGTCAGGGGTAGTTCGTCGACGAATTCGTCCAGGTGCAAATGCAACTGGGCGGTACTGCGTTGGCTGTGAGGTGTGGCCACGATGCCTTGGGTCGAGCCCAGCCACGCCAACACGTCGGCGTGCTGCAGTGGCTTGTTGGCAAAGTCTTCGATGAATTGTTGCTGGATCAGTTGCCTCGCCAATGCTGCAGAACACGGGCAAGTCGACGAGTAAGCCACCTCCATTTTCAGTTCCACGTGGAACATTTTGCTTTTCAGGTGAGCTGAAACAGTGACGGGGTAGGTTTTCCATCCTGCCAAAGGACTGACCAATGCCGACCTTCTCAGCAATAAATCTGTGTGGATATTGAGATAGGCGGCTTCGGAAAGATCTTCGTGGCTGTCGAGAAAACGCTGCAGAACTTTTCGCAAAAGGGCGGGAGAAAGGTTCTCCTGCTCCAGCGCTTCCAGCCCCAGATAGAGCCGCGACATGTGAATGCCGCGTGCGTCTCCATCATCAAGACTGACGCCTGCATCCGCTTTTGCAGCCAAGCGTTGGCCTTCGATAAACACAGGTAATGCAATGCCGCACATTCCCACCCATTCGAGTGGCAGGGCCTGGCGGGCGGCTTGAGCCGCGACATCCGGCAAAGTCAGCGCGTTCATGAGCAGTTCCATCATGGTGATTGAATTTAATGTTACATTATAACAATTCAAGCCACGATGCCTTTTTCATGAACAGGCTTTCATATGCACAGACGCCACTTGCTCAACCTGATGCTGGCCAGCGCGGCCTTTGTTTTGCCTTTTTCGGTGTCCGCCACGCAGATACGCAATGCGCGGCTTTGGCGTTCGGATGACAAGCTTCGGCTGGTGTTCGATCTGAGTGGTCCTGTGAGCTACAAGACCTTCACCTTGAGTGCGCCGGAGCGGTTGATCATCGATTTGAGCGGCGCCAGCCTGAGTGGGGATTTCAGCCAGTTGGCGTTATCCGGCACCCCTATTCATTCGATCCGCTCCGGCCATTTTGGCCAAGGGAACACCCGGATCGTGCTGGATTTAAGCAGTCCGGTTCAGCTCAATTCATTTTTGTTGGCGCCTCAAGATGGGCAAGGACATCGCCTGGTTTTGGACTTGATGAGCGCATCATCGGGGCCGCCTCCAAGCGTTCCACGTGAAACACCCCAGGAAAAATCCCACCCCAAGCGCGACATCATGGTGGTGGTCGACCCTGGTCATGGCGGAAAAGATCCGGGTGCAATCGGCGCCAAAGGCGAGCGGGAAAAGGATGTGGTTTTGTCTATTGCACAACTACTCGCACGTCGGCTTAAACGAGAGAAAGGATTTGATGTGAAGCTGGTTCGTAACGACGATTTCTTCGTCCCGTTGCGCAAGCGTGTGGAGATTGCGCGTCAGCACAAGGCCGATATGTTCATCTCGGTGCACGCCGATGCTGCACCGCGTCTGACGGCTTCCGGGGCGTCGGTGTACTGCTTGTCCGAAGGTGGCGCTACGTCCGCCACCGCGCGGTTCATGGCGCAGCGTGAGAACGGTGTGGATCTGCTTGGCGCCACCAGCCTGCTCAATCTCAAGGACAAGGATCCGATGCTCGCTGGCGTGATCCTCGACATGTCGATGAACGCAACCATCGCTGCCAGTCTGCAACTCGGAAGCACAGTGCTGGGCAGTCTGGCTGGCATCACTACGCTGCACCAAAAGCGCGTGGAACAGGCTGGATTTGCCGTTCTGAAATCGCCGGATGTGCCGTCAATCCTGGTGGAAACCGGGTTCATTTCTAACGCGCGGGACAGTCAGCGTCTGGTGACCGCGCGTCACCAGCAGGCCGTAGCAGACGGTTTGTTTGAGGGCTTGCAGCGCTATTTCCAGAAGAATCCACCTGTCGACAGCTATATGGCCTGGCAACAAGAGCAGAAAGGATCGCGGGTTTAGCAGCCAGTGATCCGGCTGCAGGTGAACTTCGCACTGCTGCCGCCTGAGCTGGAGAACCGATTGATCGTCGTCCAGCCCACTCGCCGGTTGTAGCCAACCCAGGCTTCTCCATCGGAAGCGATGCCGGTGAAGAAGGTCAGTTGCCCATAGCGGCTGTTGGTTTGTGCCCAGTAGCGGTTTCCCGCTTTCTCGAATCCGCGCAGGTAAATCGTGCTGCCGACGGTGTTGACGCTGTAGGCGTTGCCGTTGGCATCGATGCACGCCAAAAGGTTCGCGCTGCGCGTGCAATTGGCGAGTCCCGGCACTTGTGCTTCGGCCTTCAGCGTCAGCAATGCCAGGCAGATAAACGAGTATTTCAGCGCGGTTTTCATGACTTAACTCGGCGACGACCTATTGCAGCTTCCGGCCCTTTGTCACTTTGGGCAAGAAGAGAGTGGATTGATTTTGTTGTTATACTATAACATTAATCGGACAAGGCTTTCCGTGGCTTCCATTTCAAGCGTCTGCTTCCCTGGTGATCTCATCGAAGCTCAAGAACGCTCGCCCCGAGAGCCTCAGCGTTGTTTAGCGATCGTCTGATGAGGTTTATCCAATGTCTTCCCGACTTCCCGTGACCGTTTTGTCCGGCTTTCTCGGTGCCGGAAAAAGTACACTTTTGAATTACGTACTACGTAACAGAGACGATCTGCGCGTCGCCGTTATCGTCAACGATATGAGCGAGATCAATATCGATGGCAGCGAAGTCCAGCGTGATGTCAGCCTGAACCGTGCAGAAGAGAAGCTCGTGGAAATGAGCAATGGCTGTATCTGCTGTACGTTACGTGAGGACCTTCTGGAAGAGGTCAGTCAGTTGGCCCGCGAAGGCCGCTTCGACTATTTGCTGATCGAGTCCACCGGAATCTCCGAGCCGTTGCCAGTGGCCGAGACATTCACCTTCCGTGATGAGCAGGGGCAAAGCCTCGCCGACATCGCTCGCCTCGACACCATGGTCACTGTAGTCGACGGTATGAATTTCCTGCCGGACTACCAGGCCGCGGAAAATCTCGCCTCTCGTGGGGAATTTCTTGGTGAAGAAGATGAACGTTCGATCACCGATCTGCTGATCGAGCAGATCGAATTCGCCGACGTCCTGTTGATCAGCAAGATCGACCTGATCAGCAGCCGCGAGCGGGAAGAGTTGATAGCCATTCTCAAGCGCCTCAACGCTCAGGCCGAGATCATCCCGATGGTCATGGGTGAGGTACCGCTGGAGAAAATTCTCAATACCGGTCGTTTCGACTTCGAAAAAGCCGCCCAGGCCCCCGGCTGGTTGCAGGAACTGCGTGGCGAACATGTGCCGGAAACCGAGGAGTACGGCATCGCCTCCACGGCCTATCGGGCTCGCCGGCCCTTTCATCCGCAGCGTTTCTTCGACTTCATCGATCGCCCTTGGGTAAACGGCAAACTGCTGCGCTCCAAAGGCTTCTTCTGGCTGGCCAGCAAACCCACCGACGCCGGTAGCTGGTCTCAGGCAGGAGGGCTGATGCGCCATGGTTTCGCCGGACGCTGGTGGCGCTTCGTGCCAAAAGAACAGTGGCCACAGGATCAGGAAAGTACCGCCGCGATCATGGAAAACTGGATCGCCAGCGTAGGCGATTGTCGTCAGGAGCTGGTGTTTATCGGGCAGAACATCGATTTCGCACAGCTGTCGTCGGAACTCGATGATTGCCTGCTGACCGATGATGAAATGGCGCTCGGTACTCAAGGCTGGCTACAGCTACGTGATCCTTTTGGCTCCTGGCACGACGAGGTCGCCTGATGCTCGCCCTGAAATCGCTGCCAGGCAGCATTCGTCATCAGTCTTTCGGCCAGACCCCGCAGGCACTGGCGAACATTCTCGACGACGAGACCAACCTCGCGGTCTGGCAACGACAGCTTCCGCTGCACATTGCCGAATTCGCGGACCTGTTGCTGTCTCTGAACGAACCTTACGCCGAGGCGCTGTGCCTGGAATTGCCGGACGAAGACGCAGAACCGGATCTCACGGGACTGGCCAGCGGCTTTCGCGATCTGGAAGGCTACGAAGGGTTTGTCGCCGACTTGAAATGGCTGGTCAGTGCCTTCGCCTGCCTGCTGGGCGCGCGGCGGATCGGCTTGCGCCTGCGGGTGTTGGACAAGGCGATGTGTCCGCGTTTCCACGTCGATCATGTGCCGGTGCGGTTGATCACCACGTACGCCGGTGTCGGCAGTGAATGGCTAAGGGAAGGGCAGATGGATCGTCGGCAACTGGGACAGCCGCAAGCCGAGCCGCAGGAAGCGTCACGGATTCAGCAATTGAATCGCGGCGAAGTGGCATTGCTCAAGGGCGAAAAATGGCACGGCAACGAAGGTTTCGGCCTGATTCATCGCTCGCCGCAACCGGCGCCAGGTGAGCGGCGGCTGATGCTGACCCTCGACTGGCTCGGATAGCGCCTCAGGGCTTGAGCCACTTCCCCTGGCTCTGGCCCTCGCAATAGGGCTGCAAATACGCCGCATCGGTGGCCACGCCGTAATAGTGGATATCCTGGCGATAAGGCATATTGGCGACTTGCGCGTTGCTGCACACGCCGAACGCGCCAGCGGGGCACTGGTTGACGTATTGAACCTCGACTTTCTGCCCGGCCAGGGTCGGCTGGCAGAAGCCGTCGTTGAACAGTTTTTCCGGGATGTTGCGGTTCTGCTGGCAGACTTTCACGTCGAGCCGCTCCGCCTGGCTGTGCACCACGCAGGCCTGGGCCAAAGCCTCGCTCGACACCAGCGTCAGCAGCAACGACCATCCCATCCACCGCATCTTCGACCTCCAGAAATCTTGATCATGTTGCAGAACATTCCCACCCACGTCATCGCCGGCCCCTTGGGCGCGGGCAAGACCAGCCTGATCCGCCAGCTCATGGCCCAGCGACCGGCGGGCGAGCGCTGGGCGGTGCTGATCAACGAGTTCGGCCAGATCGGGCTCGACGCGGCGCTGTTGACCCGCGACGCCGATGGTATCGCACTGGGCGAAGTGGCCGGGGGCTGTTTGTGTTGCGTGAACGGTGCGCCGTTCCAGATCGGTCTGGGGCGATTGTTGCGCAAGGCACGGCCGGATCGCTTGTTCATCGAGCCCTCGGGGCTCGGGCATCCGGCGCAGTTGCTGAAGCAGCTGAACGAGGCGCCGTGGCAAGGCGTACTCGCCATACAACCTTGCGTGCTGGTGCTGGACGCCCAGGCCCTTGCCGCGGGCAAACCGCTGCCGGACGCGCAGCAGGAAACCTTGTCCAGTGCAGGCCTGCTGCTGTTGAACAAGGCGGAAAACCTCGACGAGCCCACGCGTGAGCGAATCACCCGACAGTTGCCGTCTGTCAGACTGATCTGGACGCAACGGGCGATGTTGCCGCTCGGCGAATTGCCGGGACTGGCAGTACAGGCGCAAGCAGGTGTGGATAAGTTGATTGTGCCGCAGGGGCTGGCACAAATGCCGGCCATCTGGAGCGATCCGGCGCTGCCGATCTGCCTGAGCCAGGCCCAGGAGGGTGGCTGGAGCATCGGTTGGCGCTGGCATCCGAGCCAGGTGTTTGACGTCGGTGGTGTTGGCCGATGGCTGGAAAATCTGAACTGGCGGCGGGCCAAACTGGTGATTCACAGCCCGGGCGGCTGGCAGTCAGCCAATGCGCTGGACAATGCCGAGCTCAGCTGGCTGTCCAGTGAATGGCGCAAGGATTCCCGGATCGAGCTGATTTTCGACGAGCCGCAAGCGGTCGGTGAATTACAGGCCGGGCTGGCCCGTTGTCGGCTTCAGGCGAGCTGATTCAAGGCTTCCACTTGGTGTGCTCCTGACGCCACTGGCTCAGCTCAATCACTTCACCACGCGGTTTTGTCACCTCCACCACGGGTGGTGTGTCATCGAACGGTGCCGGGTAGGGCGCCAGTTCAATCTGCGCGCTGTGCGCACCGAACTGGGTGATGGTGCCGTTGTGCCGGGTTTCGCCGGTCACGGTAAATTCGAAATTGTAGACCCGGGCCAGACGTCGCCGACCGCTGGCGTCCTTGATCAGGCCGATCTTCTTCAGCGCCACGTTACCGTCGAGCAACTCGACGCCGACATTCACGCAATGCTGTTTGACCCGCTCCAGCGCCCGCTCGCGCAAGCCGTGGTTGTGCCAGAGCCACGCACCGGCGGCAGCGAAAAGCATCAGCACGAAAATGTTTTCCAGGGTGAGCATCAACACGAAACTCCAAATGATGGCGTCAGCTTAACTGCGTCGCCGGTCTGTCGTACAGGCTGCGTTTCGTCGCATACTGCGCGGCTTGAATTTCAATCGTTTTACGGAAAAACCCGAATGAAACGTACGCCTCATCTGCTCGCCATCCAGTCCCATGTGGTGTTCGGCCACGCCGGCAACAGCGCTGCGGTTTTTCCGATGCAGCGGGTCGGGGTGAATGTCTGGCCGCTCAATACGGTGCAGTTCTCCAACCACACCCAGTACGGCCAGTGGGCCGGTGAAGTGCTGGCACCGCACCGGATCCCCGAGCTGGTCGAGGGCATCGCCGCGATCGGTGAGCTGGGCAATTGTGATGCGGTGCTGTCAGGTTATCTCGGCAGTGCGGCGCAGGGGCGGGCGATTCTCAGTGGCATCGAGCGGATCAAGGCGGCCAACCCGAAAGCCCTTTATCTGTGCGACCCGGTGATGGGGCATCCGGAAAAGGGTTGCAGCGTTCCTGCTGAAGTCAGTGACTTCCTGCTGGAGGAGGCCGCTGCCGTTGCGGATTTCATGTGCCCGAACCAGTTGGAGCTGGACAGCTTCTCCGGGCGCAAGCCGCAGTCGCTGTTCGATTGTCTGGCGATGGCGCGTGCGCTTCTGGCGCGTGGACCGAAAGCGGTGCTGGTCAAGCATCTGGATTATCCGGGCAAACCGGCGGATGGCTTTGAAATGTTGCTGGTGACGGCCGAGGGCAGCTGGCATTTGCGGCGTCCGCTGCTGGCGTTTCCGCGTCAGCCGGTGGGGGTGGGCGATCTGACGTCCGGTCTGTTCCTGGCGCGTGTGCTGCTCGGTGACAGCCTGGTGGCGGCGTTTGAATTCACCGCAGCAGCGGTACATGAAGTGCTGCTGGAAACCCAGGCCTGCGCCAGTTACGAGCTGCAACTTGTGCGGGCGCAGGACCGGATTGCGCATCCGCGGGTGAAATTCGAGGCTACGCCGATCAGCCTCTGATGCCGCGTCGGCTTCAATCGCGAGCAGGCTCGCTCCCACAGGTGACGTTTTATCCGTGGGAGCGAGCCTGCTCGCGATAGCGGTCGTCAGATCGCTAAAAATCTCAGGCGTCGCCCTTGATTTCCTGATAGCGCTTTTCCAGCTCCTGACGGATCTGCCGGCGTTGTTGCGCCTGCATGTAGCGGCGTTTGTCTTCGCTGTTCTGCGGTTGCAGCGGCGGTACGGCGGCGGGTTTGCGCTGATCGTCCACCGCGACCATGGTGAAGAAGCAGCTGTTGGTGTGGCGCACCGAGCGCTCGCGGATGTTCTCGGTCACCACTTTGATGCCGACTTCCATCGAGGTGTTGCCGGTGTAGTTCACCGACGCCAGGAAGGTCACCAGTTCGCCGACGTGGATCGGCTCGCGGAAAATCACCTGATCCACCGACAGGGTCACCACGTAGCGGCCGGCATAACGGCTGGCGCAGGCGTAGGCCACTTCGTCGAGGTATTTGAGCAGGGTGCCGCCGTGGACATTGCCAGAGAAGTTGGCCATGTCGGGGGTCATCAGTACCGTCATCGACAGCTGGGCGTTTCCGGGTTCCATAACGTTCTCACGGGTCAAGGCAGGGTTGCTGGAAGAAACACCTCTGCGGGTGCCTGGTCGCTTTTCAAAAGCACCGTTATCGGGACGCCAGGCAACTCGCCGCCGTCACGCCCGAATCGATCTGTTTCCATATATTGCACCGCCTTTCAGCCGGAAGTCGCGGTGTTACCCTGCAAAAGCGCCTCCCCAAGGGCGATTCCTACACCCAAAGCGGATTTTTACTCAGCTCGCCCAGACATTTCCCATGCCTGCGTGAGCCTCGTCATTCAAGGAGCCCACACCATGCATGCCATCAGCTTTATTCAGGATCTGGCGGTGATCATGTTGGTCGCAGGTGTGGTGACCGTGTTGTTCCACCGTTTCAAGCAGCCGGTGGTACTCGGCTACATCGTCGCCGGCTTCATCATCGGCCCGCACACGCCGCCGTTCGGCCTGATCCACGATGAAGAAACCATCAAGACCCTCGCCGAGCTGGGGGTGATTTTCCTGATGTTCTGCCTTGGCCTGGAGTTCAGCCTGCGCAAGTTGTTCAAGGTCGGCGCCACGGCCTTCATCGCAGCGTTCCTCGAAATTGTCCTGATGATCTGGATCGGCTACGAAATCGGCCGCTGGTTCGACTGGAACACCATGGATTCGCTGTTCCTCGGCGCGATCCTGGCGATTTCCTCGACCACCATCATCGTCAAGGCGCTCAACGACCTGAAGATGAAGAACGAGCGCTTCGCGCAGCTGATTTTCGGTGTGCTGATCGTCGAGGACATTCTCGGCATCGGCATCATCGCCTTGCTGTCGAGCATCGCGGTCAGCGGCACGGTGAGCTCCGGCGAAGTGTTTTCCACGGTCGGCAAGCTCTCGCTTTTCATGATTGTCGCCCTGGTGGTCGGCATTCTGCTGGTGCCGCGTCTGCTGGCTTACGTCGCCAAGTTCGAAAGCAACGAGATGCTGCTGATCACGGTGCTGGGCCTGTGTTTCGGTTTCTGCCTGTTGGTGGTCAAGCTTGAGTACAGCATGGTGCTGGGGGCGTTCCTGATCGGCGCGATCATGGCCGAGTCGCGGCAGCTGCTGAAAATCGAGCGCCTGATCGAGCCGGTTCGCGACCTGTTCAGCGCGATCTTCTTCGTCGCCATCGGCCTGATGCTCGACCCGATGATCCTTCTGCAATACGCGTGGCCGATCGCGGTAATCACTGTTGCCGTGGTGCTGGGCAAGATGCTGTCCTGCGGCCTCGGTGCGTTTATCGCCGGCAATGACGGACGCACCTCACTGCGGGTCGGGATGGGGCTTTCGCAGATTGGCGAATTCTCCTTCATCATCGCGGCGCTGGGGATGACCCTGCAGGTCACCAGCAACTTCCTGTATCCGGTGGCCGTGGCGGTTTCGGTGATTACCACGTTGCTGACGCCGTACCTGATCCGGGCTGCCGATCCGCTGTCGATCAAGCTGTCTGCCGCCATGCCGCAGCGAGTCGGTCGAGTGTTCGGGATGTACGGCGAGTGGCTGCGCAGCATTCAGCCGCAGGGTGAGGGCGCGATGCTGGCCTCGATGATCCGGCGGATTCTGCTGCAGGTCGGGGTCAATCTGGCGCTGGTGATCGCGATCTTTTTTGCCGGCGCTTTCTTTGCCGGGCGCCTCTCGATCTGGATGCAGGACTGGATCAGCGATCCGAGCTGGCAGAAGGCGTTGATCTGGGGTGGGGCGTTGCTGGTGTCGCTGCCGTTCCTGATCGCGGCCTATCGCAAGCTCAAGGCGCTGTCGATGCTGCTGGCGGAGATGGGTGTGAAGCCGGAAATGGCCGGGCGTCACACGCAGCGAGTGCGCCGGGTGATAGCCGAAGTGATCCCGATCATCTCGCTGCTGGTGATTTTCCTGCTGCTGGCAGCCTTGTCGGCCAGTATCTTGCCGACCAACAAGTTGCTGGTGCTGATCGCCGTGGTCGCAGCCGCCGTGGCGGCGCTGCTCTGGCGCTGGTTCATCCGGGTGCACACGCGGATGCAGGTGGCCCTGCTGGAAACCCTCGACAACCACAAGGAGCCGTCGGGGCACTGACCACCCATGGGATGGGGCGTTTCAGCTTTCCAGCCAGACGTCCCGAGCCCAGTGCCAGACCGATTCCCAGGACTCTTCGGTGATCAGTTCTTCCTCACCCGACCACAGCACCACGGTGCCGTCTTCTTCGACGCAGTAGTAGTCGTCACCATCCTGGCAGATCGGGATCAGGTCGCGCGGCACGCCGGCATCCCAGGCGTTGGCGGCGACGTCCGGCAGGTAGGTGTGGGATTGCGGGTCGGTGACGGTCACCGGCTCCAGGCTGCCGTAAACCACGTCACTGACGGTCAGCAGAAACTCTTTGAAGACGAACGGGATGTTGATGAAGAGTTCTTCTTCGATTTCCACCAACTGGTCTTCGTCAGGCAATTCCAAAGGAACCGGTACGGGTTCGTTGGCTTCGCGCAGTTGTTCGATGATTTCTTCCACGTCCGGGATCCTCTTGCTTGAATGGCGCGGTTTATATGGGCCGGTTTATACAGTAGCTCGCTATAGATGCAACCGCGAAATAGAAAACCCCGGCCGAGGCCGGGGTTTTCATTACTGCGCGTAAAACGTCGGAGGTGATCAGCCGTTCTGGCGGATACCGGCGACCAGCCAAGGCTGGTTGTCGCCCTGTGGACGCTCCATGTTCCAGCTTTCGCTGAACACTTCGCCCTGCTGGTCGAAACGCGAAGTCTTCGACACGCCGTTGAAGGTCAGGGTAGCGATGGTCTTGTCCGCACGGTCATCCACGCCATCCAGTTGTACCTGGAGGTTGTCGATGAAGGTGGACTGGAAGGCATCGCCCAGTTCCGCGCGCTCGCGCTTGAGGAACTCGAACATTTGCGGGGTCACGAACTCGGCGATCTTGTCCATTTCGTTGGCGTCCCAGTGCTGCTGCAGCGCCTGGAAGTGGCTGCGGGCAGCTTCAAGGAAGCGCTGTTCGTTGAACCAGGCCGGAGCGTTGATCACCGGACGGGCGGCAGCAGGCGCGGCCGAACCACCGAAGATCGAACCCATGGCTGCTGGTTTCTGTTCGAACACTTCACGCTGCATCGGCGCGCCGGCCGGAGCGAACTGCTCCTGCTGCTTGCGACGACGGGCGGCGATGAAGCGGAAGATCACGAACGCGATCACGGCCATGATCAGGATGTCGAAGAACTGCATGCCTTCGAAGCCGCCGCCCATGAACATGGAAGCGAGCAGGCCACCGGCCGCGATGCCGGCCAGAGGGCCGAGCCATTTCGAAGCACCGCCGGCCTTGGCCGCAGCGCCCGCGGCACCGGCAGCACCAGCGGTCGCCGCAGCGCCGCCCATGCCTGGGGAAGAAGGAGCCATCTGGCTGGTCTGGTGCGTCGGCGCAGCGCCGGCGCTTTTGCCACCACCAAAGCGCTTGGCGTTGGCGTCGAGGCTCATCGTCAGGCCGATGCACAACGCCATGGCGATGCTAAGAAAACGTTTCATAAAGGGAATTCCCGTTTGTGGAGACACGCGCGCCATGTTGCACAGCTGAAGTGTTACTGGCTAGCGAGAGAGTGTTTCGGGCTTTTGCCTGACAGGTTACGTTCAGCTCGGTCGGGGCAATAAGGCTATGTACTTTTGTCTGTAGGAAAAGGAGATAGGTTCAGCAGGAAATAGATCAGCGCCGCAAGGCCAGCATCACCACACCAGCGGTGATCAGGCCGATGCCGCCCAACTGGCGCAGGTCGAGTTTCTCGCCCAGCAGGACCACACCAAGCACCGCCACGAAGACCACGCTGAGCTTGTCCACCGGGGCGACCAGCGACGCCGGGCCGACTTTCAACGCCCGGAAGTAGCACAGCCACGAAGCGCCGGTGCCAAGGCCCGACAACAGCAGGAACAGGTAGCTCTTGGCGGAGATCGATCCCAAGGACTGATATTGGCCCGTGGCGTACAAAATCAAGGCCAGACTGACCAATACGACGATTGTGCGCAGCAGGGTGGCGAAGTCGGAGTTGACGTTTTCGATGCCGATCTTGGCGAAGATGGCCGTCAGCGCGGCGAAAGTGGCCGAGAGCAGGGCCCAGAATGTCCAGGAGGAAAAGAAGCCCGAGCCCATGGATGTTGCCTCCAGTGTTCGTGTCCGATCGTTCCCACGCTCTGCGTGGTAACGCCGCCATGGACGCTCCGCGTCCACAGTGACGCAGAGCGTCACGTGATGCATTCCCACGCAGAGCGTGGGAACGATGAGCAACGACGGGCTGCTCTTAAATGGCTTCCAGCTTCGCGTACCCGAGCATCAGCCACTTGCTGCCTTCGGCGAAGTTCACCTGCACCCGGGCCTGGGCGCCGGCGCCTTCGAAGTTGAGGATCACGCCGTCGCCGAAGATCGAGTGACGGACAGCCTGGCCAAGGCTCAGGCCGGTTTCCGGAATCTCGCTGCCGCTGAACAGGTTGCTGCCGCCCATCGACTGGTTGCCGCCGAACGGTCGGCTGACGCTGTTTGACAGGCGTACTTCCTGAATCAGGCCTTTCGGTACTTCCCGTACGAAACGCGACACCTTGTTGTAGGTTTCGCTGCCGTACAGGCGTCGGGTTTCAGCATAGGTCATCACCAGATTCTGCATCGCCCGGGTAATGCCGACATAGGCCAGACGCCGTTCTTCCTCAAGGCGTCCAGGCTCTTCCAGGCTCATTTTGTGCGGGAACAGGCCTTCTTCCATGCCCACCAGGAACACGTAAGGGAATTCCAGGCCCTTGGCGCTGTGCAGGGTCATCAACTGAATGCTGTCTTCGTGCTCGTCGGCCTGGGTGTCGCCGGCCTCCAGCGACGCGTGGCCGAGGAATGCCGCCAGTGGCGTCAGCTCTTCGTCTTCTTCGGTGTTCTCGAAGTTACGCGCGGCGCTGACCAGTTCCTCAAGGTTTTCTACCCGGGCCTGGCCTTTCTCGCCTTTTTCCGCTTCGTGGTAGGCGATCAGTCCGGATTGCTCGATGACGGTCTGGGTCATCAGGTGCAACGGCATCTCGGCGCACTTGGCGGCGAGGTTCTCGATCAGCTCGATAAACGCACCGAGTGCACCGGCGGCGCGACCGGTCAGACCTTTATTGGCCACCAGCTGGCGCATGGCTTCCCACATCGACACATCGCTGTGGCGTGCATGGTCGCGGATCGCTTCGACGGTTTTTTCGCCGATGCCACGCGCCGGGACGTTGATTACCCGCTCGAGCGCCGCATCGTTGCCGCGACCTTCCAGCAAACGCAGGTAGGCCATGGCGTTCTTGATTTCCGCCCGCTCGAAGAAGCGCTGGCCGCCATAGATGCGGTACGGAATGCGTTCACGCAGCAAGGCTTCTTCAAGAACGCGCGATTGGGCGTTGGAGCGGTAGAGAATCGCGATATCGCTGCGAGCCAGGCCGGTTTTCAGCGCGCTTTCGATGGTTTCGACAACGTAGCGCGCTTCATCGTGTTCGTTGAAGGCGGCGTAGAGGTTGATGGCTTCGCCGTCGCCGCCATCGGTCCAAAGCTCTTTGCCCAGACGTCCGGTGTTGTTGGCGATCAGGGCGTTGGCGGCTTTCAGGATGCCGGCCGTGGAGCGGTAGTTCTGCTCCAGACGGATGGTCACCGAATCCGGGAAGTCGGAAGAGTACTGGTGGATGTTCTCGATTTTCGCGCCGCGCCAGCCGTAGATCGACTGATCGTCGTCGCCGACCACCATCAGGCTGTCGCCGCCCTTGCCCAGCAGACGCAACCAGGCGTACTGCACGGCGTTGGTGTCCTGGAATTCGTCCACCAGAATGTGTCGGAAACGCTTCTGGTAGTGCGCCAGCAGGCCCGGGTGGTCGCGCCACAGGTCGAGGGCGCGCAGCAGCAGTTCTGAGAAATCGATGACGCCGGCCCGCTGGCATGCCGCCTCGTAGGCTTCGTAAATGCCGCGCATGGTGGCCAGGAACAGATCGCCGCTGGCTTGAATGTGTTGCGGACGCAGACCTTCGTCTTTCTGCCCGTTGATGAACCACTGGGCCTGACGGGCCGGCCAGCGTTGCTCGTCCAGCCCCAGCTCGCGGATCACCCGCTTGACCAGGCGTTGCTGGTCGTCGCTGTCGAGAATCTGGAAAGTCTGGCTCAGCCCGGCTTCCTGCCAGTGCGCCCGCAGCAGGCGGTGCGCCAGGCCGTGGAAGGTGCCGACCCACATGCCGGCCGGGTTGATGCCCAGCAACTGCTCGATGCGGTGACGCATCTCGGCAGCGGCCTTGTTGGTGAAGGTCACCGACAGAATCGAGTGGGGCGAGGCGTTCTCGACCTGGATCAACCAGGCGATACGGTGCACCAGCACTCGGGTTTTGCCGGAGCCGGCACCGGCCAGGACCAATTGACGACCAACGGGAGCCGCTACGGCCTGGCGTTGGGCATCGTTGAGGGAGTTCAGCAGAAGGGAGAGATCATCGCGCATCGGGGCATTCTAGGGTGCGCCGCAGGCCCGGGCAAACCGAGCTTTGCATTAGCCGATGAAAGTGCTGCCGATGACGACCGGTCGGTCACCGGCTACAGGCGTTGGCCCGCCTGAGCTCAGGGCTTTGGTGGGGGCTGGGCGGGGGAAAAGTTTCGGTGAAATTATGATCTGGGGCAGTTTGGCAAGTGGTTCGGCTTGTGTATGCTCCGTCCACGTTTCCGGGCGCATGCTCACACTTATAAGAACAAGAACGTTGCCTATGACCCTCAGCTTCGACCTGTCGGGCCCCTCCGTGGAGCCTCGGGTGATCCGCAAGCTTTACGCCACCCAGATGGCGGTCGAGCGCACGCGCCTTCTTTATCAGGGTTCGCTGCTGCCCACCCTGTTCATGTTGATCAACGGTCTGGTCTGCGCCGCTCTGCTCTGGAGCCCGCAGCGTTACTTCGTGGTCAGCGTCTGGCTGGTGTGGCTGTTGTCGCTGGTGGCGTTGCGGGTGATTCAGGTCGCCGCGTTCGACTCGGCGATTCCCGATCGCCAGGCCCAGCCGATCTGGGGGCGCATGTTCCTGCTCGGCTCGACCATGACCGGCCTGACCCTGGCCGGCGTCGGCATCGCGCTGGTCCCGGCCGACAACTTCATGCAGCAGGCCTGGGTGTTCGGCCTGATCGGAGCCGCGACCCTGTCGGCCAGCGTGGCTTACGCCGTGAGCATTCCGGCGTTTCTTTCCTTTACCTTGCCGTGCCTGCTGCCGGCCATCGGCTACCTGTTCTGGGGCGGTGACGAACTGGCGCGGGGTTGGGGCTGGCTCGGGCTGATCCTGCTCGGCTCCCTGAGCGTGGTGGCGTGGCAGGTCAATCGGCTGATCGATCGCGGTTTGCTGCGGCGCTTCCAGAACCAGCACCTGATCGAGCACCTGCAACAAACGCAAACCCGCAGCGAACAGCTCAATCAGAAGCTGGCGAAGGAAATCGAGCAGCGGCGTTGCGCCGAGGGCAAGCTGCGCGAGGCGCAGGTCGAGCTGGAGGATCGGGTCGCCCAGCGCAGCCGAGAGCTGGATGTCGCCAACCAGGCGCTGAGCAAAAGCGAGGCGCGCCTGGCCCTGGCGTTGAAGGCCAGTGAGCTGGGGCTGTGGGACTGGAACCTGCAGACCGACGAGGTTCACCACACGCAGATTCAGGAACTGTTCGGCCTCGACCCGCAGTACGTCACCGGGCTGCTCAGGCATCTGCGACCAAGGCTGCACCCGGATGATGTGCCGCCGCTCAAACGCGCGCTGACCGATCACTTGAAGGGGCGCACGGAGGATTATCAGATCGAATACCGCGTGCGCCATGGCGACGGTCACTGGGTCTGGATCGAAGACCGTGGACGGGCGGTGGAGCGCGACGAGAACGGGCGGGTCATCCGCATGGTCGGCACCCGCCGCGACATCAGCGTCAGCAAAAGTCTGGAAGCCCAACAGCAATTGGCGGCGACGGTGTTCGAGGCTGCCAGCGAAGGCATCGTGATTCTCGATCCGAATTACTCGCTGATCGCCATCAACCAGGCCTTCAGCCGGGTCACCGGGTATGACATCAACGACATGCTCGGACGCAACGTTGTCGAACTGCCGTGCAGTCGCGACGCCCGCCGCCATTACGTCGCGATTCGCCACGCGCTGGAGCAGCACGGCAGTTGGCAAGGCGAACTGGTGGAAACCCGCAAGAACGGCGAGTTGTATCCGCAATGGCTGCAACTGAATGCCGTGCGCGACAGTCGGGGAAATGTCAGCCATATCGTCGGCTTCTTCGCCGATCTGTCGGCGCGCCGCGAATCCGAAGAGCGCATGCGCTACCTGACCCACTACGACGAACTCACAGGCCTGGCCAATCGCTCGCTGTTCCGCGAACGCCTGCACGAAGCCCATCAGCGCGTGCGACAGGGCGGGCGTCGGAGTCTGGCGTTGCTGCACATCAATCTGGATCGCTTCAAGCTGCTCAATGACAGCCTCGGCCACGAGATCGCGGACCAATTGCTGCAAAAGATGTCTCGGCGGCTGGTCAACGCCTTGCCGGAAGCCGACACCATTGCCCGGCTGTCCGGCGATGAGTTCGCGGTACTGTTCGACGCCTACGGCAACCTGTCGAGCCTGGCGCGGGTCGCCACGCGACTGTCGAGCAAGCTGCGCCTGCCGTTGACCGTGGAAGGGCACGAATTGGTAGTAAGTGCTTCGATGGGCATCAGCATGCTGCCCGATAACGCCCGGGAGATTTCCGCGCTGGTCAGCCAGTCGAACATGGCCATGCAACATGCCAAGCACCTGGGCGGCAACAACTTCCAGTTCTACACCGATAGTCTGCAGGCCAGCACGCTGGAGCGCCTGCAACTGGAAAACCAGCTGCGCAAAGCCATCGAGGAAAAGCAGCTCAAGGTCTTCTATCAACCGAAGCTGTGCCTGGGGACCAGCCGTCTCAACGCGGCGGAAGCGCTGGTGCGCTGGGATCATCCGACCATGGGGCGGGTGCCGCCGGGGGACTTCATCGGTCTGGCCGAAGAGACGGGGCTGATCGGGCCGATCGGCGAGTTCGTCCTGCGTCAGGCCTGCTGGCAGGCGTGCGAATGGCAGCGTCAGGGGCTGGCGCCGATCCGGGTTTCGGTGAACCTGTCGGTGCATCAATTGCGCCAGGGCAAACTGGTCAGTCTGGTGCGCCAAGTGCTGGAGGAAACCGGCCTGGCGCCGCATTACCTTGAACTGGAACTGACCGAAAGCCAGCTGCTCGACAGCGTCGAACACATCATCGCCACGTTCCAGCAGTTGCGGGATCTGGGGGTGAAACTGGCCATCGACGATTTTGGCACCGGCTATTCATCGCTGAGCTATCTGAAGCGGATTCCGGTGGATTACGTGAAGATCGATCAGGCCTTTATTCGCGGGTTGGGCGAGGGCAGCGAAGACGCGGCGATCACCCGGGCGATCATTGCGATGGCTCATGGGCTGTCACTTAAAGTGGTCGCCGAAGGTGTCGAGCGATCCGAGCAACTGGCGTTTCTGAAAGCTGAAGGTTGCGATGAGGTGCAGGGCTATCTGATCAGTCGTCCGGTGGAGGCGGTCGGCCTTGCTGCGTTGCTGCGTGAACAGGAAAAACCGCTGTAAAGGGCTACATGCAACGCATGTCTCCTGATCCGGGGGGATCCGGTTACGCATTGAGCAGGCAAAAAGCCGATTCATGTAGTATAACTACAAGCTTGCTACATCCCTGGCATCTGGCCAAAGCACATCTTTCCATAACAAGAGTCCAGCCCCTTGAATCTGCTGCAACACATCGCCCAGTCACGTCACCTGTTACGCAAGTCGGAGCTCAAGGTCGCCGACCACGTGCTGCTTGACCCTGCGGCAGTGATGCACAGTTCCATGGCCGACCTGGCTCACAGCGTCGGCATCAGCGAGCCGACCATCGTGCGCTTCTGCCGGGCCATCGGTTGTTCCGGTTTCCAGGATCTGAAACTCAAGCTCGCGCAAAGCCTCGCGGCCGGCGCCAGCTTCGGTCAGTTCGCGATCCATGAAGACGATTCCGTTGCCGACTACAGCCTGAAGATTTTCGACACCACGTTGCACACGCTGATGGAGGTTCGCGAGAAGCTCGATCCCCTTGAGCTGCAGCGGGCGGTGACGTTGATGTCCCAGGCCCAGCGCGTCGAATTCTATGGTTTTGGTGCGTCGGGCGCGGTGGCGGCGGATGCGCAGCACAAGTTCTTCCGTCTGCTGCTGACGGCGGCGGCGTATTCCGACCCGCACATGCAGGCGATGTCGGCGGTGACGCTGAAGCCCACCGACGTAGCGATCTGCATTTCCCAGTCCGGCCGTTCCAAAGACCTGCTGATCACCGCCAACCTCGTTCGCGAGAGCGGTGCATCGCTGATCACCTTGTGCCCAAGCCAGACACCGCTGGCCGAGCTGTCGACCGTCAACCTGGCAATCGACGTGCACGAGGACACCGAAATCTACACCCCGCTGACCTCGCGTATCGCTCACCTGGTGGTGATCGACGTGCTGGCGATGGGCGTGGCCATGGCGCGCGGGCCGAGCCTGGTCAACCACCTCAAGAGCGTCAAGCGCAGCCTGCGCAGCTTGCGGCTGTCGCCAAAATCGGTGAAAGCGCTGGATGACTGATTGTCTTGGGATGACGGCAATCTTCATCTGCCTGTAACCCCGGCGAAGCCAAACCGTCATCCCCCGGGCCTATCGTGAAACTCCCGTAATCGCCTTGGGAGACTCGAAATGGCTCAGCCCTACGAAGAACGCAACAGCGCCGCGAAAACCCGTCGTCAGCAGGAAGACCAGCGCCGCATGGAGTTTCGCCGCGCCATCGAAGATCGCTTCGAACTTCGCCAGCTTCAGGCCGAAATCGGCGATTTTCCCGAGGACATCAATCACTGGCAGGCAGCGCCGGCAGCTTCCCGTCGAAGCGCTCAACCAGCGCGCTGATCTGCACCCTTTCGCTGCGGATAAACGCCAGGAAGGCGTGCGCCACCGGTGACAGCCGTTTGGCCTTGGCTTGCACCAGGCACCAACTGCGAAACAGCGGCAACTCTTCGACCGGCAGCTCGACCAGGCCGCCGGTCGCCAGCTCCAGGTTCAGGGCGTGGCGTGTCAACAGCGCCAGGCCCAGACCCGCCACCACGCATTCACGCTGGGCCTCGGCCGACGCCACTTCCTGGGTCTGGGTGAAGTGCACGCGCTTCTCCTTGAAATACTCCTCGCAGGCCAGCCGAGTACCCGAACCGGGTTCGCGGATCAGCAAGGTGTAAGGCTCCAGATCCTGCAAGCGCAGCGGGCCCATGTGCGCCAGCGGATGATCCGGCCGCGCCACGGCGACGATCGGGTTGTTGAGGAACGGCAGGAACTCCAGACCCATGTCCTGCGGGACCATCGACATGATCACCAGATCGTCGCGGTTATCGGAGAGCCGGCGGATTACCTGGCCGCGGTTGACCACCGTCAGCTGCAGGTTCACTTCCGGATGCTGGCGCTTGAACGCCGCGAACAGGTGCGGCACGAAGTATTTGGCGCTGGATTCCACCGCTAGCTTTAACTGGCCCTGCAGCGAGCCCTGCATGTCCGACAGCTGCATGTCGAGGTTTTCCAGTCGGCCAAAGATGTCCCGGCTGGCGCGCTGAAGTGCTTCGGCCGCTTCGGTCATGTAGAGTTTTTTGCCGACGTAATCGAATAATGGCTGCCCGATCAGTTCTTCGAGCTGACGAATCTGTAGGCTGACGGCCGGTTGTGTGAGCGACATTTCCTCGGCCGCTCGGCTGTAGGAACGTAAATCACACACTTCGTTGAAGATCTGCAATTGACGCAATGTCATACGCATCAAGGACTTACGCATTTTCTAACGACTCTGGCCATTGGCTGATGCGATGACTATAAGTCTTTACTTATGCCTGACCCAATTTTTATTCATTTTTGTTAATCCCTTGTCAGCGCTAGTGTGGAGCCGAGACCAGATTGAAACATTTGGTCACGTGCCGACCTGGGTCTAGCAGGTCGTGGTGCCACCGGCTCAAGGGAACCTCCAAGTGATAACAAAGATCCTGATCGCCAACCGTGGTGAGATTGCCGTACGAATCGTGCGTGCCTGCGCCGAGATGGGCATCCGCTCGGTCGCGATCTATTCCGACGCCGACCGGCATGCCTTGCATGTGAAGCGTGCGGACGAGGCCCACAGCATTGGTGCCGAGCCGCTGGCCGGTTACCTGAACCCGCGCAAGCTGGTGAACCTGGCCGTGGAAACCGGCTGCGATGCGCTGCACCCCGGCTACGGTTTCCTTTCGGAAAACGCCGAGCTGGCAGACATCTGCGCCGAACGCGGGATCAAATTCATCGGCCCGTCGGCGGAAGTCATCCGCCGCATGGGCGACAAGACCGAAGCGCGCCGTAGCATGATCAAGGCCGGTGTGCCGGTCACGCCGGGCACCGAAGGCAACGTCTCCGGCATCGAGGAAGCATTGAGCGAGGGCGACCGCATCGGTTACCCGGTGATGCTCAAGGCCACTTCCGGTGGTGGCGGTCGCGGTATCCGTCGCTGCAACAGCCGCGAAGAACTCGAACAGAATTTCCCTCGGGTCATTTCCGAAGCCACCAAGGCTTTCGGTTCGGCGGAAGTGTTCCTGGAAAAATGCATCGTCAATCCGAAACACATCGAAGCGCAGATCCTCGGCGACAGCTTCGGCAACGTCGTGCATCTGTTCGAGCGTGACTGCTCGATCCAGCGTCGCAACCAGAAGCTGATCGAAATCGCCCCGAGCCCGCAACTGACCCCGGAACAGCGCGCCTACATCGGCGACCTGTCGGTGCGCGCAGCCAAGGCCGTGGGCTACGAGAACGCCGGCACCGTGGAGTTCCTGCTCGCCGAGGGCGAGGTGTACTTCATGGAGATGAACACCCGGGTGCAGGTGGAGCACACCATCACCGAAGAAATCACCGGGATCGACATCGTCCGCGAACAGATCCGCATCGCCTCCGGCCTGCCGCTGTCGGTGAAGCAGGAAGATATCCAGCATCGCGGTTTTGCCCTGCAATTCCGGATCAACGCCGAAGACCCGAAGAACAACTTCCTGCCGAGCTTCGGCAAGATCACGCGCTACTACGCCCCCGGCGGCCCTGGCGTGCGCACCGACACGGCGATCTACACCGGCTACACCATTCCGCCGTTCTACGACTCGATGTGCCTGAAACTGGTGGTCTGGGCGCTGACCTGGGAAGAGGCCATGGACCGTGGTCTGCGCGCCCTCGACGACATGCGTCTGCAAGGCGTGAAGACCACCGCCGCGTACTACCAGGAAATCCTGCGCAACCCGGAATTCCGTAGCGGCCAGTTCAATACCAGCTTCGTCGAAAGCCACCCTGAGCTGACCAACTACTCGATCAAGCGCAAACCCGAAGAGCTGGCCCTGGCCATCGCCGCCGCCATCGCCGCCCACGCAGGCCTGTGAGGAATACAAGAATGAGCAAGAAGATCTTCGTTACTGACACCATCCTGCGCGACGCCCACCAATCGCTGCTCGCCACCCGTATGCGCACCGAAGACATGCTGCCGATCTGCGACAAGCTCGACAAAGTCGGCTACTGGTCGCTGGAGTGCTGGGGCGGCGCGACGTTCGACGCCTGCGTGCGTTTCCTGAAAGAAGACCCGTGGGAGCGTCTGCGCCAACTGCGCGCCGCGCTGCCCAACACCCGTCTGCAAATGCTCCTGCGCGGGCAGAACCTGCTGGGCTACCGCCACTACAGCGATGACGTGGTCAAAGCGTTCGTCGCCAAGGCCGCGGTCAACGGCATCGACGTGTTCCGCATCTTCGACGCAATGAACGACGTGCGTAACCTGCGCGTGGCCATTGAAGCGGTGAAAGCTGCCGGCAAACATGCCCAGGGCACTATCGCCTACACCACCAGCCCGGTGCACACCATCGATGCGTTCGTTGCCCAGGCCAAGCAAATGGAAGCCATGGGTTGCGACTCGGTGGCGATCAAGGACATGGCCGGTCTGCTGACCCCATACGCCACTGGTGAACTGGTACGTGCACTGAAAGCCGAACAGTCGCTGCCGGTGTTCATCCACTCCCACGATACCGCTGGCCTGGCAGCGATGTGCCAGCTCAAGGCCATTGAAAACGGTGCCGACCACATCGACACCGCGATCTCCAGCTTCGCTTCGGGCACCAGCCACCCTGGCACCGAATCGATGGTTGCTGCGCTCAAGGGCACCGAGTTCGATACCGGTCTGAACCTGGAGCTGCTGCAAGAGATCGGTCTGTACTTCTACGCCGTGCGCAAGAAGTACCACCAGTTCGAAAGCGAATTCACCGCCGTCGATACCCGTGTTCAAGTCAACCAGGTGCCGGGCGGGATGATTTCCAACCTGGCCAACCAGCTGAAAGAGCAGGGGGCTCTGAACCGCATGGGCGAAGTGCTGGCGGAGATTCCGCGCGTGCGTGAAGACCTCGGCTTCCCGCCGCTGGTGACCCCGACTTCGCAGATCGTCGGCACCCAGGCGTTCTTCAACGTGCTGGCCGGCGAGCGCTACAAGACCATCACCAACGAGGTGAAGCTCTATCTGCAAGGCGGTTACGGCAAAGCGCCTGGCACCGTGAACGAGAAGCTGCGTCGTCAGGCCATTGGCAGCGAAGAGGTGATCGACGTACGCCCGGCCGACCTCCTCAAGCCGGAAATGGCCAAGCTGCGTGCCGATATCGGCGCACTGGCCAAGTCCGAAGAAGACGTGCTGACGTTCGCCATGTTCCCGGACATCGGCCGCAAGTTCCTCGAAGAGCGTGCCGCCGGCACCCTTACCCCGGAAGTGCTGCTGCCGATCCCGGAAGCGGGCAAGGTGGCTTCGGCCGGCGGCGAAGGCGTACCGACCGAGTTCGTCATTGACGTTCACGGCGAAACCTACCGCGTGGACATCACCGGTGTCGGCGTCAAGGCTGAAGGCAAGCGTCACTTCTACCTGTCCATCGACGGCATGCCGGAAGAAGTGGTGTTCGAACCACTCAACGAATTCGTCGGCGGCGGCAGCAGCAAGCGCAAGCAGGCTTCGGCACCGGGTCACGTCAGCACCACCATGCCGGGCAACATCGTCGATGTGCTGGTCAAGGAAGGCGACACCGTCAAGGCGGGCCAGGCCGTGCTGATCACTGAGGCGATGAAGATGGAGACCGAAGTCCAGGCTGCGATTGCCGGCAAGGTCACCGCCATTCACGTTGCCAAGGGCGACCGGGTGAACCCGGGCGAAATCCTGATCGAGATCGAAGGCTGAGATAACAGCCTCGATACAACGCTTTAAACCTCGGGGGGGCATGTGCTCCCCTTTTTTTTGCTTTCAAGTTGCTGCCGCAACGTGCGGCAGCAGCCAGTCCGGACTCAGAACGCCATTCGCCACTGGCCCGATACACCATGGTTTCGGCTGTCGGTACCGATCTCACCCGACAAGCCAACACCGAGTGTGTGATTGGCCGAGACGGTCAGATCAAGCCCGGTGTCCAGCGTCAGGCTGTTGCGGTCCAGCTCTGCGCCATAAACGGTGTAGTCACGGCCGCCGGTGACCAGACGTTGCCGGGTGCTAGTGTCGGTCTCGCCGTAAACATGTTTCCATCCCGCGCTGAGTCGTGGCGTGAGGCGCATGCCGTTATCCAGCGTGCTGACTTTCGCCATGCGCAGGCCGACGGTGGTGTTGAAGTTGCCCTGGGATTGATCACCCACCCGGAGCGCCGCATCCCCGCCTTTTTCGGTGTAGCCGTCGCGGTGGTAGCGTTGATAACCGAGGCCGGCAAACGGCTCGATGCTGATGTTGGCCCGACCCAGGTTGTATCCCGACTCGATGAACGCTTGCTGGGTAGTGGCCTGGTAGTTGCCTTTCAGTCGGTCATGGAAGCGGCCGAACGCGACTTTGCGGCGGGTACTGCCTTCATGGTTGCTCCAGGCTACGCCTAACCGAAGTGACAGCGGGCCGGTCTGGCGCAAGGCGTAGGCACCGAGGTGCCAACTGTCGAGATCGCCGTCCAGCTCCTTGCTGTCCATGCGCGTGCCGGAGGTGCCGCCCATCAAGCCCAGTCGCCAGTCTTCGTCGAGCCGCCAGTCCGCACCGATCAGCAGTCCTTTGGTGGAATGCTGCATGGGCTCCACATCGCGATCCAGTTTCCCGCTGTGGCCGAGGGCCTGCAGCCAGACCCTGCCGCTCTCGGCGTTTCCGGCCGCGTGGCGCGGTGCGTTTGGCTGGTTGTCATGCAGGTTATCGAGCTGGTGCATGGCCGACAGCAGGCTGGCGCTGACCGGTGTGACGCTGCTCAAGGTGGCCTTGGCGAGGTTGGCGTTGTTACCGCCGGCCAGTTGATCGTAGGCGAGGGCGGCCGTAGTTTCGTCGGCAGCGAGCAGGGCTTCGATGGCTGCGTTCCCCGGAGGTAGAGGGGAATCCGTTGACGGCGGCTGGTCTACCACTTCGGTTTGTTGAGCTGCGGACGTTTCGGCCAGAACCGATTCCGGTAAGGGCGCTGGTTTTTCCAGGCTTTCTTTGAGTGCGCTGCCGCTTTGCGTCGTGGCGACTTTCTCAGAGGGAATGTCATCGGGTGCAGGAAGGGGTGCCGCTGGAATCTCAGTGCTGACCGGAAATGTTTCTGGCGTCGGAGCGATACTTTCTGCAAGCAGTGGCTCTGGAGCGAGACTGGGCGGAGCAGGTTTTTCTTTCTTCTTGCGCGCAGGCTTGGGTTTCACTTCGTCCACGACGGGCGCGTCGGGCTCCGACTGCTCTGCCATAGAAAACTCCACGCAACCGACTACCAGCGCGACCGCCAGGACAAGATGTTGGAGCTTGTATTTGCATTGGATGGGCATTCCGTTCGCCTCAGGTGAAATGAGGCCAAACTGTAAAAGTCGATGCCGGTGCGCCGATGCCGGGCAATTCCGAACCGTGTGCAGGCGATGACGTCTGCTTTTGTAGCCCGAGCGCTGGCAGGTAATGAACCCGCCATGATTACCCGATCGACCAGACGCCTTTACCTACAGCTCCCGCTGAAATCCGGATTGGCGAAATCTCAAAAACTCATCTGCCACTGCCCGATCAACCCGTGATTACGGCTGTTGCTGCCAATCTCGCCGCTGTATCCCAGCCCCAGCGTATGCCGCGCGGAAATGCCCAGATCCAGCCCTGCTTCCAGCACCAGACTGTCACGATCCAGTGAACTGCCATCGACGTTGAACGCCGTGCCACCCACGACGAAGGCCTGACGGGTCGAGCTGCTGACATCGCCATAGGTGTGCTTCCAGCCGGCGGCCATGCGCGGGGTGAGGCTCATGCCATTGTCCAGCGAGCTGAGGTGCGCCAGGCGTACACCGAAGGTGCTGCTGAAGTTGTCCTGGGTCTGGCTGTCGACCTGCAAGGCCGCCGCGCCACCCTTTTCCTGATAGCGCTCGCGGTGATAGCGCTGGTAGCCGAGGCTGGCGAACGGTTCGGCGCTCAGTCGGCCGCTGCCCATGGCATAGCCGAGTTCGGCGAAGGCTTGTTGGCTGTCGGCGTCGTAATCACCTTTGGGGCGATCGCTGAAACCATTGAACGCGATGGTGCGTTTGCTTTCGCCCTGATGGCCGCTGTAAGCCGCGCCGAGGCGCAGGGCCAGCGGGCCGTTTTGATGCAGCGCATAAACACCGGCGTGCCAGCTCTCGACATTGCCGTCGACACCGGTGGCGTCAAGGTCGGTCTTCGAATAGCCGCCGAGCACGCCCAGACGCCATTGTGGATTGAGTGCCCAGTCGGCACCGAGCACGCTGCCCTTGGTGCGCTGTTCCAGACCGCTGCTGCCGTGTTCGCCATCCAGCTTGCCGTAGCCGCCGATGGCCTGCAGCCAGAGCCGGCCCCGAGCGTTCGGGTCATTAAGGTTTCGCGCTTCTGACGGAACGCCGTTAGCCGCGAGGATCGGCGTATCACGCTGATCAAGACCGACCATCATGCCGGGACTGCCACCCATTTGCTGCATGGCCGAGAGCATGCTGCTGCCGACCTGGCTGCTGGCGCCGAGGGTGGCGCTGGTCAGGTTGGCGTTGCTGGCGCCGGCCAATTGCTCGATGGCCGCGCCTGCACTGCTTTGAGTGGTGTTGAGCAAGGCGTTGTACAGCGCATTGTTCTTGCCGATCGAGGCCAGGCTGTTGGCGGCGTTGCTGCCGTTGCCGGTGGCGGCGAATTCGTTGAAGGCCACGTCATTGCGGGTGTAGGTCAGATCGACCTGAGTCGGCGTGTAAGCGAGGGTCGGTGTGAGGAACGCGTAGTCGCTGGTGACCGCGCCGAACGTGCCGTTGACCCGCGCTGCCTGCAGCACCGTGTAATGGCTCTGCCACGGATAAGTGCCGCTGCCGGGATTGACCGCCAGCGTTGCGCCGTTGAGGTTGGCCGTGCCGCCGATCTGGACTGGCGCGCTGCTGCCATCGGCGTTGACGCCGTAGGCGAGGGTGGATGCGCTGCCCATGTTCAAGTCGTGCGCGACGGTCGCGGTGCCGAGGCGGGAGTCAGTACGCAACGTGCCATTCACGTTGAGGTTGCCCACCGAACCACCACCCGCATACACACCTCCGGCGTCCACGGTCAGGTTGCCGGCGATACCGCCCTGGTTTATCAGCGTGGCGCCGCTGCGCACGGCACCGCCGTCGCTGAAGTCGCCGCTACCGGTGAGCGTCCAGGCGCCTTGCTTGACTTCCAGCCATTCAAAGTTGCGGCTGGCACCGAAGCTGCCGCCGGCTGCGTCATCCATCACTACGCGGTCGTAACCGCTGCCGCCATCGACCACGCCGACAAAGCGGCTGCCGCTGCGCAGGGTCAGGCTGTCATTGCCACCACCCAGGTCCAGCGCCAGGCCGTTGCTGCCGCTGATCGTGCCGCCGTTGATCACGCTGTCGGCGAACTCTCCGACGAATTTCACGCCGAAGCCGTCGAGGCCCTGGATAGTGCCGTAGTTCTCCAGCGTGGTGGCCGCCAGCCCCGAACCGCCGCTGCCGTCATCCACCAGAATGGCGCTGTTGGCGCCGCTGATCAGTGCATCCTTGGCGTTGAGAATGTAACCGCCGCCCAGGGCAATGCCTTCACTGCCATTGGCGAAACCACCCTTGTCCACACCGCCGGCACCGACGCCCTGGATGATGCCGTAGTTTTCGATGTGAGCGATGTTGTCGATGTCCACGCCGTCGCCGTCACCATTGGGTTGCAGCCCGGAATACGCGCCAGTGATGGTGCCGTGGTTGATCACCGTGCCGTCGCCATCGGAACCGAAACCGGAGCCGTTGCGCCCGGTGATCTGCCCGTAGTTGACCAGCGTCGCTCCCAGGTCAGTGGTGATGCCATGCCGCCCGCCGGAAATCACGCCGTAGTTGGTCACGCTGACGCCGGTCGCGGTGTCGATATCGATGCCGTCGAACTTCTGGTCGGCGTTGTGCGAGTCACCGGTGGAGATCTCGCCGTAGTTGCTGATGGTCGCATTGGCGCCGGTTTTCATGCCGTCGCTGGCGTCGCCACGAATCAGCCCGCCCGCGCGGTTGATGATCGTGGTTTTTACCCCGTCGCTGCGCAACGCATCCAGATCCAGGCCTTGGCCGGTGGTCGAGCGAATGGTGCCACTGTTGTCGATCAACAGGCTGCCGCTGACAAAGTTGCTGTCGATGCGAATCGCATCGTTGGAACCGAGAATCTGCCCGCCGCTGCGGTTGTAGATCGCGTAGTTGCGTGCCTGGGTCAGATCGCCGCTGCTGTCGATAGCCCGGCCGCCGCTGGAAATGATCTTGCCGGCGTTATCGATGATCACACCGACGCCGCTGGTGCCGTCCTTGAGGCTCACAGCCTTGCCGCTGTTGGTGATGCTGCCCGGCGCCGAAATCGTCAGTGTGTCGCCGCCACCCAATGTCTGCGATGCCGTCGTGGCGGTGTCGATCTGCACGGTCTTGCCGTGGGCGGCGCTGGTGGCGATCAGCAGGGCAATGGCAAACGACAGGCGCTGGGGCGGGAAGGGCATGGGCAGAACGTCCTTTTTGTTATAAGCGGGGCGTCCTGTATAGCGGAGGGTTTTTACAGAATGATGTCCGTGGCGAACTCAGCGGCATCCGCATTATTTTGCGTTTATTTCGAGGTTTTATTTCTTAATCTGCACTTTATTGCAGATTAATGAATCTCTCTATCTTCTGAAATGCACTATATTGCACTTATAGTTCACCAAACGACCGCATTAATGCATTTAATTGCAGATGAGAGCCGCATGCACAACCTGACATTGCAGATATTCGACGCCGGCAAATGGCATGACGCGATGGTGTTGAGTTTCGACTCGCCCGAAAAAGGCTTCGAAAGCCGCTGCAGTTTTGGCTACGAGTCGGCGTATCTGGTCGAAAACATTGAGGCTATCGGCTCGCCTTTTTCCAAGGCCGTGAGTGCGCTGTTCCCACTTGATTGGGAAGGCCGGCGATCCATCACCCCTGCATTCGTGCATGACATCGCGCCGGCAGGCGCCGCTAAAAGGTTTCTTCTCGCACGTCTTGGGCAGGAGAAACCTGCAGGCATCAGTGCCGATCTTTACCTGCTCGGTCGCTGCACTCCGGCTCCGATCGGCAACATGCGGATAAAAGAGTCGGCCGAGGCTGTCGACGAGCGCAAGCCCATCGGGTTTCAGCGTCAGGAGGTCGTCAGCCGTGACCACCGCTTCCTTGAATATGCCTATGAAATGGGAGCTGCGATTGGTGGGGCGACTGGGGCCGGAGGTGAGGCTCCCAAGATTCTCCTGGCCGAGGATCATGCCGGTCTTTTGTACCCCGATGCCGTGCTGGATGATGAAAACGTCCATCAGCACTGGTTTGTGAAGTTCGCCCGGAATAAGGGAAGTCAAACCGATCAAGACATCCTGCGCAGCGAATTCCACTACTACCAGGCGCTTCAGGCACTGGGTATCGAAACCGTCGCGGCAGAAGGTCTGGCGTTAGAGGAGGCGAACAAACCCAGCTTGTGGATGCAGCGTTTTGATCGCCAGGTGACGAGCCGTGGGGTAGAGCGTTTTGCCGTGGAGTCGATTTACTCGTTGGCCGAAGTGACGACGCCGGGAAGCGCGATGAACCATATGGAAGTCATTCGCATGCTCGCCGAGCTCTGGCGCAATGCGGGGCAAGCGGATCAGATTCCGGCACTGGTGGCGGACTATTTACGTCGGGACCTGATCAACAAGATTCTTGGCAACTCGGATAACCACGGTCGCAATACCGCAATCATTCGTGACGAGGGCTCGTATCGTCTGGCCCCCATTTATGACCTGGCCCCCATGGTCATGGATGCCGAAGGTGTGACCCGCACGACCAAATGGCCAAAAGAGCTGGAGAGGGCGGGAGATGTCGATTGGCGAGGGGTTTGTCGCGCATTGGCGGATATTTCCGATCCGGATGACCCCTTGGCAGGGTTGTCCGACGCGCCGGAATCTTTCGAACGCCTGCGTGAAGATGCGCAGTGCCTGGCCGAGTTGCCGGACATTTTGAGCGCCAGCGGTTTGCCTGACCGGACAATGAATCATCCGGGCGTCCACCTGAAAAACCTGGAGCAACGATTGAAAGAGTGGGATCTGAAATGAGCATGACCGTCGCCGAGCGCACCGTGCTCATCGAAAGCATTCAAGAAGCGCTGGCTGAAGGAACCGTAGAAATCGGTGAAGCCGTTCGCCGTTTACGCGTGGAGGTGACCGGGCTGCATCAGACCCAGTTCGCAAAGATGTGCAAGATTTCGGTACGCACGCTGGTGCACATCGAACACGGCGAGGGTAATCAGACACTGAAATCCCTGAATGCCGTGTTCCGCCCGTTCGGGCTGAAAATGGGCGTGGTACGGGTTCGGCGAAACAACAGCTGAACCCGCAACCCGCTTAGTGTCGAGCAAGTTTCAAGCGCGGCACTCAACCAACCCTCTCACCTGCCCATCCGCCGTCTGATTCTCATCGCTCAACCAGCGTTCGAACCCCGCCGCAATCGCCGGCCATTCCGAGTCCAGAATCGAGTACCACGCGGTATCGCGGTTCTGGCCCTTGACCACCATGTGCTGGCGGAACACGCCTTCGAAGCTGAAGCCCAGGCGCTCGGCCGCGTATTTGGAGCGGGCGTTGCCGTTGTTGCATTTCCATTCCAGGCGGCGGTAGCCGAGAACGAAGGATTCTTTGGCCAGCAGGTAGACCGCCTCGGTGCTTTTCGGCGAGCGCTGCATCGGGGCGCCGAAGGTGACGTGGCCGATTTCGATGCGGCCCTGGGCCGGGACGATCGACATCAGGCTGAGGATGCCTTGCACCTGGCCGCTGACGCGGTCGATGACACTGAAGAAATACGGGTCGCTGTGGGCGGCGTGGTTGTTCAGCCAGTCATTGAAGACGCTGCGTTCCGGAAACGGCCCGTAGGGCAAGTAATCCCAGAGTTTCGGGTCGGCGCCGGGGCCTTGCAGGGCGTTGAACAGGTCGTCGCCGTGGCGCGCCGGGTCGAGCTTTTCGAGGCGGATGAAGCGGCCTTCGATCAGGGTGGTGGAGGGCGGCGGCACACCTTTCCAGTCGGCGAGGGAAGTCGTCATGCATGTGGCTCCTTAAATGGCTTTGCGAAACTGGATGAAACCCGGGCGCTCGGCGATGCGCTCGTAGAGCTGGATCGCCGTGGCGTTGGTTTCGTGGGTCAGCCAGTGCACCTTGCAGCAACGATCGGCCTTGGCCGTGGCGTAGACATGTTCGATCAGCAGGCGACCGACGCCGGTGCCACGGGTTTGCGGCTCCACCAGCAGGTCTTGCAGGTAGCAGGAGTTTTCGATGCTCCAGTTCGAACGATGGTAGATGAAATGCACCATGCCCACCGCTTTGCCGTCGGCCCAGGCGAGGGCGGCGTGGGTCGGTTCGTTCGGGTCGAGAAAGCGCTGCCAGGTGCTTTGGCTGACGGCGTCCGGCAATTCCGTGTTGTAGAAGCGCAGGTAGGCCTGCCACAGCGGCAGCCAGGCGGCGTGATCGGCGGCGCTGACCGGACGGATGTCGATCTGACTCATGGTGATTTCCTTAACGCATCAAGTGAGCGAGGGTTTGATCGTTGATGTCGGAGCTGGCAGACAGGCCTTCGCGCACGCCGGCGATGTCTTCGGCGCTGCGGTTCTGGCTGAGCTTGCGCTTGCCTTCGAGGCGGTCGATCGGAATGGCGAACCCGACGATGGCCTTGAGCATGCCGTCGATGTAATCGGCCGGGGCATCGTCGACCGACCAGGGCTGGGCGCGGCCCGCTTCATGGCGATTGGTGAGGGTGCTGACGATGTCCAGCAGGCGACCACCGTCGCTGAAGGTTTCGGCGTGACCGTAGGCGTGCACGGCGACGTAGTTCCAGGTCGGCACGACTTTGCCGTGCTCGGCCTTGCTCGGGTAAAAGCCCGGGCTGACGTAGGCATCGGCACCGGGGAAAATCAGCAGGGCCTCGGCGCCGTCGCGCAGGTCTTTCCACTGCGGATTGGCCTTGGCCAGATGCCCGTACAGCGTACCGTTCGGACCTTGTTCACGATGCAGCAGCACCGGCACATGACTGGCCTGCAAGCCTTGTTCGCCGTGGGTCACCAGAATGGCGAGGCGGGTGGCGAGGATCAGTTCGTGGAGTTGGGACAGGTCATCGATGGCAAAGGCGCGGGGTGTGTACATGGAGAAAATTTCCTTGGCGAATGCCTGCATCGTAGGCAGGCTATTGGTCTGTTGTAAGAGCCATTGATGACCAATTTCATAGGTCCATTGTCATGCCCGATTCGACCACGCTGTCGCTGCCGTTCAACCCTGCCGGTATCGAACTCGACCGCCGCAAAGGCTTGAGCCGCCAGCTCTACCAGGCCTTGCGCCTGCGGGTACTCGACGGGCGCCTGGCCAGCGGCACGCGGTTGCCGGCGAGCCGCGATCTGGCGGCAGCACTGGCGATTTCCCGCAACAGCGTGGTGCGTGCCTACGATCAGTTGTATGCCGAAGGCTTTATCGAAGGGCGGGTCGGGGACGGCACTTACGTGGCGCAATTACCGCAATCGCTGGCGCCCGCGAAAAAACTATCCACAAAAGTATCCACAGGGTTTTCAACAGGCTTACCCACAGCCTTATCCACAATTTCGGACAATTCCACTGGGAATTTATCCAGCAAAGTTATCCACAGCCGTGCGTTGCAGCGGCTTGAGCAGAACCATTTACCGACGCCACCGAGCGGTCCGCCGCGAGCATTCCGGGTCGGTGTTCCGGCCTTCGATCTGTTCCCTTTCGACGTCTGGGCCAAGCTGAACGCGGCGTTCTGGCGCAAACCCGATTTGCAGCAACTGTGTTACGGCGATCCGGCAGGCGATGCGCGCCTGCGCGGTCTGATTGCCGCTTATTTGCGCAGTTCGCGGGGTATGCAGTGCTCGGCTGAGCAAATTGTGATCACCAGTGGCGCGCAACAGGGAATCAGCCTTTGTGCACAGTTGCTGGTGGAGCCGGGCGCCGGGGTGGGTATCGAGAATCCCGGCTACCGCGCAGCCGGTCATGCCTTTGCGCTGGCCGGTGGTCGATTGCAAGGTATTGCCGTGGACGAAGAGGGTATCGACTGCGCGGCACTGGCGGCCGTCGAAGATTGCCGGGTGGCTTATGTCACGCCGTCTCATCAGTACCCGACGGGGGTGGTGATGAGTCTGGCGCGACGTCTGGAACTGCTGGCCTGGGCCGAGCGCACCGGCGGCTGGATCGTCGAGGACGACTACGACGGCGAGTATCGCTACACCGGCGCGCCCTTGGCCCCGCTGGCTGCGCTCGACCGCCAGGGTCGCGTGTTGTACGTCGGCACTTTCGGCAAAGTTGCGTTCCCGGCGCTGCGCCTGGGGTATCTGGTGTTGCCGCCGGGACTGGTGGACGCCTTTGCGCAGCGGCGGGCGGTGGATGTCCGGCATTCCGAAGTGAGCACTCAAGCGGTGATGGCCGAGTTCATGGCAGCCGGGCATTTCCAGCGGCACATCCGACGGATGCGCCGGGCAGCGCTGAGCCGGCGCAACACTTTGATCAACGGTTGGCCGCTAGGCCTGGCGGGTGTCGGCGAACTGCCGGCGGTGTCGGCCGGACTGCATCTCACCGTGGCGGTCGACAGCGTGGCCCGCGAACAACAACTGATCGAACAGGCCGCCAGCGTGGAGGTGGAGATCCATGGCCTGAGCAAATACTGGCTGCCGGATTCGACGACGCCGCTCGATCAGCGTGCCGGCCTGGTGCTGGGTTTTGCGGCGGTGCCGGAGCCGGCGATCGAGTCGGCTCTGGTCCGTTTGCATGAAGTGTGGCGCCGTTATTCGTCTTTCGGTTGAGGCTCCGGCTCCGGCTCCGGCTGTGGTTTGAGGAACAGATCGCGTACCTGCGGATCGACAATACGCCGTAGTGCATTATCGACGGCATCGAAGGTGCTCAGTGTCTGACGGGATTTTTCATCGAGCGTCTGCAGATAGGCATCGGCCGGTTTCAGATGGGCGATGGTGTACTGCTCATCGGCATCCTTGAGCTGGTCGTAGTGGAAATGCGCCACCCACAACGGCTTGTCCGCCCGGGACTTGTCGAGAATTCGATACTCCTGGAAGTAGTCTCCGCGATGGCGGGTGCGAATACGACCGCGTGGATCCTTGCTGACCTTGAGCTGCCCATGGTCGTGCAGCCAAAGGAAGTAGGCTTCCCGAGGTTTGCGTTGTTTAAGCATGGCCGCATAGGCCGCAATACCTTCAGCGTGGGTGCGGGTGGCAGCTTCGCGCAGATCGCCGCTCAACGAAGTGACGGGCCACGGATCCTTTTTCGCGTTTTTTCTGCGGATGATCGCTTCGTCGACATCGCTGGCCGCTTTTTTGAGGCGTTCGACCTGCTGCTCGAACATGTCGCGGATGTCTGCGGGAATACGCCCTGGCCGCATGGCGTCCTCGCGGGTCTTGCGGTTGAAACGGTCGATGTCTGCTGCAAGCTGCATGGCTGATGAAATAAGGTCTTCGTCATCGGCAGGCGCTTTCGGTTCAGGCCGTTGGGTGGAAAATTTGACGAATGCGGTCTCGCTGTCGGCGTCGCCTTCCGGGGCGGTCGAAGCCTGTTCGTCCACCTCAGGGCGTGGACGACTCTTGGTGATTTTCACTTTGGATTGCGATGTGGACGGCTGCGGCCGGGACTTGACGGGCGTCGGTCGCTCTTGCGGTTCGGGCAACTCCGTGGTCAGGCGCTCGCGGGCGACCGCACGGAATTCGCCTATCAGTTCGCGGATCCTGTCGAGCCTTGCCTGGACGAACTGACCGGGGTGCTCGGCGGGCAGCTGTTCGACGCGTTCTCCGAGACTGGCGAACAGGTCGTTCCATCGCGACAAACGTTCGATACGTGCCGGCTGCCCATCCGCCGCCACCTCTGTTTTGCTCAGCAGGCTCAACTCATGAGCAGCGTCGGCAGCGGTGGCCGTAATGATCCCGATCGCGACGCGGGCTTCATTCATGGCGGCCCCCGGTTGCTCCACGACACAGCGTTCGTAGGACATGCCGATTTCATTGGCTTTCAGGTCCAGCGGGGTGAAGTCCGGCAGTAGAAGCTCCAGCTTCTCTGCCACCTTCCGGGCCTTGCTCGAATGGCCGCTCAAGACTTGCAGTGAGTGATCCAGCGTCTCCAGGTTGACAATCATTTGATCGCTCAACGCGGTGGCGACGGTGGCGATCTCGATCTGTTGCTTGCGCGGTAGCGGTGTCCGGTGGTTCACACTGTCGACGAATATCTGTGTGGTTTTGGCGTAGATCCGCATCTTCACCCGCAGCCAGGAGCCAAAGCAGCGATGCTGACCCAGGGTCAGCGTCATCAGTTTGGCCTGATGCAGTGAACCGCCGCCTCCTGACTGGCGCCAGAGTTCGAGTTGGGCCAGGGCCTGGGTGTAGTCGTTGCCCAGTTTCGTGGCCCTGTCCAGATAAGTGGAAGCAGCGCGCTCGAATCCGGCCTCGCTGGTATCTTTTGGAAGGGATACCAGCGCTTGCAGAAGTCGTGTTTTTTCCTGGGTTTCACGCGCTTCGAATTGCTCCAGCTTGGTCCAGGCGGCGTCCATCGTCTGCTTTTTGGAGCGACGGAAGGCCTCGATCCGGCTTTTCGGCATGCCCCCGCGCAAGCGCAACTTCGGATCCCAGTGCCATTGTCCGGTTGTCTCGTCATATTTCACGGCCATGCCGATATGCAGCGGATCGACCGGATCGACAAGGTGCACCGGCTCGTCTTTTTCGGCGCTGACCTGGAACCAGCGCGTGCCGACCTGGACGCAGGTCTTGCCCTTCAGGGTGTACAGATGAGTGTGCGGCGAGGGTTGTTTGCCGATCAAGTCAGGTTTGGGGATCTGGAACCGGTCGAGCATCTTGATGAAGCGTGTGCTGTTGTCCGGTCGCAGCAGTGCCCCCTGTTCGATTTGAGTGAGATGTGCGGCAGGCACTTCTCCGATAAGGGGTGTTGGATCGAGTGTGACGGATGGCGTGGCCTCTTCCGGGGCGGGTTCTGTTTTCTGCGCAGGCAATCGGACGGCTTCGTCCTGCTGTTTCAGGCGCGGCAGCCACGAATGATTGCGTCGCGCCACGACGTGCTGGGTCAGGATGATGCCGAGCGTCAGCAGCACATCGCCGGTGGATTTCCACGCCACCACAGTGTCGTCACGTTCATGGGCATCGATCGCCTGCTGGATCTGCGTGATGGTCTGCCAGACCCAGACGGCGGTGCCCGCCGCGCCGCTCATGAAGTTTGCGGCGACATTGAAGGCTGCCCAGCCACTGTCCGTCAGAAGCGCCCAGCGGCGCTCGCTGTTGGACTGTGACTGGCGGTTCGCAAGTTCAACCAGCGCCTGACTGTTCGCCGCGTACAGCGACGCGAGAATGTCCCCGTGGAGTGGTGCGTTCTCCAGTTCGATCGGACCGGTCAGGTCGAGGTGCATGAAGGGTTCGGTGCCCAGTTGGGTGATGATCCATGGCGAGGGCAGACCGACCGGGAAGGCGTACTGCGAGTACTCGAAGCTCCGCGCCGCGTTGTCCAGCCAGGCCAGTACCGAGCTGCGCAATTCGCCATCCTGATAAAGCGCATACATAAGGTTCTGCAAAGACGCGAACTGCATCAATGGCGTGTCCAGCAGCGGACGGTATAGCAGGCAAGGCCCCTGGGTGTGTACGCGCGGGCAAATGATGAACATGTTGGTGACTACGTCCGAACGCCGGCTCAAACGGCGGCGAGGGACAAACGCCAGAGGACGGATGGTGACCGGATGTTCGGGTGTCGGCAGTTTGCGGGTGATGGCATCCACCAATTGGCAGACATACGCATAACCGTGTTCATCGACGCCGCCCTGCTGCTTGAGTTTGCACTCCAGCGCCAGCAGCGGCAGAAGCGTCGGCAATTGGCGCAGGTAGCGGGTCTTTTGCGCAGCCGAACGGATCGGGTCATCAATCAACGCGCGTTTGATCACTTGCGGGTAGTGACCGCCGATGTCGACCTTTTGCGCGATGCCGCTCAGAAAATCCACAGTCAGCCAGGCAGGCACGGCCCGGCCATTGTCGAAGGCGATTGTGGCTTGATAGGGCGGAGCGTTTTGCAGGGCGAATTCGCCCAGGGTTTCGTGAGTCCGGTCAAACGGGTTGGGCAGCGTGAAGCCGCCGGTTTCGAAGCTGTGGGTGACGATGATGCGCAAGTGTTCAAAAGGCAGGTCGGCAGCTCCGGTGGCGCTTTTGTCGGCGATGATCGCTTCGCGCATCCGGCGTTCGGCATAGGGTTCGATCAGCGGGATGTCGTCTTCCTTGAACACGCCATTCTCGGATTCGTTGCGCAAGGTTCCGAGCTCGGCAATGTAGCGACTGTAGTCTTGCAGATCATCAGCAGAGCCGGCTTGCAACCAGTCGGGAATGACCTCTTCCAGTTTGTCGAGACGGGCTCGCTCGAGCGAACTGAAACGTGCACGGCTTTGTCGCGCGGAACCGGCGCGGGCACTGATTGACGAGCTGGCGGGATCCAGCGCCTCGATGGCTTCGAGCTGATTGCTGATCAGCGCTTGTGCCACGGCATCGAAAATATTCCCTTCAGGTTCGATCAGGCGCCATTTCAGTGAGCGACCGGCCAGCTCCGGGGCGATCCGCTGCGGGAGCGTTTCACCCAGCTCGGTCAGTGAATCAAATGACTCATAGCCATCGGCAACGGTGTACATCAAGACGCGTTGCCGCTGTTTGACGGTCGCGGTCAGCACCAGCGCGCCGGCGATGATCAGGTGTGTGCTGTCGTCGCCTTCGACCAGGTCGATATCCATCAGGCAGGCCTTGAGCCCGACGTAATCGCTGTTCACGCCCGATCGTCCGGCCCGGTCCGGGTGCTGCGCGACAAATCGTGCCAGTGCGCAATCGTCGGCGCCCCAGCCGCTGGCCGTCTGCACATTCGCAGCCGAACACACAAGATCGGACAGCTCTTGCCAGCGTGGCCGGCTGCCGGGCGATTCGTTCCAGTAATCAAGCTGGCGCTGCTGGTATTCGAGGAACAGAAACGGGGCGTGATCGTTCATCAGCGAAGTGATGTCGTCCATGCTCACCGGCAGGAGAATCGGCGGGACGGCTTCGGGTGATCGGGTCAGGAAGTGCTCCCCGTCAAGATAATCAGCCTTGGTCTTGTGCAGGCAGTGCTGGATAAAGGCGTGAGTCAGGGACTCGTAGGCGAAGGCTCTGGAGGGGCTCTGCAAGGGATCGGATTCGCGCAGGGGCGTCGCAAGCAGGGTTCGATCCGGATCGATGTGTTGCTCGGGATGGTTTTTGCTCAGCGCTTCGCGCAATAACGCCGAGGCGACCTGATGCAGCGAGTAACCCTGGCCGATCAGTTCAGCCAGCAGGCTCTGTTTCAACAGGGGAGGGGAAACACTGGGTACAACGATGGCGGGAGATTCTGTCATGGTCATGTCCATGGGAAAAATCCGGACACTAGAACCTCGGTCGCGACGCAGTGGGGTACATAAATCTTGCAGGCAAAAAAAGACCCGCGAAGGCGGGTCTGTTCAGGTTGTCAGGTTTCAGGTGCCGGACTTGATTTTGGTCCACGCCCGCGTGCGTGCCCGTTCCGCATCGCGCGGCAACGGTTGCAGGGTGTAGAGCGTGTTCATCACCGCATCGGTCGGGTACAGATTGGGATTGTTGCGAATTGCCGGGTCGACAAGTTCGGTAGCGTCCTTGTTCGGGTTCGGATAGCCGACAAAATCGCTGACCGGCGCAATCACCTGCGGTTGCAGCAGGTAGTTGATGAAGGTGTAGGCGTCCTGGGGATTCTTCGCGCCTTTCGGGATCGCGAGCATGTCGAACCAGATCGGCGCGCCTTCCTTCGGCAGGCGCATGTCGACCACCACGCCGTTCTTCGCTTCCCTGGCGCGGTTGGCGGCTTGCGAGAAGCTGCCTGAATAACCGACCGCGACGCAGATGTCACCGTTGGCGATATCGGCCATGTACTTGGACGAATGGAAGTAGGTCACATATGGACGGATCTTCATCAGCAGCGCTTCAGCCTTGGCGTAGTCCGCCGGGTTCTTGCTATTGGGATCCAGGCCAAGGTGTTGCAGGGCCAGCGGCAGGATCTCCGAAGGCGAATCGAGCAGGGCCACGCCGCACTGCTTGAGCTTGCTGATGTTCTCTTCCTTGAAAATCAGGTCCCAGCTGTCCACTGGCGCGCTGTCACCCAGCGCTGCCTTGACCTTGGCCGGGTTGAAGCCGATCAGGATGGTGCCGTACATGTACGGCACGGCGAACTGGTTGCCCGGGTCGTTGGCCTCGATCAGCTTCATCAGTTTCGGGTCGAGGTGGTTCCAGTTCGGCAACTGGCTGCGATCCAGCGGTTGGAACACCCCGGCCTCGATTTGCTTGGCGAGGAACACGTTGGACGGGACCACCACGTCATAGCCGGAGTTGCCGGTCAGCAGCTTGGCCTCCAGCGCTTCGTTGGTGTCGAAGATGTCGTAGACCAGTTTGGTCTGGCTGTTCTGCGCCTTGAAATCTTCCAGTGCCTTGGGGGTGATGTAGTCGAACCAGTTGTAGACGCGCAGGGTGCGTTCATCCGCGTGTGCGGCGCCGCTCAGCAGCGCCGCGCACAACGCTGGCGCGATGAGGTGCTTGATTCTGCTCATTGTTCGAAACCTTCGAGCACGTTCACCGCGTTGATGCCGATTTCTTCTACCGCGTAGCCACCTTCCATGACGAACAGAGTCGGTTTGCCGAGCGCCGCGATGCGTTTGCCCATCGCCAGGTAATCCGGACTGTCGAGTTTGAACTGCGAGATCGGGTCGTCCTTGAAGGTGTCGACGCCCAGCGACACGACGATGATGTCGGCGCCGTAGTTGTCGATCTCCTGGCAGGCTTGATCCAGCGCCGCACTCCAGACATCCCAGCCGGAACCGGCCGGCAGCGGATAGTTGAAGTTGAAGCCTTCACCGGCGCCTTCGCCGCGTTCATCCTCGTAGCCGAGGAAGAACGGGAATTCCGCTTCCGGGTGGCCGTGGATCGAGGTGAACAGCACGTCGCTGCGCTCGTAGAAAATTGACTGGGTGCCGTTGCCGTGGTGGTAGTCGACGTCGAGGATCGCGACCTTCTTGTGGCCCTGATCGAGGAATGCCTGCGCGGCGATGGCGGCGTTGTTGAGGTAGCAATAACCGCCCATCAAGTCGCCGGCAGCGTGGTGTCCCGGTGGACGGCACAGGGCGAAGGCACCCCGGGCGCCACGCTGGATTTCCGCTTGTGCGGTCAGCGCCACCTGCGCCGCGCTGTACGCCGCTTGCCAGGTGCCGGCGGTGATCGGCGCGCCGCCGTCGAAGCTGTAATAACCGAGCTGGCCGTGCAGGCTGGTCGGCTTGACCTGACGCAAGGTGCGCGCCGGCCAGGTGTAGGGCAGCAAGTCGCCGTCGGTGTTGAATTCGGTCCAGCGCGCCCAGGCACCTTTGAAGAAGTCGAGGTAGTCGCGGCTGTGGATGCGCTCGATCGGCCCGAGGCCGAAATCCTTCGGCGCCTCGACCGGGCCGAGGTTTTGGTTTTTCACCCGCTGCAGCACGTGGTCGGCGCGCGACGGCATCTCGAAGCAAGGCTTGAGTTGCCCGTCGATCAATTCGCAACGGCCATGGTGCAGGTGGTGATCGTCAGAGTAGATCGTCAGCATTTGTTGTTCTCCGCAGGGGCTGATTCGGTTGGCTCCAGTGTTGCGGCGTGGAGCGAATCGGAGAACGGCCAGAGAGGCCAAAAGGGGATCGATGTGGCCAAAAATACTGACCTGATATCGCCCCTCGACGGTTTAACCGTGTGGTCGGAACTGACTCGGCGCCACGCCGCTCCAGCGCACGAAGGCATGGCGGAAGCTCGCGGTCTCGCTGAAGCCCAGGGTTTCGGCGATGCGGTAGATCGGCAACTGATCCTCGCAAAGCATCTGCTTGGCCCGCTCGAAACGCAGTTCGTCGAGCAGCTCCTGGTAGCTGCAACCCATGTCCTTCAGATGCCGGCGCAAGGTACGCGGCGAGCAGTTCATCTGCTGCGCCAAACCTTCCAGCCCCGGTGCGGCGTTGAGCTGAGCGCTGAGCAACTGGCGGATTCGCCCCAGCCACGCCTGACGGCCGGTGAACTCGGTGTTCTGCTTGCGGCAGCGTTCGGCCATGGCCTGGTGGGTGATGATGTCAGCCAGCGGCAGCGGCTGATCGAGCCAGCGCCGGTCGAAGGCGAAGGCATTGTCCTTGGCGCCAAAGTGCAGCGGCGCCTTGAAGAGTTCGGCGTAGCTGTCGCGGTAATCCGGCGCGGTGTGTTCAAAGCGGGTGGCCAGCAATGGCAGCGGATGGCCGAGCAGGTCGTCGCAGATGACTTTCAGCGACACCAGACAGAATTCGGCATTGAACACCGCCATCGCCGGGCTTTCGCGGTAATCGGCAGCGACGAACCAGACGCGCTCGCCGTCGTCCTCCAGGCTCAGTTCGAAAAGTGTTCCCAGCAGCGCCGGATACCGGATCGCCAGGCGCAAAGCGTCACCGAAGGTGGCACAGGTCAGCAGCGCGTAACCGAGGATGCCGTAGCAGGAAACGTGCATGCGCCGGCCCAGTTCCAGACCGATGTCATGCTTGAGCGCGACTGCATTGGCGCAGACCTGCATCTCCTGGTTGGTGGTGATGCGAGTGTCGGCCCGGCTCAGATCCGCCGCGCTGATGCCGCTGCCGGCCAGCAGCGCTTCGCTGGACAGGCCCTGATCCCTGAAGGTGTTGAGCACCAGGGAGACAGCGTTGAGGGTGGTGAGGTGGGAGTGGAGCATGGGGCAATCCGGGCTGAAAAGAACTGTATTGGTGCAAGTTGCGTGCCGGGCAATTTGGGTTTGGCGAGAGCGCCGGATGATAGTTGGTTTAAGTTTTTTACGTGGAGTTTTAATATTTCGTAAATGTTCACAGCGGAAATATTCTGAGTTGTTGGATTAAAAATATAAAGTCAGAGCTGGGGGCTTCAATTTACATGCTTGATTGTGAGCTAACCACTGTCAGAAATTACAGGTCGGATCTATAAATACGACCGCTTGTCGGTTAATTTAAATTCTCGAATTCTATTTGACATGAATTTTTTGACTTCTATTGTGAAAGTTGTCGCCCCGCCCGAAGTCAGCAGTTGGAATGCGACCATTTTTGATTCGCTGGAAAGCAAAGGAGATTGAAATGAGCAAGAAAGCAGACTTTGACGACATCATTGCCGATAAATTTAAAGGTTTGAAAATGGGTCCGGCCGAGGGGAGTATGAAGGTAAGGATTAATGGTCTGGAAAAAGTATTTAGTACGACTAAGGGTTCCAACTATGAGAGCAGCATGTTTATCATTTACAAGTATGAAGACATAAAGATCAATATTTTCTGCATTAAGGAATATGGTGTAGAAATACCCTTTGATATCTGGAGTGACACCGTTCTGCAATTTGTAACGCCTGAAGGTATTCAGTATCCAAGTGAAGGCGGTGTGACCCTATATGAGGGTACAGAACCTAATTCATATCATGGGGTTTTTCATGCGAAAATTGCGGAGGGATCGACAAGCCTGGATAAAGGGGTTTTTGATGTAGTATTCCCTCAATGAGTAGTATGGAAAGGTGGGTACTTTTGGAGTGTGATCAGAAGGGTAACTCCAAACTCACGCTAGGAGGATTTGCATTTACGTAAGATTGATTGTTTTAAAACCTTCCTGCAGAAGTTCTGCAGGAAGGTCAATTGATGTTAAAAAATTGTATTTACAGCCCTGATCAGATGAGTTCGCCGCACAGATCGAGTTCGACCAGTCGCCGCACTTCAGCTGTCTCAAGACTCGCACCAAGCAATCCGTTCAACTTGCCGAACGCTGCCTCGCGAGTCATCCCGCCACCAGACAACACGCCAACACCACGCAAGCGGCTGCCCGCTTCGTAGACATCCAGCTCCACGCCGCCTTCATGGCACTGCGTGACCGCAACCACGACCACGCCGTTGTCCCGCGCCCGGCCGAGGCTGGCGAGGAATTGCGGGTTATCGCTCGGCCCGGTGCCGCTGCCGTAGCATTCCAGCACCAGACCCTGAATGCCGCTGTCGAGCAGGCCGTCGATGATCTCGGCGCCAATGCCTGGGAACAGCGGCAACACCGCAACCTTGGCCAGTTGCTTCGGTTGGTTGTAGTTCAGCGCGGCCGGCAAGGAAGTGGCTTTCACGCCGCCGCCCTGACGCTCCAGGCGTTTGAACGGATGACGGCCGAAGCTGCGCACTTTCGCGCAGCGGGTCGGGGCCAGCAGTTCGCCGTGGAAATACAGATGCACGCCCGGCGCCAGGCCGTGGCCGAGGGCGACCAGTGCGCCGCTGAGGTTTTCCCAGGCGTCGCTGTCGGTGACGCCGGCCGGCAGCATCGAACCGGTGAAGCACACGCGGGCATGCAGGCCGAGCAATTGGAAGCTCATGGCGGCGGCGCTGTAGGCCAGGGTGTCGGTGCCGTGCAGGATCAGTACGCTGTCGCAGCCTTGCACATCGACGGCGTCGACCACCGCTTCTCGCAGTTGCTGCCAGTAGGCCGGGGTCATGTTGGCGCTGTCGATCAGCGGCGACATCTCGCGAAAGCGCCACTGCGGCACCACCAGCTCTGGCTGGCTGTGCAGGTAATCGCGCATCCGCGCTTCGAAACCGGACGCCGGGGCCAGGCCATTGGCGCTGGCCTGCATGCCGATGGTGCCACCGGTGTACAGCACCATGACGTGCTGGGCGGCAGGGTAGGTCGAGGAATTCATGGGGAGTTCTCCTGAACGAGGACAGCATGCGGTCGAGCATGACGCCGACCGCTGCTTGTGTCACGCCGGGCGCAAGAACTGCGCCCGGTTTTTACCCGATCAGCGTTGCGCTGCGGGGATGCCTTGCGGCTGAGCGTTGGCCTGAGTGTCGGCCGTCGGATTGGCGGGCCAGGCCTTCAGGTCCAGATCCAGGTCGCTGAACTTGCTGGAGTCGAACACCGGCTGGTCGACGCCTGCGCGGCGCTGCGCATCGTAGTCGCGCATCACGCGCATGCCGACCTTGAACAGCAGGGCCAGGGCCATCAGGTTGACGAAGGCCAGGCAGGTCATGGTGATGTCGGCGAAGGCGAACACGGTCGACAGGTCCTGCATCGAGCCCCAGACCACCAGCGCCAGCACCAGGCCGCGGAACGTCATCAGCGCAGCGCGGTTGCGGGTGAGGAACTGCAGGCTGTTTTCGCCCAGGTAGTAGTTGTAGAGGATGCACGTGAAGACGAACAGCGACAGTGCGACGCTGACGAACATGCGGCCCCAGTCACCGACCACGGCGGCCAGCGAGTTCTGGGTCAGGACGATGCCGTCACCTTCGAAGCCCGGGGTGTAGAAGCCCGACAACAGAATCAGCAGCGCGGTGCAGGTGCAGATCACGAAGGTGTCGAGGAACACGCTGAACGCCTGAACCACGCCCTGAGCACCCGGGTGCTTCACGGCGGCCACGGCGGCGACGTTCGGCGCACTGCCCAGGCCCGCTTCGTTGGCGAACACGCCACGCTTCACGCCCATCACGATCGCGCTGCCGAGCAGGCCGCCGAAAGCCGGGTCGAGACCGAAGGCGCTTTTGAAGATGGTCACCAGCATGGCTGGCACGTGTTCGATCTGGGTGCCGATCACGTACAGGGTCACACCGATGTAGGCCAGGGTCTTGATCGGTACCAGCAGGTCGGACACCGAAGCAATACGCTTGATGCCACCGATGAAGGTAATGGCCAGCAGCACCGCCAGGACGATGCCGGTGTGTTGCGGGTCGAAGGCAAAAGCGTTCTGCAGCGAGTGGGTCACGGTGTAGGACTGCAGGCCGATGAAGGCGAAGCCGTAAGTGACCAGCAGCAGGATCGAGAACACCACCGCCATGCCTTTGAGCTTCAGGCCGTGCTGGATGTAGTAAGCCGGGCCGCCACGGTACAAACCGTCGCCATCGGCGCGCTTGTAGACCTGGGCCAGCGTACATTCGAAGAAGCTGCTGGACATGCCGACCAGCGCGGTCACCCACATCCAGAACACTGCACCCGGACCACCCAGGGTCACGGCGATGCCGACACCGGCGATGTTGCCTGCACCGACGCGGCCGGCGAGGCTGAGCATCAGGGCCTGGAACGAGCTGAGTTGCCCGGCGCTGCCCTTGAGGCTGTCGCGGAACACCGCGAACATGTGGAAGAAGTGGCGCAATTGAACGAAACGCGAGCGAATCGTGAAGTAGCTACCGAGCCCGACAATGAGCACGATCAGTACTTTCCCTGAGAGGAAGTCGTTGATGACTTCGAGCATGGATTTTTCCTCGCTGTTTATTGTTTAAGCAAATGCTGGATGGTCAGAAACATCGCGTTACACCGGTGTGCGCGCGGCACAACGGGCGAGGCGAGGGTTCGTCCCGGATCCATATCGCGGGTTTGTTATTAGTTCGGGTTTCGCATGGGTTATGGCCTCGTTACCGACGACCGCTCACGCGAAGAGGGGCGGCACTATACCGATCAGTGCGGCGCCCGTCTGCACGGTTGTGGTGCAAGCGACGAAACGAAGCTTTGAAACACCCGACGTTACCGGCGTCGGGCTTGTCTGGGAGCCGGTTTGCAGCCAGCTTCCATACATACGGTTCTCAGGTTCAAACAGTTAAAAAAAAGGGCTCGGGGAATCATCCCCAAGCCCTCAAAAGGTGAGAGGTGTCTAGTCCCTCGACCTGGTGAGCGGTGCTACAAGTCACGCGTCGGCTCAGGCTTTGAGCGGAACCAGACGCGGAGCAATCATGTTTTCCGGGCGCAGGATGTCGGCGAGCATGGCTTCGTCGAGCAGACCTTCTTCGCGCACCAGTTCCAGCACGCCGCGGCCGCTTTCAAGGGCGATACGGGCGATGCGGGTGGCGTTTTTGTAGCCGATGTACGGGTTCAGTGCAGTGACCAGACCGATCGAGTGTTCGACCAGTTCGCGGCAGCGCGCTTCGTTGGCGGTGATGCCGACGATGCAGTGCTCGCGCAGCATGTCCATGGCGCGTTGCAGCAGGCGGATCGAGTCGAGGATCTTGAAGGCGATCAGCGGCTCCATCACGTTCAGTTGCAGCTGGCCGCCTTCGGCTGCCATGGTCAGCGCCAGATCGTTACCGATGACCTGGAATGCCACCTGGTTCACGGCTTCCGGGATCACCGGGTTGACCTTGCCTGGCATGATCGAGCTGCCTGGCTGACGCGCCGGCAGGTTGATTTCGTTGATGCCGGTGCGCGGGCCGCTGGACAGCAGGCGCAGGTCGTTGCAGATTTTCGACAGCTTGACCGCGGTGCGCTTGAGCATGCCGGAGAACAGCACGAAGGCGCCCATGTCGGAAGTGGCTTCGATCAGGTCGGCGGCTGGAACCAGCGGTTGACCGCTGATCAGCGCCAGACGCTGTACGGCCAGGGCCTGGTAGCGCGGGTCGGCGTTGATGCCGGTGCCGATCGCGGTGCCGCCCAGGTTCACTTCGGTCAGCAGTTCCGGGGCCAGCGTCTTCAGACGGGCCAGGTCTTCGCCCATGGTGGTGGCGAAAGCACGGAATTCCTGACCCAGGGTCATCGGCACGGCGTCTTGCAGCTGGGTACGACCCATCTTCAGGACGTGGTTGAATTCTTCACCCTTGGCCGCGAACGCCTGAATCAGGCTGTCGAGGCTGGCCAGCAGTGCGTCGTGACCCAGCAGCAGACCCAGGCGGATCGCGGTCGGGTAGGCGTCGTTGGTCGACTGCGCCATGTTCACGTCGTCGTTCGGGTGCAGGTACTGGTATTCGCCTTTCTGGTGACCCATCGCTTCAAGAGCAATGTTGGCGATCACTTCGTTGGCGTTCATGTTGGTGGAGGTACCGGCGCCACCTTGAATCATGTCGACCACGAACTCTTCGTGGAAATCGCCGCGGATCAGACGGGCACAGGCTTCGCTGATGGCAGCGTGCTTGGCTTCGCTCAGGTGACCCAGCTCGCGGTTGGCGTCAGCAGCGGCCTGTTTGACCATTGCCAGACCGACAACCAGCTTCGGGTAGTGCGAAATCGGAACGCCCGAGAGACGGAAGTTGTTCACCGCTCGCAGGGTCTGGATGCCGTAATACGCTTGAGCAGGGACTTCGAGGGTGCCAAGCAGGTCGTTTTCTGTGCGGAATGATGCAGCGGAGGACATGATAGAAATCATCTCGATAGGGACCCGGTCTGTGCCGGAACGCTGCGAATGCTAGGCTTGTGGGAATTTTTGGGCCAATGCTGTTAAACACTGCCCTATGCACATTCGGCATAATGCCCGTGTGACGCCGCGTGCGCGGCAGACGTGTGACCTGTTTTGGTGCGTGTCCGGGAGGACGTGATGAATCTGGAAAGCAAATGGCTCGAGGACTTCAGTGCTCTGGCCGCCACCCGCAGCTTCTCGCAGGCGGCCGAACGGCGCTTCGTGACCCAGCCGGCCTTCAGCCGGCGGATCCGCAGCCTGGAAGCGGCGCTCGGGCTGACGCTGGTCAACCGCTCGCGCACGCCGATCGAGCTGACGGCGGCGGGGCAATTGTTCCTGGTAACCGCGCGCACCGTGGTCGAACAGCTCGGTGAAGTGCTGCGCCACCTTCATCACTTGGAAGGCGGGCAGGGCGAAGTGATCCAGGTCGCAGCGGCGCACTCGCTGGCACTCGGTTTCTTCCCGCGCTGGATTGCGCAACTGCGCAATGAAGGCCTGAACATCGCCACCCGGCTGGTCGCGACCAACGTCGGCGACGCGGTGCACGCGCTGCGTGAAGGTGGCTGCGATCTGATGCTGGCGTTCTACGACCCGGACGCGGCGATGCAGATGGACCCGGAAATCTTCCCGTCGCTGCACCTGGGCCAGACCGAGATGCTGCCGGTGTGTGCGGCGGATGCCAATGGCAAACCGCTGTTCGATCTGGAAGGCGAGGGCAGTGTGCCGTTGCTGGCGTACAGCGCCGGGGCGTTTCTCGGGCGCTCGGTGAATGGCTTGCTGCGCCAGCGTCAGCTGCGCTTCACCACGATTTATGAAACCGCCATGGCCGACAGCCTGAAAAGCATGGCGCTGGAAGGCCTTGGTATCGCCTGGGTTCCGCAACTGAGCGTGCGGGCCGAACTGGCCCGGGGCGAACTGGTGGTCTGCGGCGGTGCGCAATGGCATGTGCCGCTGGAGATTCGCCTGTACCGCTGCGCGCTGGTGCGCAAGGCCAATGTGCGGTTGTTGTGGCGCAAGCTGGAAGGCGGGGCGGCGCAAGGTCCGGCCGGTGCGTGAAACATGTCCCGGTCACTGACCTTCGAGTCAATAAAACCGGGCTTTTGCGGCAGATGACAGATGGTCGCAACGGGGGCTGTTTATTGCTTTCTTTGCGGTATACTGCGCGGCCTTCGGCCGGTTCGTCCGGCCATTTTTCCTACAACAAGCCACGCATCCTGCGTGGCTTGTTGTTTTTGACGCGCCTGCGGGCGCCCAGAGAGAAGAGGCGCGACGATGAGTGCACTGGTTGGCGTGATCATGGGCTCCAAGTCCGATTGGTCCACCCTTAGCCACACCGCCGATATGCTGGAAAAGCTCGGCATCCCGTACGAGGTCAAGGTGGTTTCTGCCCACCGCACCCCGGATCTGCTGTTCCAGTACGCCGAAGAGGCTGAAGGCCGAGGAATCGAGGTGATTATCGCCGGTGCCGGTGGCGCAGCCCACCTGCCAGGCATGTGTGCGGCCAAGACCCACCTGCCGGTGCTGGGCGTGCCGGTGCAGTCGGCGATGCTTTCGGGCGTCGACTCGCTGCTGTCGATCGTGCAGATGCCGGCCGGCATTCCGGTCGCCACCCTGGCCATCGGCAAGGCCGGCGCGATCAATGCCGCGCTGTTGTCGGCGAGCATCCTGGGCGCCAAGCATCCACAATTCCACGCGGTACTGAAAACCTTCCGTGCCGAGCAGACAGACAGCGTCCTGGACAATCCAGACCCACGTATTGCCTGAGGTTGTTGAGATGAAGATCGGTGTAATCGGTGGCGGCCAGTTGGGTCGCATGTTGGCCCTGGCGGGTACTCCGCTGGGCATGAACTTCGCTTTCCTCGACCCTGCGCCGGACGCTTGCGCCGCTGCGCTGGGCGAACACCTGCGGGCCGATTACGGCGATCAGGATCACCTGCGTCAACTGGCCGATGAAGTCGATCTGGTGACCTTCGAGTTCGAAAGCGTCCCGGCGGAAACCGTAGCTTTCCTTTCGCAATTCGTGTCGGTCTACCCGAGCGCTGAAGCCCTGCGCATCGCCCGCGACCGCTGGTTCGAAAAGAGCATGTTCAAGGACCTGGGGATTCCGACCCCGGCGTTCGCCGACATCCAGTCGCAAGCCGACCTGGACGCCGCCGTTGCGTCGATCGGCCTGCCGGCCGTGTTGAAAACCCGCACCCTGGGTTACGACGGCAAGGGCCAGAAAGTCCTGCGCAAGCCGGAAGACGTGGTCGGTACGTTCGCCGAACTGGGCAGCGTGCCTTGCCTGCTGGAAGGCTTCGTGCCATTCACCGGTGAAGTGTCGCTGATCGCCGTGCGCGCCCGCGATGGCGAGACGAAATTCTATCCACTGGTGCACAACACCCACGACAGCGGCATTCTCAAGCTGTCGGTCGCCAGCTCCGATCACCCGCTGCAGGCCCTGGCCGAAGACTATTCCAGCCGCGTACTCAAGCAGCTGGATTATGTCGGTGTGATGGCGTTCGAGTTCTTTGAAGTCGACGGTGGCCTCAAGGCCAACGAAATCGCCCCGCGCGTGCACAACTCCGGGCACTGGACCACCGAAGGCGCCGAGTGCAGCCAGTTCGAAAACCATCTGCGGGCCGTTGCCGGTCTGCCGCTGGGCTCGACCGCCAAGGTCGGCGAAAGCGCGATGCTCAACTTCATCGGTGTGGTGCCGCCGGTCGAGAAGGTCATCGCCATCGACGATTGCCACCTGCATCACTACGGCAAGGCCTTCAAGGCCGGGCGCAAGGTCGGTCACGCCAACCTGCGCTGCAAGGACAAGGCGACCCTCGAGCAGCAGATCCTCAAGGTCGAAGCGCTGATCGCCGAGTAACGACAGTTTCATCCGGCAACGGCGGAACCATTGCGGGGCCGCCGTTCTCTGATGGCAGGATGCGAAAGTCTGGCTAGGCTTCATCGCATATCTACCATTCAGAGGGAAATGCCATGGGAATTATCGGAACCATCTTTATCGGCCTCATCGTCGGCCTGCTGGCGCGGTTCCTGAAACCGGGCGATGACAGCATGGGCTGGATCATGACCATCCTGCTCGGTATCGGCGGTTCGCTGGCAGCCACCTACGGCGGCCAGGCCCTGGGCATCTATCAGGCCGGTCAGGGCGCAGGTTTCATCGGTGCGCTGGTTGGCGCCATCGTATTGCTGGTGATCTACGGCCTGATCAAAAAGAACTGATTCAAAGCGACAAAGTCCTCTCCGCCAATCCGGCGGGGAGGGCTAAAATGCTCGGCGATTCAGCGTCCCCTCCCTTTTCGAGCATCCTTTACCGAGCACCTTCATGCGCCGTCTTCTGTTGACTCTCCTTTTGCTGGGCAGCGGTATGGCCCACGCCGGCGAACTGCCGGAAACCGACTGGCTGGAACTGATGCCCAAGTCGGACCAGAAAGCCCTCGAGGCCATGCCTGAAATCGACCACAACTCCCCGGAAGCCACCGGCACCTTCACCCAGAAAGGCGGGATGAAGCAGGCCAAAGGTTTGCCGGCGGTGATGTATTCGACCAAGACCGTGGCGTCGATGAATGACAAACACATCCGCATCGGCGGTTATCCGGTGCCGCTGGAATCCGACGCCAAGGGTCGCAGCACGCTGTTCTTCCTTGTGCCGTACCCGGGCGCGTGCATCCATGTTCCGCCACCGCCACCGAATCAACTGGTGCTGGTGCGCTATCCGAAGGGTTTGAAGCTGGACGATATCTACACGCCGTTATGGGTGACCGGCACGCTGAAGATCGAAAAGGTCAGCAATGACCTGGCCGATGCGGCGTATGCGCTGGAAGCGGACAAGGTGCGGGTGGTGCAGGAATCTGATCTGTAATAGTCACTCCAAAACAACTGTGGGAGCGAGCCTGCTTGCGAAAGCGGTGTATCAGACACTTGAAGGGTGGCTGACATAACGCATTCGCGAGCAGGCTCGCTCCCACATTTTGTTTTGGGGTACTGGTTACAGCGGCTTGCTGCCGACGCTGACGCCCATCGTATGGCTAGCACCTGGCGCCAAAGTCACCACGTCGTCCATCACGTTCGCCGTCTCGATGCACAGCATGCGTTGCCAGCCGTCGTTGTCCATGTCGGCCAGTGCTGCCGCGCGGTCGATCCACGGGTTCCAGATTACCGCCGTGCGCGAGCCGGTAGCCGTCAGCACAATGCGCCGCTCCCAGGCCGGGTCGACGATGCTCAATTGCGGCGGGGCGTCGAGGTAAATGCGGTCGGTTTCGCCGGCAAAGTGCAGGTCGCCTTGCTGGGTGCAGGTCTTCCAGTCGTCCAGGGTCTCGATGTAATTCAAGCCATCGACGCCGGCGACGTGCACGTTGCGCACATCGCTGACGGAAAAATACGTGTGCAACGCCTGACTGAGGCTGACGGTGTCGTTGCCACGGTTGTGGCTGGTCAGGCTGAACTGCAATTGCTCGGACAAATGCAGGGTCAGGGTCAGGTCGACCTGATGCGGCCAGCCCGGCAGTCCGCCTTCGGGGTGGGGCAGCCTGAATTCGACCTTGACGCCGTCAGCCTCTGATTCGATGCCGCCCAGCTCCCAATCCATTGCCCGCACCAGACCGTGCGCGGCGGCCGGTTGCGCACCTGTGTACATGGCCTGCACGCTCTGCGGGTTGCGTTCGAACTTGCCGAACCACGGCCAGCACACCGGCACACCGGCGCGGATGCTCTGGCCGGTCTTGAACACGGCCTTGTCGTTCAGCCAGATGATCGGCGGCTGGCCGTCCACCTGATAACTGAGGATGTGCGCGCCTTGCTGGGCCACCAGCACTTCGGCCTGACCGTGGCGGATGCGCCAGCAGTTCAGTTCATCCAGTTTCACGGCTTCAACGTTGGGCGTGTTCATGGGACAACTCTCGATCAGCAACTTGGACGACTATCGACCGTGAAACGGTCGCGAGGTTTAACGTGCGCGTGGCGGAACCGAGCGGGTGCGACCGCTGCCATCGATGGCAACGAACACGAACACCGCTTCAGTCACTTTGCGCCACTCGCTGGACAGCGGGTCGTCGCTCCACACCTCGACCATCATCTGGATCGAGCTGCGGCCGATTTCCAGGGTCTGGGTATAAAAGGACAATTGCGCGCCGACAGCCACCGGCACCAGAAACGCCATGCGGTCGATGGCGACGGTCGCGACACGGCCACCGGCAACACGGCTGGCCATGGCCGTGCCGGCCAGGTCCATCTGTGCGACCAGCCAACCGCCGAAAATATCGCCGAAGCCGTTGGTTTCGCGGGGAAGTGCGGTGATTTGCAGGGCCAGGTCGCCTTGCGGGATCGGATCTTCTTGTTCGAGCTCTATCATGCCGGGGGTGCCTCTGACCCGTGACTCTTCGTTGGTGCTGCTGGTGGTAGCCGTCTTCGGGAAAAACGATTCAGCACCGAACATACTACGTTCGTCACGTTTTCCATCAGGCGCCTAAGGAGAAACTCTGCGAAACCGGCTAATCCCGAGCAAAGGCCGGGCCAACGACGTTTTCGCACAGCAACCCCCTACAAACCGGAGCAAGGTTGCGAGTATATCGGTCGGTAGACTCCGCGACGACCGTCCGGTTCTGATTTCGACCGGCAAATACGCACCTCTATGTGCTTTTTCGAACAATTTGCTATGGTGCCGAACCTGCCCGAGCCACAGCCAGCGTTGTTGTGGCGGCAGATCCGACTATAAGAGAAGACCTTGCCATGACCACAGCGCCCTCGAGCCTCGCGCAGCCCGACCAACCCGCACGACCGTTGACCCGCAATGACTACAAGACTCTGTCGCTATCGGCCCTGGGGGGCGCGCTGGAGTTTTACGATTTCATCATCTTCGTGTTCTTCGCCACCGTGGTCGGCAAATTGTTCTTCCCGGCCGACATGCCCGAGTGGCTGCGCCTGATGCAGACCTTCGGTATCTTCGCCGCCGGCTACCTCGCGCGGCCGCTGGGCGGGATCGTCATGGCGCACTTCGGCGACCTGCTGGGGCGCAAGAAGATGTTCACCCTGAGCATTTTCATGATGGCGGTGCCGACCCTGATCATGGGCCTGTTGCCGACCTACGCGCAGATCGGCATGTGGGCGCCGATCCTGCTGCTGTTGATGCGCGTGATTCAGGGCGCGGCGATTGGCGGTGAGGTGCCGGGGGCGTGGGTCTTCGTTTCCGAACACGTACCCGGCAAGCACATCGGCTACGCCTGCGGCACCCTGACCAGCGGCCTGACGGCAGGCATCCTGCTGGGATCGCTGGTCGCCACCGCGATCAACAGCCTCTATACGCCAACGGAAGTTTCGAATTACGCCTGGCGGATCCCGTTCCTGCTCGGCGGTGTGTTCGGCCTGTTCTCGGTTTACCTGCGTCGCTGGCTGCACGAGACCCCGGTGTTCGCCGAACTGCAACTGCGCAAGGCCCTGGCCGAAGAAGTGCCGCTGCGCGCCGTACTGCGTGACCATCGCGGAGCCATCGCGGTGTCGATGCTGCTGACCTGGCTGCTGTCCGCCGGCATCGTCGTGGTGATCCTGATGACCCCGACCGTGCTGCAAACGGTCTATCACTTCTCGCCGACCACCGCGCTGCAATCCAACAGCCTGGCGATCGTGTTCCTGAGCTTTGGCTGCATCATTTCCGGCGCGCTGGCGGATCGCTTCGGCGCCGGTCGCGTGTTTGTGTTCGGCTGCGCGGCTCTGCTTGCCAGCTCCTGGGCGTTCTATCACAGCCTCGCCGATCACCCGAACTGGCTGTTCCCGCTGTACGCGTTGACCGGTTTCCTGGTCGGCACCATTGGCGCGGTGCCTTATGTGATGGTGAAGGCTTTCCCGCCGGTGGTGCGCTTCAGCGGTCTGTCCTTCTCTTATAACGTCGCTTACGCGATCTTCGGCGGCCTGACCCCGATGGTCGTCAGCCTGCTGCTGAAAGAAAGCGCGATGGGGCCGGCCTACTATGTGGCGGTGCTGTGCGGGATGGGGATCCTGGTCGGCGCGTGGTTGTGGAAGAAGGGACGCTGATTTAGTTCCAGAACTCAGGGCTTTCGCCAGCGCGAAAGCCTTGTTTCACACTCGCCAATCGGCAGGCGAGCACCGTGTTCGAGCATGTGAGCCAAAGCATTTGCAGCTTCTGTTTCGTCGATGACTTGGTGCTCTACCATTAAATCGAGCAGCCATAGCGCGCCGTGTACCTGTAACCCATCTCTTTGGGCCTGACGGCGCAACCTGCCATCTCCGGTGAGTAAAGGACGGCCCGTTTCCTGCGCAAGCAAGTAGCAGGAGACGTCGGCTAAAGAGCTGTTGTTGTGCTCGATCCTCAGCCCCGACAATCTTATTACACCTGCCTCATCGAACGATTCGACAATCAACCCTCGGTCGAGCAGCTCGTCGTGTGAAAAGTCGTCGAGTTCGTACATTACGAAGTCAGTGCAACACAGCGTAAACGGCAAGCTGAACATCTGCTCCAGCAATCCGGCATTTCTGAAGTCGATCCAGATATTTGTATCACTGATATAGATCAGACTCATGCACTCTCCAGTGAGCCCAAGAAATTGGGGTCAAGTGCGCTCACTGGTTTGCGCAGGAGTTCAGCAGCCCGCGACTTGGTGATCAATCCTTCTGCCAATCCCCAGAACACCAGGGAATCAAAGCGCTGGGGCGGTTTGCACGGCATAGGTTCGGGCTCTGCTTTGCGCCAGCCGTTGGCACTGAATTGAATAGTGAGGGATTTGTAGCCACTTTCGCTAAGTAGCTTCAGATCCTTCAGTCGTCTCAACGCAGCGTGCATCGATATTCCGTATTGGCGTTTGGCGATCAGTAGCTCTCGTGGATGGACTCTGGACCGGGGATGGCTGCCGAAATCGCCGGTTACGCTTTTGGCGGGATAGAGAAATGCGCCGGCAAAACGGTGACAACAGTTTTCTTTGTCTCTCTCCGGCATGTCTCCAGGCAACGCCATAACCCAATGGCCGAGCTCATGAGCAGCCGTAAATCTGATTCGCTCACCTGGACGGTCAGCATTCAAAGCAATTAGTACATGTTCGCCGTCACCGGTAGCAGCACAAGCGCCATCGAAATCATCTGGGCCGTTCAGCATTGCAACCTTGATGCTGTGCTCTTCCAGTTGCTCAGTCAGATTGGCGATGGGATCGCTACCGATTCCCCAAAACTGGCGAAGCTTCTCGGCTGCCAGCTCAGCCTCCTCAAGGGTTGAAACAGGGAGCATCTGTGCGGGGGTAGCAGGGGTCTGGATATCTGCAGGATCGAAACATTGCTCAAGTGAAATGTAGCGCTCGAGATGTTCCCGAATTTTTTCTTCAACTTGAGCTTGGCGATACTTGGGCATTCTGGCCAGCTTTCGAAACTCAAGAGGTGCCAGAGGAATAACCTCCGCGCGGAAAAAATATTCGGGGCTGACCTGAAGTGCCTTGGCCAGTTGCAGCAGGCGAGAAGAGTTTGGAGTGCTCAACCCTTTCTCATATTTGCTTAACGCTTGTTTGGTGATGTCGCCAAGCTGGGCCGCCAGACCCTCTAGGGTGAGGCCTCGTTGCAGGCGGGCGCGGCGAATTCGGTCGTTTATCATGAGTTCCTCTCGTGGTTGACAAGGCTATCTTTTGGATTCGATTTGTCAACCTGCTGCGGAATTCATTTTTTGCGACACCTCGGATGCTGGCCTTTCATCCAATTGTCATATTTCAGCCATAGAGTGTTCACACGGCCTGCTGATACTTGGCCCCGACTTAACACACCCTATCTGCTAGGAGTAAGGCATGAAACTGAAGCGTTTGATGGCGGCAATGACTTTTGTCGCTGCTGGCGTTGCGACTGCCAACGCGGTTGCCGCTGTTGACCCTGCGATCCCGAGCTACACCAAGACCACTGGTGTGTCGGGCAACCTGTCCAGCGTCGGCTCCGATACCCTGGCCAACCTCATGACCCTCTGGGCTGAGAACTACAAAAAAGAATACCCGAACGTAAACATCCAGATTCAGGCCGCTGGCTCCGCCACCGCACCACCTGCGCTGACTGAAGGCACCTCCAACCTGGGCCCGATGAGCCGCAAGATGAAGGACACCGAACTGGCGGCCTTCGAACAGAAATACGGCTACAAGCCAACCGCTATCCCGGTTGCCGTGGACGCCCTGGCTGTCTTCGTGCACAAGGACAACCCGATCCAGCACCTGACCATGGAACAGGTTGACGCAATCTTCTCGTCCACCCGTCTGTGCGGCGCCAAAGCCGACGTGAAAACCTGGGGCGACCTGGGCGTGACCGGCGACCTGGCCAACAAGCCGGTTCAACTGTTCGGCCGCAACTCGGTATCCGGCACCTACGGCTACTTCAAGGAAGAAGCCCTGTGCAAAGGCGACTACAAGCCTAACGTCAACGAACAACCAGGCTCGGCTTCGGTCGTGCAGTCGATCAGCTCCTCGCTGAACGGCATCGGTTACTCGGGCATCGGCTACAAGACCGCCAGCGTGAAAACCGTGGCCCTGGCCAAGAAAGGCAGCTCGGACTTCATCGAAGACACCGAAGAAAACGCCCTGAACGGCAAGTACCCGCTGTCGCGTTTCCTGTACGTATACGTCAACAAAGCCCCGAACAAGCCTCTGGCCCCGCTGGAAGCCGAGTTCGTGAAACTGGTTCTGTCGAAACAGGGCCAGGAAGTGGTCGTGAAAGACGGCTACATCCCGCTGCCAGCCAAGGTTGCTGCAAAAGCACTGGCTGACCTGGGTCTGAAGGAAGGCGGCGCTGAAGTCGCAAAAAAGTAACAAACTGAGTCAGGGGTGAACCCCGCCTGACTCCCGTGTGGGGCCCGGCCCGCAAGCGGCCCGGCCCCCACACTCCCCGAATTCTTCTATCCACTGCCAGTGCCCTGCTGGCGGCGGATTTGGTGCGTCACTGCATTGTCATCTTTCTGTCATACAGGATCGCTAGGGTGTGCGCATGAATGATCTGGCCAATTCCAAAATGACTACGAACCCTCCCAAGCGCATTGACTTCAATACGCCTGAGTTGCAACGCAAGCGCCGCATTCGCGCGCTCAAGGATCGCTTCACCCGCTGGTACGTCCTCGTCGGCGGTCTGGCGGTACTGGCAGCCATCACCCTGATCTTCTTTTTCCTCGCCTACGTGGTCGCGCCGCTGTTCAAGGGTGCCGACCTGACCGCGAAAGATGCACTCACCCCGGCCTGGATGCAGGACGCCGGCAAGCCGCTGATGATTTCGCTCGAAGAGCAGAATCAGGTGGCCATGCGCGTTTCCGACAAGGGCCAGGCGCTGTTCTTCGACATCGACAGTGGCGCTGAACTGAAGCGCGTCGATCTGCCCTTGCCGGCAGGCGCCAGTGTGACCTCCATCGGCGAAGACCAGCCGGGCCATCCGCTGGTGGCCGTGGGCCTGTCCAACGGCCAGGCGCTGGTGTTCCGTCACACTTATAAAGTCAGCTACCCGGATGGCAAGAAGACCATCACTCCGGCCATCGAGTATCCGTACGGCGAGACACCGATCGCGCTGAACGAAAGCGGCGGTGCGCTGGAGCACGTCAGCCTCAATGCCACCGATTCGACCCTGATGCTGGTCGGCTCCACCGGTTCGCAACTGAATGTGCTGTCGCTGACCAGCGAAGAAAACATGATGACCGGCGAAGTCACCAACGAGCAGAAGCGTATCGATCTGCCGCAGATGACCGAGCCCGTAAAAAACATCTTCGTCGACCCGCGCCAGCAATGGCTGTACGTGGTCAACGGACGTGCCCAGGCCGACGTGTTCAGCCTGCGCGACAAGAGCCTCAACGGTCGCTACAAGCTGCTGGAAAACGCTGACGCTGAAGTCACTGCGACTACGCAACTGGTCGGTGGTATCTCGCTGATCGTCGGTGACTCCAAAGGTGGCCTGGCCCAGTGGTTCATGGCCCGCGACACCGATGGCGAGCTGCGCTTGAAGCAGATCCGCACCTTCCAGATGGGCACTACGCCGATCGTTGAAATTTCCGCCGAAGAACGTCGCAAGGGCTTCCTGGCCCTGGATGCCAGCGGCAAGCTCGGCGTGTTCCACAGCACCGCGCATCGCACCTTACTGGTTGATCAGGTCGTCGAAGGCCAAGGCCTGTTCGGCCTGTCGCCGCGCGCCAACCGCGTGATCGTCGAAGCCGGCGGCAAGCTGCAACCGCTGCTGCTCGACAACCCGCACCCGGAAGTCTCGTGGAGCGCACTGTGGAGCAAGGTCTGGTACGAGAACTACGACGAGCCTAAATACGTCTGGCAATCGACCGCCGCCAACACCGATTTCGAACCGAAACTGAGCCTGTCGCCACTGACCTTCGGCACCCTGAAAGCCGCGTTCTACGCGATGCTGCTTGCTGCACCGCTGGCCGTCGCCGCTGCGATCTACACCGCGTACTTCATGGCCCCGGGCATGCGCCGCAAGGTCAAACCGGTGATCGAGCTGATGGAAGCGATGCCGACGGTGATCCTCGGTTTCTTCGCCGGTCTGTTCCTCGCACCGTATGTAGAAGGGCATCTGCCGGGCATCTTCAGCCTGCTGATGCTGCTGCCGATCGGCATTCTGATCGCCGGTTTCACCTTCAGCCGCCTGCCTGAATCGATCCGCCTGAAAGTCCCGGACGGCTGGGAAAGTGCACTGCTGATTCCGGTGATCCTGTTCGTGGGCTGGCTGTCGCTGTACATGAGCCCGTTCATGGAGAACTGGTTCTTCGGCGGTGACATGCGCATGTGGATCTCTCACGACCTGGGCATCACCTACGACCAGCGCAACGCTCTGGTGGTCGGTCTGGCCATGGGTTTTGCGGTGATCCCGAACATCTACTCGATCGCCGAAGACGCCGTGTTCAGCGTGCCGCGCGGCCTGACCCTGGGCTCGCTGGCCCTCGGTGCCACGCCGTGGCAGACCATGACTCGCGTGGTCATCCTGACCGCCAGCCCGGGCATTTTCTCGGCGCTGATGATCGGCATGGGCCGTGCAGTCGGTGAAACCATGATCGTGCTGATGGCCACCGGCAACACCCCGGTCATGGAAATGAACCTGTTCGAAGGCCTGCGCACCCTGGCCGCCAACGTCGCGGTGGAAATGCCGGAGTCGGAAGTCGGCGGCAGCCACTACCGCGTGCTGTTCCTCTCGGCGCTGGTGCTGCTGTTGTTCACCTTCGTCATGAACACCCTCGCGGAACTGATTCGTCAGCGTCTGCGCAAGAAATACTCGTCGCTTTAAGCAAAGGTAGAAGTCTGTGAAACAGAACTCCCTGAAAGGATGGTTCAAGAGCGGCGCCCCGGGCGTCTGGATCAGCGGCGGCGCGGTGTCCATCGCGGTCATCATGACCATTGGCCTGCTGGCGGTGATCGCCGTGCGCGGTCTGGGTCACTTCTGGCCGGCGGATCTGATCCACGCCAGCTATGACGTTCCGGGCCAGGGTCAGCATCTGGTCGTGGGCGAAGTGGTGCAGAAAGAAGAAGTGCCGCGCGCCCGTCTGAAGAGCGCCGGCCTGCCGGTGCCGGACGAAGGTCCGGAATTCATGACCCGCGAGCTGATCAAGGTCGGCAACCGTGACCTGAACGGCAACGACTTCACCTGGATCGTCGGCGAGTGGCTGACCGACCAGAAGAATCCGCCGGAGCTGATGGCGCTGGAGCGTCGTGAGTGGGGCAACTTCTACGGCTACCTGGTCAACGTCAAACAGGACGGCAAGGTGATCGCCGAAGGCGAAGCCGCCTGGCCTGAGCTGCAAGCGCGGATCGATCGCGTGAACAAACTTGCCGCCCAGCTCAAGACTCTGGAAAAAGTCGATATCGGTGCGATCAACGCCGGCCTCGAGCGCATCCGTCTGCACGGTCGCAAACTGGAGCTGGAAGGCAAACTCGACGCCACCGCGCAAGCGGACATGGAATCCGAGCGCGCCGAGCTGAACGCCCGCTATCAGGACATCGAAGCCCGTCTGGCCGACCTGCACGCCCAGTTCAACCGTGACGCTTTGACCGCTCGTGATGCGAACGGCAAGGAAATTGAAATAGGCCTGGGCAAAGTGGTTCACGCCTACCAGCCGAACGCGATGGGGACGTTCACCAAGATCGGTTTCTACTTCAGCAAGGTCTGGGAATTCCTGTCCGACGACCCGCGTGAAGCGAACACCGAAGGCGGGATTTTCCCGGCGATCTTCGGCACCGTGATGATGACCCTGATCATGGCGATGATCGTGACCCCGTTCGGCGTGCTGGCGGCGGTGTACCTGCGTGAATACGCCAAGCAGAACACCCTGACCCGGGTGATCCGGATCGCGGTGAACAACCTGGCGGGTGTTCCGGCGATTGTTTACGGCGTGTTCGGTCTGGGCTTCTTCGTCTACGTGCTCGGTGGCTCGCTCGACCGTCTGTTCTTCCCTGAAGCGCTGCCGGCACCGACCTTCGGTACGCCGGGTCTGCTCTGGGCTTCGTTGACTTTGGCGCTGCTGGCGGTACCGGTGGTGATCGTGGCCACCGAAGAAGGTCTGGCGCGTATCCCGCGCACCGTGCGTGAAGGCTCACTGGCCCTCGGCGCGACCAAGGCTGAAACCCTGTGGAAGATCGTTCTGCCGATGGCCAGCCCGGCCATGATGACCGGCATGATCCTCGCCGTGGCTCGCGCCGCCGGTGAAGTGGCGCCGCTGATGCTGGTAGGTGTGGTGAAGCTGGCGCCGTCGCTGCCGGTGGACGGCAACTACCCGTACCTGCACCTGGATCAGAAGATCATGCACCTGGGCTTCCACATCTACGACGTCGGCTTCCAGAGCCCGAACGTCGAGGCCGCGCGGCCGCTGGTGTACGCCACGGCGCTGTTGCTGGTGCTGGTGATCGCCACCCTGAACCTGTCGGCGGTGTACATCCGTAACCACCTGCGCGAGAAGTACAAGGCGCTGGACAGCTAAAGCCATTAGCCACAAGCGGCAAGCTACAAGCCGCTTTTGCTCAAACTTGCAGCTTGCAGCTAGAAGCTTGCAGCTACGAACGGAGTGAGACCCATGCAGCACGAAACACATACCCACGGCATCAACATGTCTGCCCTGGGCCGCGACAAGCAGAGCCTGAACCTCGAGCAGGAAACCGTGGCCATCGAAGTACCGGGCCTGAGCCTGTACTACGGCGAGAAACAGGCGCTGTTCGACGTCAGCATGAACATCCCGAAACAGCGCGTGACCGCCTTCATCGGCCCGTCCGGCTGCGGCAAGTCCACGCTGCTGCGGACCTTCAACCGCATGAACGACCTGGTGGACGGCTGCCGCGTCGAAGGCGCGATCAACCTGTACGGCAACAACATCTACCGCAAGGGCGAAGACGTGGCCGAGCTGCGTCGCCGGGTCGGCATGGTGTTCCAGAAGCCTAACCCGTTCCCCAAGACCATCTACGAAAACGTGGTCTACGGCCTGCGCATCCAGGGCATCAACAAGAAGCGCATCCTCGACGAAGCCGTCGAGTGGGCACTGAAAGGTGCGGCCCTGTGGGACGAAGTGAAAGACCGTCTGCATGACTCGGCCCTCGGCCTGTCCGGTGGTCAGCAGCAGCGTCTGGTGATCGCCCGCACCATCGCCGTGGAACCGGAAGTGCTGCTGCTCGACGAACCGTGCTCGGCACTTGACCCGATCTCGACCCTGAAAGTCGAAGAGCTGATCTACGAGCTCAAATCCAAGTTCACCATCGTCATCGTTACCCACAACATGCAACAGGCGGCGCGGGTGTCCGACTACACGGCGTTCATGTACATGGGCAAACTGGTGGAATTCGGCGACACCGATACCCTGTTCACCAATCCGGCCAAGAAGCAGACCGAAGACTACATCACAGGGCGATACGGCTAGCCGTACAGCTGCAAGCGGCAAGCTTCAAGCGGCAAGTTAGAAGCGATGCGGCAGGGAACACCACATAACAGCTTGCAGCTCGTAGCTTGCAGCTCTTGGTTAAACGCTTTTTCGGAGCGAACGCATGATTTCCAAAGAAGGCCTTACCCATCACATTTCCGCGCAGTTCAACGCCGAACTGGAAGAAGTGCGCAGCCACCTGCTGGCCATGGGCGGGCTGGTCGAGAAGCAGGTCAACGACGCGGTCACCGCGCTGATCGAGGCCGACTCGGGCCTGGCCCAGCAAGTGCGCGAGATCGACGACCAGATCAACCAGATGGAACGCAACATCGACGAAGAATGCCTGCGCATTCTGGCCCGTCGTCAGCCGGCGGCCTCCGACCTGCGTCTGATCATCAGCATCTCCAAGTCGGTGATCGACCTGGAGCGTATCGGCGACGAAGCGACCAAGATCGCCCGCCGTGCGATCCAGTTGTGCGAAGAAGGCGAAGCGCCGCGCGGTTACGTCGAGGTTCGCCACATCGGCGACCAGGTGCGCAACATGGTCCGCGATGCGCTGGACGCCTTTGCACGCTTCGACGCCGACCTGGCGTTGTCGGTGGCGCAGTACGACAAGATCATCGACCGCGAATACAAGACCGCCCTGCGCGAGCTGGCGACCTACATGATGGAAGACCCGCGCTCTATCTCGCGGGTCTTGAGCATTATCTGGGTGCTGCGTTCGCTGGAGCGGATCGGCGACCACGCGCGCAACATCTCGGAGCTTGTGATTTATCTGGTGCGCGGCACCGATGTGCGGCACATGGGCCTCAAGCGCATGAAGGAAGAAGTTGAAGGGACAAGTGGCGAAACCGCTAATGTTCCGGGCGATGCTGACGATAAGTAAGATTGCCTGAGAAAAGCGCCCGGCCCTTTGGCCGGGCGTTTTTGTTTCTGCTTCTCATAGGCAGAACCGAAATAAAAAGCAGCACCCGCGAACGAAAAGTCCCGGCGTGACTGAAGAGTTTTGGCAATGTGCCATCAGCCAGCGTTATGCTTGCCGGGATTTTAATAGGGGTGTTGGATGAGCAAGATCAGTGTGTTGGTCGTGGACGATGCATCGTTCATTCGTGACCTGGTGAAAAAGTGCCTGCGTAATTACTTCCCGGGGATCCGCACCGAGGACGCCATCAATGGCAAGAAGGCTCAGGCCATGCTGGCCAAGGAAGCCTTCGACCTGGTGCTGTGCGACTGGGAAATGCCGGAAATGTCCGGTCTCGAACTGCTGACCTGGTGCCGTGAGCAGGACAACCTCAAGACCATGCCATTCATCATGGTCACCAGCCGGGGCGACAAGGAAAACGTCGTGCAGGCGATCCAGGCCGGTGTCACCGGTTACGTCAGCAAGCCGTTCACCAACGAGCAACTGCTGACCAAGGTCAAGCAGGCCCTGAACAAGGTCGGCAAACTCGACACCCTGATGAACAGCGCCCCGACCAAGATGAACTCGGCGTTCGGCAACGACTCCCTGAGCGCGTTGACCGGTGGCAAGGCTGCCGTGGTTGGTTCTCCACCGACGGCTGCGGCAGTGAATCCGTTTGCCAAGCCTGCCGCTGCGGCCCCGGCACCTGCCGCCGCGCCACAGCGTGGCCTGCTCAACAGCCCGCCTGTGAAAGCCCCGGCAGCCTCCAGCGCTCCGGCCGGCGGTCGCGGTCAGGGTCAACTGCGCCTGCCAAGCGGCACCCAGCAATGCGTGATCAAGGCCCTGAGCATCAAGGAAGCGCTGCTGGTGGTGAAACGCACCGACACCCTGCCGCAGATCCTCGACAGCGCCGTGCTCGATCTGGAGCAGGGCGACAACGCCGAAATCGCCCGTCTCAACGGCTACCTGCACGCCGTCGTTGCCCACGAACCGAAACCCGACAGCGACTGGCTGCAACTGACCTTCCGCTTCGTCGACCAGGACGCGCAGAAGCTCGACTACATCTCCCGCCTGATCGCCCGCGGCACGGCGCAGAAGCACTTCGTTCCGGGCGCGTAAGCGTCGTTTTACGCTGATCGTTCCCACGCTCCGCGTGGGAATGCCTCAAGGGACGCTCTGCGTCCTCACGCATGGGACGCAGAGCGTCCCGGGCTGCGTCCCCACGCAGAGCGTGGGGACGATCATCTCCTGCACCTGCCATTTTGAAACATCTGTCGACTAGCCTGGTCTGCTTCAGCTGCTAGGCTCATTCCCAGGCCTTACTCGACAGAACTTTTGCCCATGCCCCTGCGCCTGCTGTTTTTCTGTGGTCTGTTCATGGCCTCCACCTCGACGGTGGCCATGACGATCTACAAATCCACCGATGCCAACGGAGTGGTTTCGTACAGCGACCGTCCGAGCAAAGGCTCCCAGGTGTTCGTGTTTCAGGACCGGATGGTCGAGCGCCTGGAGCGCCAGGTCTATCTCGACATCAAGAAGCAGAAGGGCGCGGACGTGGTGTTCGTGCGCAACGACCTGTATGCGCCGGTCGAGGTTGCCCTGGCGTTTACCGGGATGAGCAACGTGCGCGGCGCACCGGCGCAAACGATTCGCCGGGTGCTGCCGGCGCGCAGCAATACGCGGCTGGCGTTGCTGACGCCGGTATCCGGTGGCAAACCGCTGGTGTACACGCCGATGTTCCAGTATTCCCTCGGCGATCCGGCTGGCGCGGCTCAGGGCTATCGTTATCCGTTTCCATGGCGTGGCGGGCCGTTTCGCCTGAGCCAGGGCGCCAATGGCGATTACAGCCACTTCGGGCCGAAGAACAAATATGCGATGGACATCGCCATGCCGGTCGGCACGCCGATCATCGCGGCGCGGGCCGGGGTGGTGGTGAAGACCGAGAATTCCCAGAACGGACGCGGCACCGATCCGTCCGGCAACTTCGTGCGGATCCTGCACGACGACGGCACGATGGGCGTGTACCTGCATCTCAAACAAGGGTCGGTGAGTGTGCGCGAGGGGCAGCGAGTGGCGGTGGGCAGTCCGCTGGCGCTGTCCGGCAACACCGGCAACAGCAGCGGCCCGCACCTGCACTTCGTGGTGCAGCGCAACACCGGGATGGGGCTGGTGTCGATTCCGTATCAGTTCAACCGGCCGCTGGGGGCGTTGCCCAACTTTGCGCTGGGCAAGCAGTAAACCCCGTCAGTCGAGCATCAGCACCTTGGCCAGAATGATCTTCGGACCTTTCATCTTTTTGATGATGATCCGCAGGCCTTCGACTTCCAGCACTTCTTCCTCTTCCGGCACCCGTTTCAGGGTTTCGTAGATCAGCCCGGCGAGGGTTTCGGCTTCGATGTGATCCAGGTCGATCCCCAGCAGGCGCTCGACCTTGAACAGCGGCGTATCGCCCCGCACCAGCAACTTGCCCGGCTGGTAGGCGAGGATGCCGCGCTCGGCCTTGCGGTGTTCGTCCTGGATGTCGCCGACCAGCACTTCCAGCACGTCTTCCATGGTCAGGTAGCCGATGATGTTGCCGTCGGCCTCTTCGACCACAGCGAAGTGCGAGCCGCCCTTGCGGAACTGTTCCAGCAGCTGCGACAGCGGCATGTGCCGCGACACGCGCTCCAGCGGGCGGGTCAGTTCGGCGAGGTTGAACGACTCGGGAATGTGATCCAGCGCCGCCAGCTCCAGCAGCAGATCCTTGATGTGCAGCAGGCCGACGAACTCCTTGCGCTCGCTGTCGTACACCGGATAACGGCTGAACTTGTGGCGACGGAACATCGCCAGGATTTCTTTCAGCGGGGCGTTGAATTCGAGGGTAATCAGGTCTTCCCGGGAGTTGGCCCAGTCGACCACTTCCAGTTCGCCCATTTCCACCGCCGAGGCCAGCACGCGCATGCCCTGGTCGCTCGGGTCCTGACCACGGCTGGAGTGCAGGATCAGTTTCAGTTCTTCACGGCTGTAATGGTGCTCGTGATGCGGGCCGGGTTCACCTTGTCCTGCAATGCGCAGGATGGTGTTGGCGCTGGCGTTGAGCAGGTAGATCGCCGGGTACATGGCCCAGTAGAACAGGTACAGCGGCACCGCCGTCCACAGCGACAGCAGCTCGGGTTTGCGGATCGCCCAGGATTTGGGTGCGAGCTCGCCGACCACGATGTGCAGGTACGAAATGATGAAGAACGCGGTGAAGAACGAGATGCCTTTGACGACTTCCGCCGACTGCACGCCGACCGCGCTCAGCAGCGGTTCGAGAATGTGCGCGAACGCCGGCTCGCCGACCCAGCCCAGGCCGAGGGAGGCGAGGGTGATACCGAGCTGGCACGCCGAGAGGTAAGCATCGAGCTGACTGTGCACCGTGCGCAGGATGTGCCCGCGCCAGCCGTGCTGTTCAGCGATGGCTTCGACCCGGGTCGAGCGCAGTTTGACCATGGCGAATTCCGCCGCAACGAAGAAGCCGTTGAGCAGAACCAGGATCAGAGCGAAAAGAATCATGCCGAAATCGGCGAATATTGTTGCGAGGGACAAGCCAGGGGAAGGGTCCATGATGGAGTTTTGCGGGTTCCGTGTGATTCGAAAGAAAGAAAAATCCGCACCTGAAAGGCAGGCGCAAGTCAGCCAATGTAGCGGCTGACCTGGCGATTGCCTAGTCCGGCATTACTCAGCGGCGCTGATGACCCGTGCCTGAGCGACCTGCGCCGGGGCGAAATGGCAGGTGAAGGTGCTGCCATGACCGGGCACGCTGCTGATCTCCATCCGGGCGCGATGGCGCAGCAGCACGTGTTTGACGATGGCCAGACCCAGGCCCGTGCCGCCGGTGTTGGAGTTGCGGCTGGAGTCGACGCGGTAGAAGCGTTCGGTCAGGCGCGGCAGGTGTTTGCTGTCGATGCCGATCCCGGAATCCTGCACGCTCAGGTGCGCGCCCTGATCGTCGCCCCACCAGCGGATGCGGATATTGCCTTCGGCCGGGGTGTATTTGACCGCGTTGAACACCAGATTGGAAAACGCACTGCGCAGTTCCGCCTCGCTGCCCTTGAGCAGGATGCGGGTGTCGGCTTCGAGGGTGATGCGCTGATTCTTTGAGCCGGACAACTGCTGGGCGTCGCTCTTGATCGACTGCAACAAAGTGTCGATGTGCACCGGCTGGTTGTCCGACGGGTAGTCGGTGGCTTCCAGTTTGGCCAGCAGCAGTAAATCGTTGAGCAGGGTCTGCATGCGTCCGCCCTGTTGCTGCATCTGCTGCAGGGCACGGCTCCAGCGCGGGTTCACTTCCTCGACGTTGTCGAGCAGGGTTTCCAGGTAGCCGCAGATCACCGTCAGTGGGGTGCGCAGCTCATGGGAGACGTTGGCGATGAAGTCCTTGCGCATCTGTTCCAACTGATGGATGCGGGTGACGTCGCGGACCAGCATCAGGTGCTCGTTGTTGCCGTAGCGCGTGAGGTACAGCTGGATGCGTACGCGATCGTTGGTCGGCGAAGGGATTTCCAGCGGCTCGGCGTAGCTTTCCTGCTCGAAGTATTCCTTGAAACGCGGATGGCGGACCAGGTTGGTTACCGGTTGGCCGCTGTCCTGCGGGGTCTTGAGGCCGAGCAGGGTTTCGGCGGCGCGGTTCCACCACTCCAGGTTGCCGTCGCTGTCGAGCATGATCACCGCGTCTTTCAGCGCGGCGGTGGACTCCTGAACGCGGTCGATCACCGCTTGCAGGCGTCCGCGTACCCGTTGGTCGCGGCGTTGCAGGTGGTAGATGCTGTCGAACACCTCGCCCCACAGGCCGTAGCCGTCGGGCGGTGCTTCATCGGGTTGGTGCAGGCGCAGCCATTCGTGCAGGCGCAGCAGTTGCTTGAGCGTCCAGGCCAGATAAAGGCCCAAGCCCGCCGCCAGGCTCCAGCCGTAGTAGCCGGTGATCAGGCCGATCACCAGGCAGCCGGTGACCAGCAACAGCATGTGGCGAATCAGGGTGCCATGCCAGTTTTGGTTCACGGAACGTCCTTAAACGCAGCGTCGAGTGTCGAGCTGCAAGCTTCAAGCTAAAGCGGATCGGCTTTTACTTGCCGCTTGTAGCTAGAAGCTTGCAGCTGCCTATTTATGCTTTGGTGGAGAACCGGTAGCCGGTGCCGCGCACGGTTTGTACCAGATTTTCGTAGGCGTCGCCGAGAGCCTTGCGCAGGCGCCGGATGTGCACGTCGACGGTGCGCTCTTCAACATAGACGTTGCCGCCCCAGACCTGGTCCAGCAACTGGCCACGGGTGTAGGCGCGTTCCTGGTGGGTCATGAAGAATTGCAGCAGGCGGTATTCGGTCGGGCCCATCTCGGCAGGTTTGCCGTCGATGGTCACGCGGTGGCTGATCGGGTCGAGCAGCAGGCCGCCGACTTCGATCGGCGCTTCGCCATCGGTCGGGCCGGCGCGACGCAGCACGGCCTTGAGGCGTGCCACCAGTTCACGTGGGGAAAACGGTTTGGTGATGTAGTCGTCGGCGCCGACTTCCAGACCCTGGATCTTGTTGTCCTCTTCGCCCTTGGCGGTGAGCATGATGATCGGGATGTCCCCGGTCAGTTCGTCACGCTTGAGGCGGCGGGCCAGCTCGATGCCGGAAGTGCCGGGCAGCATCCAGTCGAGCAGGATCAGGTCCGGTTTGCGGTCGACGATGATGGCGTGGGCCTGCTGCGAGTTCTCTGCCTCGAGGCAGTCATAGCCGGCCATTTCCAACGCAACGGCGATCATTTCGCGAATGGGCGCTTCGTCGTCGACGATCAGAATGCTCCTGCCAACCATGCCTTAATCCTCTTGTCATTTAACTGTCTTGCGCCGCATTAGATAACGGAATTATTGCAGTCGTGTGACAGTATTTTAGTCCGGCGGCGATTGTGCGAATCCTGAACTAAGCTCTAAGTCCGAATCCTGACAACCACAAGAGAAGGTTTCCATGACTCAAATGACTGCTTCCTTTAAGGCTTTGCTGATGGCTGCTGCCCTGACTCTGCCCGGACTGGCGATGGCGGCCGAGCCGGCCATGATGAAAGACGGAATGATGGTCGACCACAAGGGCATGACGCTTTACACGTTCGACAAGGACAGTGGCGGCAAGTCGATGTGCAACGGCGATTGCGCCAAGAACTGGCCGCCGTTGATGGCGCCGGCGGATGCCAAGGCAGAAGGTAAATGGACAGTCATCAAACGTGATGACGGCATGATGCAGTACGCCTACGACGGCAAGCCGCTGTACACCTTCGTGAAAGATGCGAAGCCGGGCGATATGACCGGCGACAAGATGAAGGACGTGTGGCACGTGGTTCACGAGCACAAGTAAGCCATTGGCAGTGAAACCGGATCGCGGCTCGCAGGCATTGCCTCGGGCCGCGATTCCTTGCGATCAGCGCAACGCGTAATCCAGCACGATCCCGACGAAAATCGCCAGCCCCGCCCAGTGGTTGTGCAGGAACGCCTCGAAGCAGCGCATCCGGTCCTTGCTGCGGGTGTACCAGAACTCCCAGGCGTAGCACCCGGCGGCCACCAGCAGGCCGAGGTGGAACCAGATCCCCAGCTCGAATTTCGACCCCGCCAGCAGCAGACAGCCCAGCGACAGTGCCTGCAAGGTCAGGATGATCACCCGGTCTGCATCGCCGAACAGGATCGCCGTGGATTTCACGCCGATCTTCAGGTCATCGTCGCGGTCGGTCATTGCGTAATAAGTGTCGTAGCCCACCGTCCACAGCAGATTGGCGATCCACAGCAGCCAGGCGGTTGCCGGCAGCTCACCGGTTTCGGCGGTGAACGCCATCGGCATGCCCCAGGAGAACGCCGCGCCCAGCACCACTTGCGGGTAATAGGTGTAACGCTTCATGAACGGGTAGGTGAACGCCAGCGCCAGACCGCCCAGCGACAGCCAGATGGTCGCGGCGTTGGTGCACAGCACCAGCAGGAAACTCACGCCCATCAGCAGCGCGAAGAACATCAGCGCCTCTTTCGAGCTGATCCTGCCGGCAGCGATAGGTCGCTGCGCAGTGCGTTTGACGTGGCCGTCGACCTTGCGGTCGGCCCAGTCGTTGATCACGCAGCCGCCGGCACGGGTCAGCACCACGCCGAGGACGAAAATCACGATATTGGCCAGCGACGGCGAGCCTTTGCCGGCAATCCACAGCGCCCAGAGCGTCGGCCACAGCAGCAGGTAAATGCCGATCGGCTTGTCCATCCGGGTCAGCTGGATGAAGTCCCAGGCACGCGGGTTCAAGCGATTCAGGGATTTGAGCAGGCTTTGGTACATCAGCAGTTCTCCGGACGGGCGCGGACGGCTTCCCACAGCGTAGGCAGGAAAATCTCCGCCACCAGCACACTCAATGCGCCACGGTCGAAACGCGAACGCCGTCCCCACAGGCCGGCAGCCCGGGAACCTTCGGGCAACCAGTGCTCAGGGTAATGACAGACTTCGATGGCGCGGCGCTGGAAGGCGTGATCGCAAAACAGCAGTTCGCCCAGCGAGCGGCTGCCCAGTTCATCCATGTGCAAGCCGTCGCCCTGCAAGGCACTGCGCGACGCCACGCTGCGGGCGAACACCCAGGCCTGGCCATGCCCGCGCAGATACACCTCGCGCACCCAGCCCTCGCTGCCTTCGGCCAGGTCCAGCGCGGCGCATTCGTCGTCTCGCAGGGTCTGCCAGCCTTCGAACAGCGGCGTCACGCTGAAGCCGTCATCGGACAGGCGCGTCAGCCGGCGGGTCAGGGAGCCTTCGTCGAACAGCCAGTCGCGCGTGGATGTGTCGGGGAGGGGTGTCAGTTCGCTTTGCGGGCGCCACAGCGGAGCGTTTGTGTGTTGCACAATGAGTCATTATTGGCAGCAAATGAGGCGGCGAGCTTACCATGCTGCACCGCGAGTTTGATTGATCCGGGTCGCCGCTGCGCCGAACAGGCTTGCATCTGCCCGGCACGATCAGTACAAAACGCCCTGAGCCGGACGGCAGCGCTGCACCATCGACCGTCCGCGCCGGTTAAAGCCTGAACCCTGAGGAAGTACCTGAATGAAAAAGTGGCAATGTGTGGTCTGCGGCCTGATTTACAACGAAGCCGACGGCTGGCCGGATGACGGCATTGCGCCGGGCACCCTGTGGCAGGACGTGCCGGAAGACTGGCTGTGCCCGGACTGCGGCGTCGGCAAGATGGACTTCGAAATGATCGAAATCAACTGAGAAAACACTGAGGAGTAGGGCATGAGCGCACCTGTCGTAATCGTTGGCACCGGGCTTGCGGGTTACAACCTGGCTCGCGAGTTTCGCAAACTCGATGGCGAAACCCCGTTGCTGCTGATTACCGCCGATGACGGTCGCTCCTACTCCAAGCCGATGCTGTCCACCGGCTTCGGCAAGAACAAGGACGCCGACGGCTTGAGCATGGCCGAGCCGGGCGCGATGGCCGAGCAGTTGAAGGCCGAGATCCGCACCCATACCCGCATCAGCGGCATAGATCCGGGCCACAAGCGGCTGTGGATCGGCGAGGAAGCAGTGAGCTATCGCGACCTGATCCTCGCCTGGGGCGCGGAAACCGTACGTGTGCCGATCGAAGGCGACGGCGGGGATCTGGTGTTCCCGATCAACGATCTCGAAGACTACGCGCGCTTTCGCGCCGCAGCCGCTGGCAAGCGCCGAGTGTTGCTGCTCGGCGCCGGACTGATCGGCTGCGAGTTCGCCAATGACCTGATTCTGGGTGGCTACGAGGTGCAACTCGTTGCACCGTGCGAGCAGGTGATGCCGACCCTGCTGCATCCCGCTGCGGCGGCTGCGGTGCAGGCCGGGTTGGAAAGCCTCGGTGCGCGTTTCCATCTCGGCCCGGTGCTGACCCGCCTGCAAAAAGTCGCTGATGGGCTGGAAGCGCACCTGTCCGACGGTCAGGTTGTCCCGTGCGATGTGGTGGTCTCGGCCATCGGCCTGCGCCCGCGGATCGATCTGGCGGCGGCCGCCGGCATCCAGACCAATCGCGGCGTGGTGGTCGACCGTCATCTGCAAACCTCTCACGCCAACATTTACGCCCTGGGCGACTGCGCCGAGGTCAACGGGCTGAATCTTCTGTACGTCATGCCCCTCATGAGTTGTGCGCGAGCGCTGGCACAGACCCTGGCCGGCAACCCGACCGTGGTGAACTACGGACCGATGCCGATCACCGTGAAAACCCCGGTCTGCCCGCTGGTGGTTTCCCCGCCGCCACGGGGCCGCGAAGGCGTCTGGACGGTCGAAGGGCAGGGCGCCGACATCAAGGTGCTGTGCCACGACGCAGACGGGCAATTGCTCGGTTACGCCCTGACCGGCGCGGCGGTGATGGAAAAACTCGCACTGAACAAACAGCTTCCGGCCTTGCTGGCGTAAATACCGGTCGTTCTGTCGGAATCACCCCGCTTTTGCCCCCACAAACGTCGCGGGGAGACTGGCGCCGCCCTTAACCGCGTGCCATCCTCACTCCCGTCTGCCGCAGAGTAGAGCCTGCGGCGCCTTGGGCGCTGTTCCAACGAGAACAGCACGGACATAACAACAAAAAACCGTCAAAGGGGCTTCACTAATGCGTAAACCAGAACTCGCCGCTGCAATCGCTGAAAAAGCGGATCTGACCAAAGAGCAGGCCAACCGCGTTCTCAACGCCGTTCTCGAAGAAATCACCGGCGCCCTGCACCGCAAGGACAGCGTCACGCTGGTGGGCTTCGGCACCTTCCTGCAACGCCACCGCGGTGCCCGCACCGGCAAAAACCCGCAGACCGGTGAACCGGTGAAGATCAAGGCCAGCAACACCGTTGCGTTCAAGCCAGGCAAATCGTTGAAAGACAGCGTCAATCCATAATGGCGGTAAACGCCCGGTCAGCCGGGCGCGCTGCATGAAAAATGGGCATACCGATTGCGGTCGGATGCCCATTTTTTGTGCTCGATGATTGGGGCCGGATCAGGCCGAGAAGAAGTACCGGGTCAGGTGAAAGAAGATCGGCGCGGCGAAACAGATCGAGTCCATGCGGTCGAGCATCCCGCCGTGGCCCTTGATCATCGTGCCCCAGTCCTTGGCGCTCAGGCTGCGTTTGATCGCCGACATGACCAGGCCGCCGAGGAAGCCCATCACCACGATGACCAGCGACATCAGCAGCGACTGCCAGAAGCTGAACGGCGTCATCCAGAACATGCAACCACCGATCAGCGTGGCGGACAGCCCACCGCCGACCAGCCCTTCCACGGTTTTTGACGGGCTCACCAGCGGCGCAACTTTGCGTTTGCCGAACAGCTTGCCGAACACGTACTGCAGCACATCGCTCATCTGCACCACGAATACCAGGTAGAACAGCAGCAGGGCGTTCTGACCCTGGAAACCCTGCAGGTCCAGCAACAGCAGCGCCGGCGCATGGCTGATGCAGTAGATGCAGATCATCACGCCCCACTGAATCTTCGCCGTGCGCTCCAGAAAGCCCTCGGTGTCCTGGCTCAACACGGCAATCGCCGGCAGCAGCAGGAATGCATACACCGGCACCAGCAGGGTGAACATCGAATACCAATGGGTGCCGATCAGCAGGTATTGCAGCGGGATCAGGATGAAAAACGCCGAAAACAGCGCGTTATGGTCACCGCGTGCGGTCGGCGTGAGTGTTATGAACTCGCGCAGCGCAAACAGCGAAATGAAGCCGAACAGCACCACCGTCGCATTGGGGCCGAGCAGCCAGGACACAAAGAAAATAATGACCATCCCCCACCAGGCATTCACGCGCTGGTTGAGGTTTTCGATGGTCGCGATGGAGCTTTCGCTTTTCGCCCGCCGTGCCAGTACGCCGCCAATCAGCGAAGCCACCGCCAGCAACCCGGCGATTGCCGCGAAGAACCACAGGAACTTGGTTTCCAGACTCATTTCGACAACCTCACGATGGCGTCACGCGCCCGTTCCAGAAACGCCTGTTTCTCCTCACCGGCAATCCTCTGCAGCGGGTCGCCGATGCGGATCGTGCAGATGATCGGCAGCGGCACGTGTTTGCCTTTTGGCATCGAGCGATGCAGGTTTTCCAGGTAGATCGGCACCAGATCGACGTCCGGAAAGGTTTCGGCAAGGCGGAAGATCCCGGACTTGAATTCCCCCGGCAGCGCCTGGGTGGAGCGGGTACCTTCGGGGAAAATGATGATCGAGTGGCCGGCCCGCACTACATCGAAAATCGGCTCCAGCACATTGGTGCCCGGTGCCGGATTACGCTCGATCAGCACCGCGTTCAGGCCTTTCTGCGAGATGTACGATAGAAAGCGGTTCTTGCCCCAGTAGTCGGCGGCGGCCACCGGTTTCACGTTCAACCGGGCTTCCGGCGGCAGTGCGGCGATGATCGCCAGGGTGTCCATGTGGCTGGTGTGGTTGGCGTAGTAGATGCGCTGGCGCGTGAGGTCCGGCGGGCTTTCCCAGCGGGCGGTCACGCCGATCAAGAAGCGCAGCACCGAAATCAGCGCATTACTGATCCACATGGGCCTTCCCCTTCAGTTGTCTGGCGATGGCCAGGGTGCGCGTCACGCAGGTCGCGACGGAGCCAAGGGCGATGATCACCAGCGCGATCAGCAAAGCGTAGTGGGTCGCGTAGTAAATGGTTTCGAACACGTTCAACAGCAACGCCACGGTCATCACCGCCATCCGGTGCTGCTTGGCCATCGGTCCCATGAAGCTCTGGGTGAGCCCTAGAGCGCCGCCGAACACACGGACATACGCTGTCAGCGCAGCGGCCAATGCTGCGAACCAGCCAAGATCGGACTGGCCGATGGCAAAACCCAAGCCGACGATCAGCAGACTGTCGGCTACTCGATCCGGAAACTCGTTGTACAGGCTGCCAACGGCCGACTGCTTGCCGCCTTCGATCGCCACCATCCCGTCGAACAGATTGCACAGCAGCCGCAGTTGAATGCCGACGATACACAGGATCGAACCGGCCACGCCGTTATCGATGTACAGCGTCACCGCGCCGAACAGCGCGAAGAGCATGCTGATGACGGAGATCTGGTTGGGGGAGATGTCCCGCTTGACCAGTTCATCCGTGAAGCGTTTCGCCCAGCCCGCGGAGCGGGTCTTGATGGGCCGTCTGTTTTCATCCATTTGCCAATGTCCGTATCAGTGGTAAGCCGTCAATTGATGACTGAGGCTGGCAATATAAAGGCACGTGCGCAGCATGAAATATATTGATGTAAGAACAGTCCGCGACATTTGTCAGAACAATCCACATCGAAAGTGTGTGCTTAAGCAGGGCGAAGGCTTGATGGATTGACGGAGCCTTGCGGGAAGTCCTGCAATTGTGCGGCTAAAGAAGTCTTGTGAAGTATGCAAAGTGTGCGATGACATCAAATTGATGGCACTTTTATTGATACCAGTTGTCCTCCTCGATTTGTTTAAAGATGCCTATCTGTTTTCGGAAGATTCCTACTTTATTTTCTTTCCAGTGTTGTCATGCTTTCGTCCGTATTTTGGAACGTGCGTTCAAGGAGGTGTCGGCGGGTTTCAGGCAGCCGCTCTGGGACGCAGGTTACGCCGGGGTTTGAAAGGCACGGTTGATATAAGCCGATATCAGGGAAACCCCTGAGACATATAGGGCGATCTCCTACAGCGCCCAATGAACAGTTCGTCTTGTTGTTTAATCGGATGCTTGCTAGTGGCCATCATTGTGATTACGATGCGCGCACTTGAAAGAGCAAACACTCAATTGGATGAGTCTTCCGACTGCTCTTCGATACTGTCCCGCGCCGCTGCAACTCCAATAGGCGCACGACCGTAATCCTTATAAAGGCCATGGATGTCCTACTCAAGCAAACTTTCCGCCCATTACCTCGAACTCGCTAAAGTCTCTGTTTCCAAAGAGAATTTTGCGGGCGAAGACGTTCGTTTCTCGAGCGAATTCGAGGCCCTGGAAAGCGAGCTGGCCAAAGCCTCGTCGATGCACGAAAGCGGGCAGATCGACTGGCTGAAAATTCGCGAAAACAGCGAAAACCTCCTGCGCACCCAATCCAAGGATTTGCGTGTCGGCGCCTGGCTGACCTGGTCGCTGTACCAGCGTGAATCCTTCCCCGGCCTGCTGGCCGGCCTCGGTTTTCTGCACCACTTGTCGGAAAACCACTGGGCCGAGATTCACCCGCTCAAACCCCGCACCCGGGCCGCCGCCATCGGCTGGCTGGTGCCGCGTCTTGAGCAGGTGATCACCGAAAATATCGCGATCAAGGAACAGCTGCCGATGTTCCGGCAGTTGTCCGAGCATCTGTCCGGTCTCGACGCCGCCTGCACCGAGCATCTGGGCGATGATGCGCCGCTGCTGCTGCCGCTCTCCCGCCGCCTGAAAACCATGATCCAGCGCGCCGCCGACAACCAGCCGGCACCCGGTGTGGTGGGCGCGGCGGTGGCGCAGGTCAAGCAGGCCGCCAGCCAGTTGCTGGCACCCGGCGCGCCGATCGACAACGAGAAAGAAGCCCACAAGGCCCTGCGCGCCCAGCAGGAAAGCGCCCGCCCGCTGTGCGCCTGGTGGCTCAAGCAGAAAGCCACCGACCTGCGCGCCCTGCGCCTCAACCGCACCTTGCTGTGGATGACGATCGACGCGGTGCCCGAGCGCAACGCCGAGCAGATCACCGTGCTGCGCGGGTTGCCGGTGGACAAGCTCAAGCAGTATCAGGACCGTTTCGATCAGGGCAAATACGCCGACCTGCTGGTGGAACTGGAGGCGAGCCTGGCGAAGGCGCCGTTCTGGTTCGATGGCCAGAGGATGGTCTGGGAATGTCTCCAGAACCTCAACGCCGAGCTGGCCATGCGCGAAGTGGAAATCCACTTCGCGCTTTTGATTCAACGCCTGCCCGGCATCATCGAGCTGCGTTTCCATGACGGCGCGCCGTTCGCCGATCCGTCCACCCGGGCGTGGATCGCCGGCAACGTCATGCCGCACCTGCAAAGCGCCAGTGCGCCGCGCAAGGTCGAGACCGAGAACGCCGAAACCCAGCCGGCCTGGGAAAAGGCCCTCGAAGAAGTCCAGCCGATCCTGCGCAAGGAAGGCCTCAAGCCCGCGGTGCAGATCCTCAAACAGGGGCTGCAATCGGCGCACGGCGGCCGCGAACGCTTCTTCTGGCAGTTCGCCCTCGCGCGGCTGTGTTTCCTGGCCAAGAAATACGAGCTGGCCAAGAACCAGCTCGAAACCCTCGATCAGACATTACAGGACTCAGGCCTGCACGCCTGGGAGCCCGATCTTGCATTGGAAGTGCTGCACCTGCTGCACAGTTGCTGCGAGTTGTTACCGCAGAACCATGCCGTACGTGAACGCAAGGAAGAGATTTATCGCAGGCTGTGCCACCTCGATCTCGAAGTGGTACTCGAATAGGCCCCAGGGCCACAACCGCAAGGAGAAAAGCCATGGCCAAAGAAGGCTCGGTAGCCCCCAAGGAACGCATCAACGTCACCTTCAAACCCGCCACCGGCGGTGCTCAGGAAGAGATTGAACTGCCGCTGAAGCTGCTGGCAATCGGTGACTACACCCACCGCAAGGACGATCGCAAGATCGAGGATCGCAAGCCGATCAGCATCGACAAGATGACCTTCGACGAAGTGCTGGCCAAGCAAGAGCTGGGTCTGACGCTGAGCGTGCCGAACCGTCTGCAGGAAGATGGCGAGGCCGACGAGCTGGCTGTGCAACTGCGCGTCAACTCCATGAAGGACTTCAACCCGGCCAGCCTGGTCGAGCAAGTGCCTGAGCTGAAAAAACTGATGGAACTGCGCGACGCGCTGGTGGCCCTCAAAGGCCCGCTGGGTAACGCACCTGCGTTCCGTAAAGCCATCGAAGGCGTGCTCGCCGACGATGAATCCCGCGGTCGCGTACTCGGTGAGCTGGGCCTGAACGCCGCAGCTCCGGACGCTTGAGACTCCAGCAGCCAAGGAAGCCAACACAATGAGCACTAGCGCAGCACAACAGAACGCCGCAGAAAACGGCGAATACAGCATCCTCGACAGCATCATCGCCGAAACCCGCCTGACGCCGGACGACGAAGCCTACGACATCGCCAAACGCGGTGTGTCGGCGTTCATCGAAGAGCTGCTCAAGCCGCAGAACAACGGTGAGCCGGTCAAGAAAGCCATGGTTGACCGCATGATCGCCGAGATCGATGCCAAGCTCAGCCGTCAGATGGACGAAATCCTGCACCACCCGGACTTCCAGGCCCTGGAATCGTCGTGGCGTGGCCTGCAACTGCTGGTCGACCGCACCAACTTCCGCGAAAACATCAAGATCGAAATCCTCAACGTCTCCAAAGAAGACCTGCTGGACGATTTCGAAGACTCGCCGGAAGTCATGCAGTCGGGCCTGTACAAGCACATCTACACCGCTGAATACGGCCAGTTCGGTGGTCAGCCGGTTGGCGCGATCATTGCCAACTACTACATGTCCCCAAGCTCGCCGGACGTGAAGCTGATGCAGTACGTGTCCAGCGTAGCCTGCATGTCCCACGCGCCGTTCATCGCCGCCGCCGGCCCGAAATTCTTCGGCCTGGAAAGCTTCACCGGTCTGCCGGACCTGAAGGATCTGAAAGATCACTTCGAAGGCCCGCAATTCGCCAAATGGCAGAGCTTCCGTACCTCGGAAGACTCCCGCTACGTTGGCCTGACCGTGCCGCGCTTCCTGCTGCGTAACCCGTACGACCCGGAAGAGAACCCGGTCAAATCGTTCGTGTACAAGGAAAACGTTGCCAACAGCCACGAGCACTACCTGTGGGGCAACACCGCTTACGCGTTCGGCACCAAGCTGACCGACAGCTTCGCCAAGTTCCGCTGGTGCCCGAACATCATCGGCCCACAGAGCGGCGGCGCGGTTGAAGACCTGCCTCTGCACCACTTCGAAAGCATGGGCGAAATCGAAACCAAGATTCCTACCGAGGTTCTGGTTTCCGACCGTCGTGAATACGAACTGGCCGAGGAAGGCTTCATCTCCCTGACCATGCGTAAAGGCTCCGACAACGCGGCGTTCTTCTCCGCAAGCTCGGTGCAGAAGCCGAAGTTCTTCGGCATCAGCGCAGAAGGCAAGGCTGCAGAGCTGAACTACAAGCTCGGCACCCAACTGCCGTACATGATGATCGTCAACCGCCTGGCTCACTACCTGAAAGTGCTGCAGCGCGAGCAGCTCGGTTCGTGGAAAGAACGTACCGACCTCGAGCTGGAACTGAACAAGTGGATCCGCCAGTACGTGGCCGACCAGGAAAACCCGAGCGCCGAAGTGCGTGGCCGTCGTCCGCTGCGCGCTGCGCAAGTGATCGTCAGCGACGTTGAAGGCGAGCCGGGCTGGTACCGCGTCAGCCTGAACGTGCGTCCGCACTTCAAGTACATGGGTGCCGATTTCACCCTGTCGCTGGTTGGCAAGCTGGACAAAGAGTAAGAGCGACTCATGGACGGATACGGCAGCCTTTTCGAACGCCTCAACGGCGACGCGGAACTACGCAAGGGCAGGAGCCTCGAGGCTTCGGCCATGGCGTCGGTGGCTGCCCATCTGGCCAAAATGCTCAGCACCCGGGCCGGCAGCGTGCAAACGCTGTCCGACTACGGGTTGCCCGATCTCAATGACATGCGCCTGAGCCTGCACGACTCCCTGAGTCAGGCCCGCCTGGCCATCGAAAGCTTCATCGAAGCCTACGAGCCGCGCCTGAGCAACGTGCGTGTCATTTCCCTGCCGCGTGACCACGATCAGCTCCGCCTGGCCTTCAGCATCGAAGGCCTGCTGGAAGTCGAGGGTTTCAAGCGTCAGGTCAGTTTCTCCGCGCGCCTGGATGGCAGCGGTCAAGTGAAGGTCAACTAAGGAGAACCCCGATGTCTGGCAAACCTGCAGCACGCGTATCCGACCCCACCGCTTGCCCGCTCCCCGGCCACGGCACCAACCCGATTGCCGCCGGTTCCGGCGACGTGTTCTTCGACGGCCTCCCGGCCGCCCGCGAAGGCGATGCCTCCGCGTGTGGTGGTGCGATGGTCGGCGATCTGGCGACGACGGTTCTGATCAACGGCAAGCCTGCCGCCACGGTCGGTTCGGTTGGATCTCATGGCAATAAAGTCACGGCTGGATCCGGGACGGTGATTATCGGCAATTCGCATTCGCCGGCGCCGTTTGTGCCGCCGTTGCCTGTGGAAATTCAGTGGCCGTTTAACGAACACTTTGTGATCAATTGTCAGGACACTGGAAAACCACTGTCCGGAATTGAGTACACGCTGAAGACGGCGTCCGGAAAAATAGTAACCGGTATTACAGGTGCCGATGGAAAGACAAAGTTGATTCATTCGGACAGAGCCGAGCCAGTTGAGCTGATCATTGAGCAGCAAACTAAAGTGGCAATCGATTGAATACTAAAAATGGGGCTTGTTGCTGTCAGTGGCAGCGCAGTCGAGCAATAACGGCAGGGATGTTGAAATGGCAAACACGACAGTGAAGGCAACAATGTCGCCGGCGAGCAAGAAGACCGGGCAGATAGTGACTGCTCGTAAGTTTGCAGTCACGGATATCCCTGGCGCGATGGATAAGATGAACTGGCCAGTCGCAGCTAAGTTGATGCGCTATTGGTTTGAGGGGAGCCCGTGGGCCACCGCAGATGGTGGCATGGATGAGCTTACGAAAAGCCATAAAAAAGAACCGATCGACCCCTACGTCGAAAGCTCCATTGTAAAAATGGCATGGGTCTTGAAGTTTGATCGGGCAAATAAAGCATTCAATGAGTTAAAGGCAAAATGGAATAGTCCGAATGCATTAATTAGAATGCGCAAGGAACTTCCAGCGAAACTTGCAGGCAAGGTTGATGGTGCTTATCAGCAGAAGTTTGCAAGTGCCAGAGAAGCGGAAAAATTTGGCTATACCAATACGGTTCCGGTCCAGACTTCAAATTTAAATATGTTCCTTCTGGATGAGTTGAGAGGCGCTCTTGCAAATTTCAATATGAGAGTGATTGCTGAGGGAGAAATTATTATTGCCTCAGGAAAAATCAGCTTTCTGGTTAACCGCCTAGGGTATTACATCGACGATAGCTACGATTTTAGCGATGTAGGCACGCGCTTCAGTCAGCCGCTAGGTTATTGGAACTATGACGGCGTGGACGACCCGGTAACAAGCAATGGTTCCAACTTTCTCTCGGCAATTGGCAAAGCGGAAATGGCCAGGACGGCTGCTATGCGCGGGGAGGATGTGCAAGCTGCGTTCAAGGATATCGATGGTAAACGTTATCACCTGATTCAAAATAGTGATTTTATCGAGTATCGAGAAAAACATGGGAAAGGGGGAGATTTTACTGTCTATTCCGACGTTTTATACGAAAGTGTTACGCCGCCCGTTTTGATAAAGGTGGTGGAGTAAATGCGTTTAAAAATCGCATGTATGGTTTTACTATCTTTCCTTTTGATCGGGGGGGTAGTGTTTTATTTTTTTGTCGAGAGTCTATCCCAGCGCCGCCCAGATGTTATTGAGCTAAGCTCCTCCAGGCAGTACATAGTGGAACGTGTACCTTTTATTTCCTTGTTTTTCACTGAACCCCTTTCCTATCTTCGAATCACGGATCAGGACTCGCCTGAACATATTTACCGAAGCCCGCTATATCCAACAACAAGGCTGCTGGAAATGCAGTTAAGCGAGGATAAGGGCGCATTGAGAATTTCTGATTTTGCGTTCCTGACGGGGGAGAAGAGGTTTGTTTTTTACTCTCGACAATGGAAAGATCACTGGATGAATCGATTTGTGAGTAATGCACCGTATTCCATAGAGCATCTTGATGAGAGTGGAAAATGATATCCGTGTTCGGTTTGTTGGTTCATAAGCACCGTAAAGGCATTCGCATTGCAATTGCTTTACTCATGGTTATTTTTGCGCTGCTGTTTTACGTAGTTGCCGCGATGAAAAATTATCCAGCCAGCTCGACAGTGATCAGCCCTTCAGGTCGGTACATTTTAGAGAACGTCAGGGTTGGTAAAGTACTCACTCTCGGAGGAATGGCTTATTTGAGGGTAATTGACAGGCAAGCTCCGCAAGAGGTTTACCGAACACCTCTGTACGACACTCAATCACTGGATATGCGAGTGACCGAAGATGGTGAAACTGTCGGCATCGCCTGGATTTATTTCAATCGGGACAAGAAAACGTTCGATATTGCCATGCCCCAATGGGAATCGCATTGGCTGAATATATTTATCAGCAACACCCCATATGAACACATTGAAAACTGAGCTCCCGTATGAACCAGCGTGCCGGTTCAAGCCAACCTGCAGGTTACGTGCAGCGGCCAAGTCGGGCATCGAGCGTAATCCGCAGGACAGTTATTCCATGAGTTCCACTACCAGGCAGGTAACCCGTGTCCTTTAACCACTACTACCAAAGCGAACTCACCGCACTGCGCCAACTGGGCCGCCGTTTCGCCGAGCGTAGTCCGGCGTTGGCGCCGTTCCTGGGGCAGGCCGGGCGGGATCCGGATGTGGAGCGGTTGCTGGAAGGCTTTGCGTTTCTGACCGGGCGGCTGCGTCAGAAGCTCGATGACGAGTTGCCGGAGCTCAGCCATTCCCTGATGCAGTTGTTGTGGCCGAACTACATGCGCCCGCTGCCGGCGTTCAGCATTCTGCAGTTCGACCCGCTCAAGCGTTCCGGGCCGGCGCTGAAGGTCGAGCGTGACACGCCGATCGAGAGCGTGCCGATCGAAGACGTGCGCTGCCGCTTCCGCACCTGCTACCCGACCGAAGTCATGGCCCTGGATCTGGCCGCGCTGAACTACTCGGTGAAGGGCGACGGTTCGTTGCTCAGCCTGCGCCTGGAGATGAGTGCCGACGGCCACCTCGGCGAGCTGGAGCTGAGCAAACTGCGCCTGCACTTTGCCGGCGAGCGCTACATCAGCCAGATGCTCTACCTGAGCCTGCTGCGCAACCTCGAAGGCATCGAACTGATCCCGCTCGACGGCGCCGGCAAGCCGATCGATGGCGTGAGCGGCAAGCCGATGGCGTTCAAGATTCCGGGCGACCGGGTCAAACCGGTGGGCTTTGCCGAAGAAGAAGCGTTGATCCCGTATCCGCTGAACACCTTCCGCGGCTATCGCTATCTGCAGGAATACTTCGCCTTCCAGGACAAGTTCCTGTTCGTTGATGTCCACGGTCTGGACATTCTCAAGGCGCTGCCGGAAGACACGCTCAAGCAGATGCGTGGCCTGGAATTGCGCTTCGACATCCGCAAGAGCGGCATCATGCGCATGCGTCCGACCCTGGATAACGTGAAGCTGTTCTGCACGCCGATCGTCAACCTGTTCAAGCACGACGCACTGCCGATCCGCCTCGACGGCAAACAGGACGAATACCTGCTGCTGCCGGCCGAATACGATCTGGAAAACTGCGGCGTGTTCTCGGTGGAGACCGTGACCGGCTGGAAACCCGGCGGCCTCGGTTATCAGGAGTACGTGCCGTTCGAATCCTTCGAGCACGATCCGAGTTTCGACGTGCCCAACAGCCGTCCGCATTACAGCATCCGTCAGCGTTCGTCGCTGCTGCACGACGGCCTCGACACCTACCTGAGCTTCGGCATCCGCCACACCGAAGCCCATGAAACCCTGTCGATCGAGCTGGTCTGCACCAATCAGAACCTGCCGCGCAAACTCAAGCTCGGGCAGATCTGCATGGCCTGCGAAGAGACCCCGGAGTTCCTCAGTTTCCGCAACATCACCCCGGCCACTTCCAGTTTCGCGCCGCCGCTGAACCGTGACTTCCTGTGGAAGCTGATCAGCAACATGTCGCTTAACTATCTGTCGCTGGCCGACGTCAATGCACTGAAGGTGATTCTCGAAACCTACGACCTGCCGCGCTACTACGACCAGCACGCGGAGAAGGTCAGCAAACGCCTGCTCGGCGGCCTCAAGCACATCAAGCATCACCACGTGGATCGCTTGCACCGTGGTTTGCCGGTACGCGGTCTGCGCACCGAACTGACCATCGACCCGGAAGGGTATATCGGTGAGGGCGATCTGTTCGTCTTCGCCTCGGTTCTCAACGAGTTTTTCGCGCTTTACGCCAGTCTCAATTCATTCCACGAGCTGCGGGTAAAAAGCACACAGGGAGAGGTGTACCAATGGACACCACGTATGGGCCTGCAGCCCCTGCTTTAAGCGGGCTGACGAAGGTAATACGCGAGTACTCGCTGTTTCAGGCCGTGCTGCTGGTGATCGACCGGCTGCGCGATGCGCACCCGTACCTGAGCGAAGACGACCTGTACGACCAGCTGGAATTCCAGGCCAACCCGAGCCTCGGATTTCCGCGCAGCGACGTCGATCGCGTGGAGTTTTTCGAAGAGCACGGGCAGATGCGCGCGCGCCTGCGGTTCAACCTGATCGGCCTGGTCGGTTCCGGTTCGCCGCTGCCGGCGTTCTACGGCGAGCAAGCCCTGGGCGACAGCGAAGACGGCAACCCGACGCGCAACTTCCTCGACCTGTTCCACCATCGCCTGCAACGGCTGATGCTGCCGATCTGGCGCAAGTACCGCTATCGCGCGAGCTTCCAGAGCGGCGCGGTCGATCCGTTCTCCTCGCAGCTGTTCGCCCTGATCGGCCTCGGCGGTGACGAGATCCGCAAGGCCAAGGAGCTGAACTGGAAACGCCTGCTGCCGTACCTCGGCCTGCTCAGTTTGCGGGCGCACTCGGCGGCGCTGATCGAAGCGGTGCTGCGTTACTACTTCAAGCACGAAGACCTGGTCATCGAGCAGTGCATCGAGCGCCGCGTGGAAATCCTCGAAGAACAGCGCAACCGCCTCGGCTTCGCCAACAGCGTGCTGGGTGAAGACCTGGTGCTGGGCGAACGCGTGCGCGATCGCAGCGGCAAATTCCGCATTCACATCACCGAACTCGACTGGGAACGCTTCCACGAATTCCTGCCCATCGGTTTCGGTTACCAGCCGCTCTGCGCGCTGGTGCGGTTCACCCTGCGTGACCCGCTCGATTACGACATTCGCCTGGTGCTGCGCCCGGAAGAAATCCGCGAACTGCGCATTGGCGAGAAGAACGACTGTCGCCTGGGGTGGACCAGTTGGCTGGGCTGCGAAAAAGCAGACGGCGTGGTGACCCTGGGCAGCAAAATTCATTAAGGACGTGAGCCATGATCAACGTAGACCTGCAACAACTCATCCAGGCGCTGGACGCCGAAACCCGTCGCGATCTGGAGCGTTCGGCCGAGCGCTGCGTGGCCCGTGGCGGCAGCAAGATTCTGGTCGAAGACTTGCTGCTCGGCCTGCTGGAGCGCCCGAACGGTCTGCTCTCCCGTGCGCTGCAGGATGCCGACGTTGATGCCGGCGAACTGAGCGCCGCGCTGCAATCGCGGGTCGAGCACAGCGCTTCGCGCAACCCGGTGTTCGCTCCGGAACTGGTGCAGTGGCTGCAGGACGCGCTGCTGGTGGCCAACCTTGAACTGGGCCAGACCTCGGTCGAAGACGCGGCGCTGATCCTCGCGCTGCTGCGCAACCCGATGCGTTACGCCGGCAGCCGCTACCAGCCGTTGCTCGCCAAACTGAACATCGATCGCCTGAAGGAATTTGCCCTGTCGCAACAACCTCAGGCAGCGGCCAACGGCAAACCGGCCGCCCAGGGCGAATCGCTGCTCGAGCGCTTCACCCACAACCTGACCCAACAGGCCCGCGACGGCAAACTCGACCCGGTGCTGTGCCGCGATGGCGCGATCCGCCAGATGGTCGACATCCTCGCCCGTCGCCGCAAGAACAACCCGATCGTGGTCGGTGAAGCCGGTGTCGGTAAAACCGCCATCGTCGAAGGCCTGGCCTCGCGCATCGCTGCCGGTGAAGTACCGCAGGTGCTCAAGGGCGTCGAGCTGCTGTCGCTGGACATGGGCCTGTTGCAGGCCGGCGCCAGCGTCAAAGGTGAATTCGAGCGTCGTCTGAAAGGCGTGATCGACGAGGTCAAAGCCTCGCCGAAGCCGATCATCCTGTTCATCGACGAAGCCCACACCCTGATCGGCGCGGGCGGCAATGCCGGCGGTTCCGACGCGGCCAACCTGCTGAAACCGGCGCTGGCCCGTGGCGAGCTGCGCACCATCGCCGCGACCACCTGGGCCGAGTACAAGAAATACTTCGAGAAAGACCCGGCGCTGGCCCGTCGCTTCCAACCGGTTCAACTGCACGAACCGACCGTGAGCGAAGCGGTGACCATCCTGCGTGGCCTGGCTCAGGTCTACGAAAAGAGCCACGGCATTTACCTGCGCGATGACGCGGTGGTTTCGGCAGCGGAACTATCCGCCCGTTATCTGGCCGGTCGGCAACTGCCGGACAAGGCTGTCGATGTGCTCGACACCGCGTGCGCCCGTGTTCGCATCAGCCTCGCTGCGGCTCCGGAAAGCCTGGAACGCCTGCGTGGTGAGCTGGCTGAAGGTGGCCGTCAGCGTCAGGCCCTGCGCCGCGATGCCGAAGCCGGTCTGCTGATCGACCACGAAGCGCTGGAGGCACTGGAAGCGCGTCTGGACGAAGCCGAAGCGGAAAGGGTCGCACTGGAAACCCAGTGGACCGAGCAGAAACAACTGGCCGAGCGCCTGCTGGAACTGCGTCAGCAACTGGCCAAGGCCCGTGAAGCCGCTGCGGTCGAGCCGGTGGTCACCGTTGAGGAAGACGCCGAAGGCACCGTGATCGAAACCCACGCCGCCGACATCGACGAAGCCCTCAGCGTCGAGGCGCTGGAAGCGCAACTCAACGAAACTCATAGCGCCCTGACCGCCGCTCAGGTCAAGGAGCGTCTGGTCAGCTTCGAAGTCTGCCCGCGTCTGGTGGCCGAAGTGATCAGCGCCTGGACCGGCGTGCCACTGGCGCAACTGGCCCGCGAACACAACGCCAAGGTCGCCAGCTTCGCCACCGACCTGCGCACCCGCATCCGTGGTCAGGAACAAGCCGTGCACGCACTGGATCGCTCGATGCGCGCCACCGCTGCCGGCCTGAACAAGCCTGACGCACCGGTCGGCGTGTTCCTGCTGGTCGGCCCGAGCGGCGTCGGCAAGACCGAAACCGCACTGGCACTCGCCGACCTGCTATACGGCGGCGACCGTTTCATCACCACCATCAACATGTCCGAGTTCCAGGAGAAGCACACCGTTTCCCGTCTGATCGGTGCACCGCCAGGCTACGTCGGTTACGGCGAGGGTGGCATGCTCACCGAAGCCGTGCGCCAGAAGCCGTATTCGGTGGTGCTGCTCGATGAAGTCGAGAAGGCCGATCCGGACGTGCTCAATCTGTTCTACCAAATCTTCGACAAAGGCGTGGCCAACGACGGCGAAGGGCGCGAGATCGACTTCCGCAATACGCTGATCCTGATGACCTCGAACCTGGGCAGCGACAAGATCAGCGACCTCTGCGAAGACGGCGCGCGTCCGACCGCCGAAGTGCTGGAAGAAACCATTCGCCCGGTGCTCAGCAAACACTTCAAACCGGCGCTGCTGGCGCGGATGAAAGTGGTGCCGTACTACCCGGTCGGTGGCCCGGTGCTGCGCGAGCTGATCGAGATCAAGCTCGGTCGTCTGGGCGAACGTCTGAACCGTCGCCAGCTGGACTTCACCTGGTGCCAGAACCTCGTCGATCACCTGTCCGAGCGATGCACGCAAAGCGAAAGCGGTGCACGCCTGATCGACCACTTGCTCGATCAGCACGTGCTGCCGCTGGTGGCCGACCGCTTGCTCGACGCCATGGCCACCGGTGAAAGCCTCAAGCGCGTGCATGCGACGCTCGACGGTGAAGCCAGCGTGACCTGCGAGTTCGCCTGAGGTGAGTGTGATGTTCACTCAAGTGCCGCAGCCACTGCTCTATGCCGAAGCCTTGCTGGCGCAGTTCGCCAGCCTGTCGCGCGCGGCGGACGGTGCTGCGCTGCTGGGTGACTTCGTGCGCGGTCTGGCCGGGCTGAGCGGTTGCGAACTGACGCAGCTGTACTTGCTGGATGCCACGCACACGTCGCTGGGGATGAACGCCGAATGCCTGGACGGCGTGCTGCAACCGCGCAGCGCGGCGAGTCTGCCGGCGGACTACAACGGCGAGCAACTGTTGCAATTCGCCCTGTGCCAGAACCGCGTGGTGTGCTTCGACGACCTGGGCGGCAGCCTGCACGAAACCAGTTTTCTGCCGGCGTCGTCCGCGCCGTGGCAGTCGCTGCTGTGCGTGCCGCTGGTCAATCAGCAAAAGGCCGTCGAAGGCCTGTTGTTGTGCGCCAGTCGTCGGCACATCGACCTGCAAGGCTTCGCCGATTCCCTCGGTCAGCTCGGCTCGTTCGTGCTGGGTCAGCTGCATCTGCTGCAACGTCTGCGCCAGCCAGTGGATGCGGCCGCGCCGGTCGTGCGCAGTCTGCCGAGTGCCAGCGGCTACGGCCTGATCGGCAAGAGCGCGGCAATGCGTCAGACCTACTCGCTGATCAGCAAAGTCCTGCACAGCCCGTACACCGTGCTGTTGCGTGGCGAGACCGGCACCGGCAAGGAAGTGGTGGCGCGGGCGATCCACGATTGCGGCCCGCGCCGGTCCCAGGCGTTCATCGTGCAGAACTGCGCGGCGTTCCCGGAAAACCTGCTGGAAAGCGAGCTGTTCGGCTATCGCAAAGGTGCGTTCACCGGCGCCGACCGTGACCGCGCCGGGCTGTTCGACGCGGCCAACGGCGGCACCCTGTTGCTCGACGAAATCGGTGACATGCCGCTGTCGCTGCAAGCCAAGTTGCTGCGCGTGTTGCAGGAAGGCGAGATCCGTCCGCTGGGTTCCAACGACACCCACAAGATCGACGTGCGCATCATCGCTGCAACGCACCGCGATCTGTCGGTGCTGGTCAGCGAAGGCAAATTCCGCGAGGACCTGTACTACCGTCTCGCGCAATTCCCGATCGAATTGCCGGCCCTGCGTCAGCGCGAAGGCGACATCCTCGACCTGGCCAAGCACTTTGCCGATAAGGCCTGCACTTTCCTGCAACGTGATCCGGTGCGCTGGTCGGACGCGGCGCTTGAACACCTGTCCGGTTACACCTTCCCCGGCAACGTGCGTGAACTCAAAGGCCTGGTCGAGCGGGCGGTGCTGTTGTGCGAGGGCGGCGAGTTGCTGGCCGAACATTTCTCGCTGCGTCTGGAATCGGCGTCGGTGCCGGAAGACCACTGCGGCCTCAATCTGCGCGAACGACTGGAAGCGGTCGAACGCAATCTGCTGCTCGATTGCCTGCGCAAGAACGACGGCAACCAGACGCTCGCCGCCCGCGAACTGGGCCTGCCGCGCCGCACGCTGCTGTACCGGCTCGGCCGCTTGAACATCAATCTGGGTGATTTCGATGGGTAGGCGAAAGTCCGTCGGATTCACCTCGAACACCTATGTCAGCGCCGCCCGCAAGGGTCGGCGCTTTGTGCTTTGTCTACACCTGGAGACCCTCTGATGTCTGTTCGTCACTGGCACGCTGTCCTGCTGACCCTCGTCGTTCTATGCGGCCTCGGCGGTTGCAGCGGCAATTACAAATTCAACGATAACGATTACCGCCCGTTGGGTGATCCGCAGGCGGTCAATCGCGGCAAGTGACCGCAAGGAGCATCAAACATGGAATTGGTTTTCGAAATGCTGAACACCAAGCAGTTCGTGCCCACCGAGCTGTGCCAGCGGACCTTCAAACAGGCCGGTGGCGTGATCGGGCGGGGCGAGGACTGCGACTGGATCATCCCTGACCGCAAGCGGCACTTGTCCAACCACCACGCGATCGTCAGCTATCGCGAGGGTTCGTTCTTCCTGACCGACACCAGCAGCAACGGTGTGCAGGACGGCGACAGCGGCGCACGCCTGCACAAGGGCGAACCGGTGCGTATCGAGCACGGCAGCACCTACGTGCTGGGCGACTTCGAGATTCGTGCGCGCCTGGTGCGCGACCCGGCGACCTTCGACGGTGAAGTCGGCCTGCCACGTGCCGCCGGCAGCATCATCCCGGACGACGCGTTCCTCGACCTCGACCCGCTTAAGTCGCTGGAGCAGCAAGAGCGCGTGTACTCGGAATTCGAGGAAATGCTCGCACCGGTGACCGACCCTGAAGACTCCCGTCAGCGCGCCGACTACGCGCGCATCGACATGGAAAGCCTGATGGTGCCGGAGCTGATCGTCGAGCCCACGCCTGAGCCTGCGCCGGCGCCGAAAGCGGTCGAGCGTCAGAGCGAAACCTTCTGGGATAAATTCGGCGCGGCCCTTGGCGTGAACGTGAAGAACCTCAGCCACGACGAGCGTGAAGCGCTTGCGCTGAACGCTGCACGTCTGCTGCGCCAGAGCATCGGCGGTCTGCAACAGAGCCTGCGCACCCGTTCGGAGCTGAAAAACGAACTGCGTCTGGCCCAGACCACCGTACAAGGCACCAACAAGAATCCGCTGAAATTCGCCGTCGATCCGAGCGAGGCGCTGGACATCCTGTTGCAACCGCACAAGCCGGGCCATTTGCCGGCCGAGCAGGCGATCTCCCGGGCGTTCCGCGATTTGCAGGCGCATCAGGTGGCGCTGCTGACCGCCAGCCGCGCGGCGGTGCGCGGCACTCTGGAGCACTTCTCGCCGGAGCAGTTGACCCTGCGTTTCGAGCGCGACAACAAGCCGTTGCTCGCCACCGCCGGCGGGCGCTGGAGAGCGTTCAACCGTTACCACCATGCGCTGCGTCAGGACGACGACTGGAGCGAGCGCCTGCTGGCCCGCGACTTCGCCCAGGCCTACGAAGAACAGATCCGCCTGATCTCCACCCTCCACACCGACCACCAAGGATGATGCGCATGTCTCGCCGCTCGACCGCTTTTTTCAAGACGCTGACCGCGCTCACCCTGTTGGTGCTGCTCGCCGGTTGTTCGTCGCTGTCGCCGTATTCGAAAGTGACCAAGATCAACCTGAAGCTGACCGGCAGCGATCAGCTGAACCCGGATCTCAATGGTCGTCCGTCGCCGATCGTGGTGCGCCTGTTCGAACTCAAGCACCCGGTGACCTTCGAGAACGCCGATTTCTTCAGCCTCTACGAGCGCGCCAAGGAATCCCTCAACCCGGATCTGGTGGCCAGCGAAGAACTCGAACTGCGCCCGGGTGAAACCGTGGAACTGAAACTCAGCGTGGAGGAGGGCAGCCGCTTCATCGGCATCCTCGCCGCGTACCGCGACCTGCCGGAAACCAAATGGCGCCACACGTTCCCGATCACACCGCTGGAAGTCACCGAAGCCGATCTGACCCTGGATCAGGCCGGTATCCGCAAGACCAACGAAGTGCTCGCCAAGGCGGATGACTGATCATGAATACCCATAAAGTCATCTGGCAGGAAGGCATGCTGCTGCGTCCGCAGCACTTCCAGCACAACGACCGCTACTACGATCACCAGATGAAGACCCGCACCCGGTTGCTGGGCGGCTACACCTGGGGTTTCCTGAACCTTGAGATCGACTTGCAGTTCCTCAACATGGGCAAACTGGTAATCAGTGAAGCCTCGGGAATTCTGCCGGACGGCAGCCTGTTCGAACTCGGCGGCAACACCGAACCGCTGGCGCTGGACGTGCCGCCGAACACCGGCAACACGCCGATCTACCTGGCGCTGCCACTGGTCACCGGTAACCACATCGAGGCCCGTCGCCCGGAGCAGTCCGACGTGCTGGCGCGTTACACCGCATATGACGCCGAAGTGGCCGACTCCAACGCCGGTGATGATTCCGCCAGCCAGGTCAGTTGCGGTCGCCCGGACTTCAAGCTGTTGCTCGGCGAGCAGCAGAGCGACCAGGCCTACGTGAAGCTGAAGATCTGCGACGTGCTCGACACCACGCCGGACGGCGTGATCAGCCTCGATCCGGATTTCGTGCCGACCTACATTCAGGCCCACGCCTCCAGCTACCTGCTGTCGTGCCTGAAAGAAGTGATCAGCATGCTCGGTCACCGGGGCGACACCATTGCCGAACGGATTCGTTCGAACGGCAAGGTCGGCGGCGCGGAAATCGGCGACTTCATGATGCTGCAACTGATCAACCGCACCGAACTGCTGCTGCGCCACTACCTGGGTCTGGAGCAGGTTCACCCGGAAGAGTTGTACCGCACGCTGCTGACCATGCTCGGCGATCTGGCGACCTTCTCCAGCGACAGCAAACGGCCGCGTCTGGACAGCCGTTACTCCCACGCCGACCAGGGTGCGAGTTTCCGCAAACTGATGGAGTCGATCCGTCAGGTGCTGTCGATGGTGCTGGAACAGCACGCCATCGAACTGATCCTGCAAGCGCGTCAGTACGGGATCATCGTGTCGCCGCTGCACGACCACAAACTGCTGGGCTCGGCGTCGTTCGTGCTGGCAGCCAGTGCCAACTGTGACTCCGAAGAACTGCGCAACCGCTTGCCTGCGCACCTCAAGGTCGGCCCGGTGGAGCGCATCCGCCAACTGGTCAACCTGCACCTGCCGGGGATCAAGGTCAAACCGTTGCCGGTGGCCCCGCGGCAGATCGCGTTCCACTCCAACAAAACCTATTTCATCCTCGAACTCAGTTCCGAAGACCTGGCACAACTCGAGCGCTCCGGCGGCTTCGCGTTCCATGTGTCCGGAGAATTCGCCGAGCTTGAACTGAAATTCTGGGCCATCAGGAACTGACCGACATGATCAAGGACATGGAACACAACCAGGACGACAAAACCGTCCTGCTCGACCGTCAGGGCCATGGCCCGGCGGCGAGTCCGCTGACCGACTTCGCCGCGCCACCGCGCTTCGAGCAACTGGAAGAACGGATGATCTACGCCGCGCGCCTGCGCCCGGCGGAGGCCTTCAACATCAGCCTCAATTCGCTGGTGGCGGCGTCGTCCGAACTGCTGTCGGAAGTGGTGCGCCTCAAGCACAGCGAAACCCGCGAAGACCTCTACGCGCTCAACGAGCGCCTGACCGCCGGGCTCAAGCTGTTTGAAGTACGCGCCCTGCACAACGGCGCCGAAAGCAGCCAGGTGATGGCCGCTCGTTACGTGCTCTGCACCGTGGTCGACGAAGCCGTCGTGACCACGCCGTGGGGCAACGAAAGCGAGTGGTCGCAGATGAGCCTGCTCAGCAGCTTCCACAACGAAACCTTCGGTGGCGAGAAGTTCTTCCAGCTGCTCGATCGGCTGTCGAAAAACCCGGTCAAGCACCTGCCGATGCTGGAGCTGATGTACCTGTGCCTGTCCCTCGGTTTCGAGGGCAAGTACCGCGTGCAGGCGCGCGGCATGCTGGAACTCGAAGGCATCCGCGACGCCCTGTACCGGCAGATCCGTCAGTTGCGTGGCGACGTGCCGCGCGAATTGTCGCCGCAGTGGGAAGGCCTCAACGATCAGCGCCGCAACCTGGTGCGCATCGTGCCGGCGTGGATGGTGGTGCTGTTCACCTTCGTCTGTCTGGTGATGATGTATTCGGGCTTCGCCTGGGTCTTGGGCGAGCAGCGCGACACCGTTCTGCAACCTTATCAGCCGCTTGATCCGGCCGCGGCCCAGCCGCAGTCGCAGCCGTAAACAGGGACGTGTGATGAAAAAGTTTTTCAAGAAAGTCGGCGCCTTCCTGCGCCAGACCTGGGTCTGGACCTTGCTGCTGGTGCTGTTCGTGGCGCTGCTGGTGTGGTTCGTCGGCCCGTTGTTGGCAGTGGATGACTACAAGTTCTGGGAAAGCGCGACGTCGCGTCTGCTGACCATCAGCGTGCTGTTCCTGATCTGGGGCCTGACCATGGTCTTCGTCAGCTGGCGCGCCGGTATCCGCAAGAAAGCCGTCGAAGAAACCGAAGACGGCCAGGACCGTATCCGCCGCGAAGAGTTGATCGACGAAGAGCAGAAAGAGTTGAAGGAGCGTTTCAAGGACGCCCTGAAAACCCTCAAGACTTCGAGCCTGTATCGCGGCCGCAGCGAGCGCTGGCGCAATGACTTGCCGTGGTACTTGCTGATCGGCCCGCAGGCCAGCGGCAAGACCAGCCTGCTGGACTTCTCCGGGCTGGAATTCCCGATCAACAAGATCGATCGCAAGCTGACCCGTGACACCCACGGAACCCGTCATTGCGACTGGTACTTCGCCGACCACGGTGTGCTGATCGACACCGCCGGCCGCTACCTGACCCAGCCGGATGCGGAAGTCGACGGCAGCGCCTGGACCACCTTGCTGGAGTTGCTGCGCAAGCGTCGTCGCGGTCGTCCGCTGAACGGCGTGCTGGTGACCATTCCGGTGGAAACCCTGACCGGTGGCAGCGAACAGGACATCGAAACCCTGGCCCGCCAAGTGCGTGCGCGTCTGCAAGACGTCTATCAGAAGCTGCACGTCGATGTGCCGGTGTATCTGGTGCTGAGCAAGGCCGACAAGCTGCTGGGCTTCGACGAGTTCTTCGATCAACTGACCCGCGAAGAAAGCGATCAGGTGCTGGGCACCAGTTTCCGCAAGGATCAGGTCGGCACCGACGTGACGGTGCTGCGCAACGAGTTCGAAGAGCTGCTGCGTCGCCTCAACAGCCAGGTGATCATGCGCATGCACTCCGAGCGCGACACCCAGCGCCGTGGCCGCATCCTCGACTTCCCGCACCAGATGGGCCAGATCGGCGAGCGTCTGTGCCTGCTGGTCGACATGGCGTTCACCGGCAACCGCTACCAGCGTGCGACGCAACTGCGTGGTTTCTACCTGACCAGCGCACCGCACCTGACTCAGGAAATGGATTCGACCACCGCCGGCATCGGCGCGAGTCTGGGCATGAGCGCCGGCGTGCTGCCGACGCTGCGCAGCGGTCGTTCGCGTTTCATCCATCACTTGCTCAGCCGGGTGATTTTCCCCGAGGCCGATCTGGCCGGTCTGGACAAGCGCGAGCGCAGCCGCATCCACTGGGGTCAGCGTGCGTTGTACGTCGGCGCACTGGGTGCGCTGGTCCTGTTCGGCATGCTCTGGGCCGGTGGTTTCTCGGCCAACTACGAACGTCTGGAAAACCTGCGCAATCTGGCGCAGAACTGGACGCAGCAACGCACGGCACTGTCGCCGCGCGATGACGCCATGGGCGCACTGAAAACCCTCGACACCAGCTACGCCGCGACTCAGGTGTTCCCGAAGAAGGGCGACGCTGCCTACCACGAACGGATGGGTCTGTATCAGGGCCAGGACGTCAATCCGGTGGTCAAGGAGGCTTACGAGCGCGAGCTTGAAAAGCAACTGCTGCCACGCGTCGCGACGATGCTTGAAGGCCAGATCCGCGCCAACATGAAGGACCGCGAAAAGCTGATCAACAGCCTGCGCGCGTACCTGATGCTGAACATGAAGGATCGTCGCGACGCGGCATGGCTCAAGGACTGGATCGCGGCGGACTGGTCGCAGCGTTACACCGGCAACACCGCAGTGCAGAACGGTCTGAACACGCACCTCGAGCGTCTGTTGCAGCAGCCGTTTATCTATCCGCTCAACGAGCAACTGGTGGCCCAGGCGCGTCAGATCCTGCGCAGCGAGTCGCTGGCGACCGTGGTTTACCGCATGCTCCGCGAGCAGGCGCGCAACCTGCCGGATTACCGTTTCAGCCAGCACCTCGGGCCGCAGGGCTCGCTGTTCATCGGCACTGAATACGTGATTCCGGGCTTCTACACCCAGACCGGATATCAGCAGTATTTCTCGGTCCAAGGCGCGTCGCTGGTGACCGACATCCTGCGTGACAACTGGGTGCTGGGCGAAGGCGCCGGCATCAGCGACATGGACTTGCGTCGCCTGATGGTCGAGCTGGAGCAACTGTACTTCCGTGACTACGCCAACTACTGGAGCGAAGCCGTTGGCCAGGTGGCGCTGCCGCCGATCAGCGATGCCGGTGAAGGCGCCGAGCAACTGGCGGGCCTGACCTCGGCCAACTCGCCGGTGCTGGCGCTGCTGACTGAAGTGCGCGAGAACACTCGTTTCCCGGCCGCTGCCGATCCGGTGGACGAGGCGGGTGACGCGGCTGATGCGCTGGCCGGACAGAAAGGCAAACTGGGCAAGGTGGGCAAACTCGCCGCGGCGGCAGCGGACAAGGCCTCGGCCCTGAACGTGGCGAAGAACCTGCCGGACACCGCCAAGAAGTCCCTGCAACGTCGCTTCGAGCCGCTGCACAAATTGCTCGACGACAACAATGGCCCGGCCGCTGACCTGACCCCGGCCTTCACCGCGCTCAACGACCTGCAACTGCAGCTGGCGGGCCTCGCCCGTTCCAGCACGCCGGAGCAGGCCGCGTTCGAGCTGGCCAAGACCCGCATGAGCGGCCAGCGTGATGCGCTGACCAACCTGCGCAATGCGTCCGGTCGTCTGCCGCGTCCGCTGAGCGTGTGGTTCAACGTGCTGGCCGAAGACTCGTGGCGCCTGGTGCTCAACGATGCCTACCAGTACCTGAACGGCCGTTATCAGAACGAGCTGTACAGCGTGTATGGCAAAACCATCAACAAGCGTTACCCGTTCAGCGCCTCGAGCACCAGCGACGTGGCGATCAGCGATTTCCGCGAGTTCTTCCGGGCTCAAGGCACCATCGACCGCTTCTTCGACAGCTACATGCGTCCGTTCGTCAGCGGTGATCCGGGCAACTACCGGATGCGCAGCGTCGACGGCCGCAGCCTGCCGGTGTCGAAGGTCTTCCTCGACCAGATGGCGGCGGCCCTGAACATTCGCCAGAGCTTCTTCTCGATCAACCCGGCCGAACCGACCGTGCAGTTCAAGCTGGAGCCGTACACCCTCGATCCGGCGGTGAGCCGTTCCGAGTTCAAGTTCGGCGACAAGACCATGGAGTACCGCCACGGTCCGATCCTGCCCATGAGTTTCAAGTGGCCGACCGATGCTGAAGACGGTCGCACCAGCCTGGTCATGGACAAGATGGCCGGGCGCCCGATCGGCATCGAGAAGAACTCCGGCCCGTGGTCGCTGTTCCGTCTGTTCGACCTGATGCAGACCGAGTACCTGACCGGTCGCGACGTGCTGGTGCTCAAAGCCGACGTGGGTGGCCTGCGCGCCAACTACCTGCTGACCAGCCAGCGCACGCCGAACCCGTTCGACATGGGCGTGCTGCGCACCTTCCGTATGCCGGTGCAGCTCTGATGCTGGTGGCCAGCCCCTGGCGCAGCGCGGCGCGAACCGACCCGGGCAAGGTGCGGTCGCGCAACGAAGATGCCTTCCTCGACACCCCGCAGCATGGGCTGTGGGTGGTCGCGGACGGCATGGGCGGTCATCAGGGTGGCGACATCGCCAGCCAGTTGATCGTCGCCAGCCTGGCTGAACTGCCGCAGCACGAAGACTTCGACGAACGCCTCAAAGCCATCCGCCAGTGCCTGCACTGGCTGAACCGGCGCCTGGGGCAGGAGTTGACCGTCACCGCCGGGCGTCACGACAGCATCATGGGCAGCACCGTCGTGGCGCTGCTGGTGGAAGGCAATCGCGCGGCCTGCATCTGGGCCGGCGACAGTCGTTGTTATATGTGGCGCGGGCAGCGGTTGTATCAGCTGTCGAAGGACCATTCGCTGCAACAGCAACTGATCGATGAGCAGCAGATGAGTGTCGAACAGGCGGCGGCGCACCCGGCAGCCCAGGCGTTGACCCGGGCGGTCGGCGCGGCGGAACAGTTGACCCTGGATGTGCTGGAACTCGAGGTCTATCCCGGTGATGTGTTCCTGCTGTGCAGCGATGGTTTGTATCAAGGCCTGAGCAGCGATGCCCTCGGCAACGCCCTCAGCCTGGCGGCGCCACATGTGGCGCTGGAACGTCTGTTCGACGGTGCCCTGCGGGGCGCCGCACGGGACAATCTGACGGCCGTGGTGATCCGCCAATGACTGAAATCGAATCCTCAGTCGATGACTTGCTGATGAGCGAGGAGCAGGCCAACAACCTGACCTATTTCGCTTTTGCAAAGCAGCACAACGCCGAACCCGCGCTGGCGCCAACCAAGGCCAGCGTCGGCGCACTGTCGGATGTTCTGGCAGGCCGCTACCACCTCGAGCGTCTGCTCGGGGCCGGTGGCATGGGTGCGGTTTACCGGGCCCGGGATCTCCTGCACGAGCAGTTCGGCGATCCCGATCCTTACATTGCGCTGAAAATCCTCAGCGAAGAATTTGCCGAGTCGCCGGACGCCAGTGCCTTGCTCTACAGCGAGTTCGCCCTGACCCGACGCCTGCGCCACGACAACGTGCTGCGACCGCACACGTTCGAAGTGGACACCGATTGCCAGCGGGCCTTCATCACCATGGAACTCATGCGTGGCCTGACCCTGGACAAACTGCTCTGCGAGCGGCCGCTGGGCCTGCCGTGGAAAGAACTGCGCGACATCGCGCTGCCGCTGCTCGACGCGCTGGCCTACGCCCACCGTCGCGGCGTGCTGCACGGTGACATGAAACCGAGCAACGTCATGCTCAGCGAAGACGGCGTGCGCCTCTTTGACTTCGGTCTCGGGCAGGCCGAGGAGGGCATCCTGCCCGGCCTGCCGCACCTGAGCCGCGAGCGCTTCAACGCGTGGACCCCGGGCTACGCCGCCCCCGAACTGCTTGAGGGCCAACCGCTGTCGGCCAGCGCGGACGTGTACGGCGTGGCCTGCGTGATCTATGAACTGGCGGGCGGCAAACACCCGTTCCGCCGCTTGCCCTCGACCCAGGCCCGTGACGAACACCTGGAGCGCGAGCTGCAAGCCCCGGCAAATCTACCGACACACTGCTGGCCCGCACTGCGCACCGCGCTGGCCTTTGACGCGGCAGAGCGCACCATCACTGCCGACCAATTGCGTGACGCCTTGGGCGCCACTTCGTCCTGGCTGCAGCGTTTGCGGCTGAGGGCGTAACGGATGACATTCGAACAGGGAGCACTTTATGTTCAACCCAGCTAACGAAACGCACTTCAGCCTGACTGTTGAAGATTACGTAGGCGACCTGCAAGTCCTGTCGTTCACCGGCACCGAAGGCATCAGCCAGCCGTTTCGTTTCGACATCGAACTGGTCAGCGAAAACCCGGATCTGGACCTGGAAAAACTCCTGCACAAACAGGCCTTCCTCGCCCTCGATCCGCAGGGCTCCGGCATCCACGGCCAGATCTACCGCGTGGCCCAGGGCGATGCCGGCAAGCGCCTGACCCGCTACAAGGTTTCGCTGGTGCCGCAGCTGCAATACCTGCATCACCGCACCAACCAGCGCATCTACCAGCAGATGTCGGCGCCGAAAATCATCGCGCTGATCCTCGACGAGCACGGCATCAAGGGCAACGCCTACAGCTTCCAGCTCAGCCAGCCGTGCCCGGATCGCGACTACTGCGTGCAGTACGACGAAACCGATCTGCACTTCGTCCAGCGCCTGTGCGAAGAAGAAGGCATTCACTACCACTTCCAGCACAGCAAGAAAGGCCATCTGCTGGTGTTCGGCGATGACCAGACCGTGTTCCCGAACCTCGGCCAACCGACCGCGTATGTGCAGGGCAGCGGCATGGTCGCCGAAGAACCGGTGATCAAAGGCTTCAAGCTGCGCCTGGAAACCCGCACCAGCCGCACCACCCGCCGCGACTACGACTTCGAAAAACCGCGCCTGCAAATGGAAGCCGCGTACAAACCGGACGGCGAGAGCACTGAACCGGATCTCGAAGACTACGACTACCCCGGCCGCTTCATCGACCGCGCCCGCGGCAAGTTCCTCAGCCAGCGCGCCCTCGAGCGCCACCGCGCCGATTACCGCCAGGCCGAAGGTCGCGGCGACCAGACCAGACTGGTCAGCGGCCACTTCATGGAAATGTCCGACCACCCGCGCAGCGAGTGGAACGACCTGTGGCTGCTCACCGAAATCTTCCACGAAGGCAAACAGCCGCAAGTCCTCGAAGAATCGGTGACCAGCGACACCACCGACCACAAGGACGACTTCCACCAGGGCTACCGCAACCGCTTCCTCGCCACCCCGTGGGACGTGTTCTACCGCCCAGCGCTGGAGCACCCGAAACCGCGCGTGCTCGGCAGCCAGACCGCCATGGTCACCGGCCCCAAAGGCGAAGAAATTCACTGCGACCAATACGGCCGCATCAAGGTGCAATTCCACTGGGACCGCGAAGGCCTGGCCGACGACAAAACCAGCTGCTGGCTGCGCGTCTCCAGCTCCTGGGCCGGCGACCGCTACGGCGCCATCTCCATCCCGCGCATCGGCATGGAAGTCCTCGTCACCTTCCTCGAAGGCGACCCTGACCAGCCCCTCGTCACCGGCTGCCTGTATCACAAGGAAAACCCGGTGCCCTACGCCCTGCCGGCGAACAAAACCCGCAGCGTCTTCAAAACCCTCAGCTCCCCGGGCGGCGGTGGCTACAACGAACTGCGCATCGAAGACAAAAAAGGCGCCGAACAAATCTTCATCCACGCCCAGCGGGACTGGGATGAAAACGTTGAGCACGATCAGAAGATTCGGGTCGGGAATGAACGTCACGACACGGTGGTGAAGAACAGCTACACCGAGCTGAAGGCTGAAGAACATCGCACCACGATTTCCGATCGCAAAGTCGAAGCGCGGATGGACGACCACCTGACTATTGGCGAGAGCCAGCATGTGAAGCTCGGGACGGCGCAACTGACCAGTGTCGGGAAAGAGATTCATATCAAGGCCGGGGACAAGATTGTCATTGAGGCGGGGACTGAGCTGACGATTCTCGGCGGCGGCAGTTTCATCAAGCTCGATGGTGGTGGTGTGACCGTGGTTGGGCCGGTGGTGAAGATTAATGCTGGCGGTTCGGCGGGAAGTGGCACCGGGATCGGGATCAAACCGCCGGTGCTGCCGGGGGCGGCGGATAAGGATAAGGCGGGGAGTTTGATGGATCAGGCGTTGTTGAATGCGCCGCCTGAGAAGGTTAAGCCGAAGGCTTTTTTTGTGTTTTCTGAGTGATCGACATGAATGGTTTTTTGAAGAAGAGGAATGGCTTCGCCGTAGCGGCTTTCACCGCCTCGCTGCTGAGCCTGTTCCATGGCAGCGTTTATGCGGATGAGTGTCCGTCTGAGGACTTTTCCCAATTCCTGCCGGCGTTCTCTGCGAATGCTGAAACTCAGCAGCGGTTGACTGCGATGACGGTGAAGTCGCTGGTTTTGAAACCTACTGGGGAGAATGGAAATTTTGAGCCGCAAACGAAGGGAGTCAATAGCTCGACATTGGCCTTTCCACTGATGGCACCCATAGCCACAGGCAAGGCAGAAGGCGTCGAAGTCGAAGCGGTTGATGACAGTCATTTCAACGTTGTTGATAAGCGTGCAGGTAACAGCAACATCAAGATCTTTAACTTTTCTCGCCAGGCGTGTTGGGTTCTGGAGGGCGTTGAGGATTGGTCGATTAGCGAGAAAGACCTTGTTATATCGGGTTCTCCGACCATGAGTACGGCAGAGAGCATCTGCTATCAACGCGCGCGGAATTTCGAGGGTCTAGGTGGACTGGAAAAGTATTATCTGACAGGAGAGTTTTTCGAGGCAGCGTTGGAAAACTATGTTTGCGCCGCTGCTTCGGGGGATCCTCAGGCGAGTTTGGATGCTGCGAGTTTGAGTCTCTCTGGCATGGCACCGCAGTTGGAAACAGGCAAGGTTGAGTCGCTTTTCAAAGCTGCGGCAACAACCCTCGCGGATGGCGCCGCTTCTCTATCGACATTTTATTGTTACGGAAACAACCCATCTGCAGAAGGTGCGTGCCAACACCCCGATGAGGCCGAAAAAGAACTTATTCGCTCTGCCTCAATGGGATCGAGGGATGCAATGAACTATTTAGGTTACTCCTTCGAAACGGGAGGGCTAGTAACTCGAGATTTATCAAGAGCATTAGCGTGCTATCGCTTGGCAGCGGATAAAGGTAATGAAACTGCCCTGAAAAATTTTAATCGATTGAAAGCGCAATCAGCTGAAGCCAGCAGCTATTGCTACTAATTTGCAGGAAGCAGAAATGACTGAACCACTTGATTTAAAAAGTAACTACACCGGTGGCGACTACGTTTACAAAATGGGCGGTGATGGTTTTCAAACGAACGCCGCTGGTAAGAAAAAAATTGACTGCTCTCATATGGTAAATCTGCTGCTGACAGGCGCTGGATATAATATTCCATATGAAGACACCCGTAACATGGATACCTCCAGTTACTACACAACGATTGAGCCACAGAACGTAAAGCGAGGTGATATCGCCTTATGGATCAATGCCACTCCTAACAAACCAGGTGATCCGATTTTTCATACAGGGATAATCGAGGACTACAACCCCGCTACAGAAGTTGGGCACATATTCGGTGCTCAAAATAGTACAGGGCCAGCGATAACAATATTTGGCCCCAAACCACCCAGCCACTATTGGCCGAAAGCTACAAAATTCTTAAGAGCAAAGGAAAGTTTTCGAACAGGTACAAACCCTGCACCTGCACCTGCTCCATCTACAACAGTGCCGCTAATAAACTTTCAATATCCATTTCGAAAAGCAGACGGTAAACAGTTTTCTGATGTAGAAGAAATATACAAGTTGCTCGAGAATGAAACATCCGGGCATTATTTGTTGGGAAGTAACAAGTTCTGGCATGGTGGGATTCACATCAGCAATGCCAGCGCGCCTCAATGTATTTTGAACGAACCGATTCGCTGTATGGCTGATGGTGAAGTCGTGGCCTATCGCCTTAACGAGGACTATCAAAAATCGACATTCGGCACAGGAGAAACGGCTAAAAAACTGGATTATTCCAGCTCCTTCTGTCTCGTGCGACATGAGTACAAATCTGCGCCAAATCCTGAAGATGGACCAAGCAAAGGAAAGCAAAACGAACTGGTTTTCTATAGCTTATATATGCATCTTTTGCCTTATAAGCACTATCCTCTAGCGGACAATGAAAAGCCAAATCCGATAGTGACGATGACTGTAAATGATTTTAAGGCGTATGATGACTTTCCCGATACGAATAATTTTCCATCTCCAGGAAAGTTAGCGAAGCACACAAAACTTGAGATTTTGGAAAAACGCTCAGTTGAAAATATTACCTACGCTAAGGGGAAAATACTCTCGGGTAGTGTAAAGCATGGATCAACAAAAGTTCGCGAAGCAGGGCAAGAGGTATGGTTTGCGTACTTAAAAAATAATGAACCATATCAAAACTCTAGTCACAATGCTATTTGGGTAGCAGATGTTCTACCCGAGCGCGCCAAACCGAAATATTGGCAAGGCAAGGTAAAAGCTAAAACCACTCAGCGTTTAGCTATGTTCGATGCGCCGACGAACCCTGCGAACGGGCAACCTGCAGGTGCACGCATTGAAAGCAATCGAGAAATCACAGTAGGCAGTATCATTGAGTTCGATAGCAAAGATGTAGTGAATTTGGTGGTCGGTAATAAACTAAGGCGTATGGCGCCCTGCACCCCAGTGGATGCCAGTATTTGGAATGATAATGGGGCTGTACCAAGTAGTTTTTGGGCGATTATCGAAAGCGAGAAGGATAGTCAGTACACGCAATGGGAGTCGCTCACTCCTACAGATTTTGAAGTTGTCACGACTAGCATCGGAATCAAGGCCGGTGATCCAATTGGTTATTTAGGTAAAGCTGAAAATTTAGTAAATGAAAGCGGTCTTACTGATAGTAAATTTCAAGTTCATATTGAGATATTTACAGCTCAGGCTGAAGTGAAAGACTTTCTAGATAATGTCGCTGCATTAAAAGTCGGACGTCAGTATTTACATTTGCCGAAGGGTGAGCGGCTTAAGAAAAAATCTCCAGCTACTGGAACGAGTGATCCTTTAAAAGAAGAACACGCAATTGATCTAGGCAAGGTGCCGGTTATAAAGGAAGGCAATGAGGATTGGTATGAGATTTCCGTGATTGATGAAGACCAACCGATTTCTGGGTTGGTGAAAAAATCTGACGCGAAATTTATCACTCCACACGATTGGACTAAAATGGGGTTTCAGCTGGTTGAGGAAAACAATTCCGCAGCTGACGGCTTTCTCGATCCCGATGATATGCCTGATTTTTTTAAAGATCTTTTGAAAAAAATAGACAAAAATCATGATGGAGAGATAGAGTCATCTGAACTTGCTGATGCATTGAAAAGTACGGAGACGCGGCAGCATTGGACAAAGTTAGTAGCACACCATCCTACGGAGTGGAAGGATGATACAAAATCAGAAAAATGGAAGAGATTGGATACTCTTTTAGAAGATTCTGAAAAGTTACTGAAGCATGAAAAGGAAAGAATAGATTCATTCATCTTCTGGGATAAATTGACTGATAAAACCCCAGCGGGTACGGGATTGATTTACCATTTTCACCCTATAGGCTTCGTTTCAAATTTTCTCGCGATGGAGGATGATAATGATCTGAAGTGGCTAAAGGTTGAGAAGGGACAGCTGACTTTTGATGTGGAAGGTAATGATATAGAGGATTCGTCGAATTCTTTGCATATGTATTTCAGTCGTAAAGCGCATTGGCCTGGCGGAGCATCCGGTATTACGATCGGGAGAGGATATGATCTTGGTCAAAAATCAGATCCAATGGGTGATCTAACTGCGGTAGGTATTACGGAACCATTGTTGAGTTGGTTAGTTGGAGCAAAAGGTCTAAGTGGTACTGCTGCACGGGATTATCTTAATAGCGCGAGTCCTGAAATTCGGAAAACATTCATTACGCGCAAACAGCAATATAAGTTGTTTGTTTCTGTCTATGAAATTATGAAGAATAGAGTCATAACGATTTCTGAGCAATCTTTCAACGTCGGTCATTATGGTGCGCTTAACTGGGATTCTGTTGATACAAAGATCCAAGATATGATTGTGGACTTGATTTATCGTGGCGATTATAAGCCTTCATCAAGGGAAATTGTTCAGCGACCGTTTGTTGAAAATAATAAAGCTGAGTTGAAGGCTGTCATGTCCCTTGAAGGCAATTGGCCTGGTGTTCCTGCTGCCAGATTTTCTGCACGAAAAAACTATCTCTGAGGTTGAAAATGAAAAATATTGCGCTATTGATTGGCTTAGCCTTCTCAAGCTGTGCATTGGCTACAGAGGAGAAAAAGGTAGCCACGGACGTATATAAAGCAGATACGGCCATGGTCGCTGGCAAGTTGGTTCGCTATTATCAGACTTTTGCTAGCCCCTGCGTTATGGTTCAGATTTTGAAACCGGGTGGAGGGGGGGAGGCCAGTAATTCAAGAAAATTCTGCAATATCTCAGGAAAAAATTTTAGTGATGACTTTTCTGAAGTTGTTTTGGAACGTGGGGAATTTTCGAAGGAAGATCTTTCGCTCACCATGAAGCTTATGCCTCTGACTGAAGGTGCAGATGTTATTGAAGTGTGCAGTTTTAAGGTTGAAGGTGAAGTGCTTGGCGAGCCGGAATGTAATATTAAATAGTAGATAACTAAAGGAGGCGAATTTATATGTTGTATTAATGGGCAGATTTTTTTTTGACCGGGTGGTCTTGGACTTTGCTTGGGAAAAAATAGATCTGTCCCGATCGTTCTTTAATGGGGCAGGGTAAGCACGAAACTTTTCAATTTTCTGCTTTCAGAGAGAGTCTAAATTATACTCGCCGTAGTTATACTGCCGAAAAACTCTATAGAATGGCACCGACCGCTATTAATGATGGTTTTGCAAGGCTGGGAATGTCACTAACCAGAGAGGAAAAACTTGAGTATATAGATCAGCATTTGATTGAAAACGATCCAGCGTACGGTAAACATAGCTTTGGTAGCAATCAGTACCCTCATAACGACTACAGGGGTAGAGGTCTTCTTCATTTGACTCACTATGCTAACTATCGTGAATGCGCTGTGGCGATAGGTGTGAATATCGATGCTAATCCAAACCTGGCACAAGACAATATGAAAGTCGCAATAGAGTCTGGTCTGTGGTTTTGGAAGTCGAAAGGTATCGGTGCGCTTGCGGATGCTAGCTCATCTGATATAGATGCCAAGATTAAGTCTGTAACTAGGGTTATCAACTCTGGGCTGAAAGAGCTTGATAAACGAGAGAAGTACACGAAAGAGATTGCTGAAAAATTTAAGGCTGGATTTGGAGGCTGTTCGTTATGAGAGCTTTGTTTAAGTCGGGATTTCTAATTTCATTTTGTCTGTATTCGGTAGCTTCATTTGCTTGCGATGTCCCTGAGAGTCAAGCTTACCATTCGATCTCAACAAAAGACGGTGCGATTGTTTTTGATCTGGTTCCCATAGAGGGTGAGGCGAGTAGTGACGGATCAAACAGTCAAATGGGTATAGATGTTAACTATATTGATTGTGCGAGTAGGGCTAAGACATTGGTCGGGCAGTTACCGTATTTGGCAGATACAGGACAAGTCCGTGCGGCTTTTTTTGCTGATGTAAAAGGCGGCTCTGAAAGTGAACTATTTGTAATTCACAGTGTGGGAATACATTCTGATACCGGAGTTAAGTACTCTGGCGAGTACTACAGTGTGCATGTTTACAAAAAGAGCGATGATGGTTACTCAAGGGATGAGCGGATTTCCAAGTATTTTGGTGAGGGTGGGGATATATTGACGGATGACTATAAGGGGTTTTTGTACGTGTTTCCTTACAAGGATCAATTATCTGTCAGTAATAAACTTGCTACCACGGCTTTTTCTAAATGGAATGACGGTATTCCTGTTCAGCTGACGATAAACAAAAAAGCCAAAATTTATAGTTCTCCGGTTTTTGACGATGTCACTCGTATGTATCTGATCGCTGGGGACAAGGTCCAGCAGGAAGCTGTTGAGGCTGGCTGGCTCTCGGTTATGTTCAAAACACCAAAAGGTAAAGAAATTCGCGGATGGATCTTATGTGGTGATGCGGATGGATGCTGATATCACGGGACTATGAACAGGGCAAAAAATTAGGGTTTGAATGGCGAGGGAAATGACCGCCGCCAAGCAATCCGTTTTGCAAAGCGCGAAGCGTGATGACCTGAATGAATCAAGGATTAAACACAGTGAAGCGTTTTTTTTTTGCGTTTATCGGCGGGTTTTTGCTGCCGGCTTCGGCGGTGTATGCGCAGGATGGCTGCACTCAGGTTACTTCGAGTCTGGAAATGGTGCCCTGTTCCGAATCGGCAATGAAGGCTGCCGATACGCAGCTGAACGTCAGCTATAAGCAATTGATGGCGCGGCTTGAGTCTGACTATCGAGCGGATCCGGCATTGGGCGCGGAGTACGCGGCGAAGGTTAAAGAGTCGCAACGTGCGTGGCTGAAATTGCGCGATGCGAATTGTCCGTTGGAGGCATTCGAGATCGAGACGGGAATGCCAGCGCATGTGGTCACGGTCAACTCGTGCATCGCCAGAATGAGTCGCGAGCGCTCGGCGTACCTGGACAAGATCGTTCCTGCTCTTGCATCCGACAAGAGCACTTCGACGGCGCCGGCCAACGGCGCTTGTCCTTCGGAGGAATTCCCAGCGTTCCTGACAGCGTTTTCCGCCAACAGTGAATCACAGCGTCGTCTCACTGCGATGACGGTCAAGTCGCTTGTGCTGAAGCCGGTTGTGGAGAAGGACCGTAGTGCCTTTGAGCCTTTGAGCCTTCGACCTCGGGCGTCAGCGGAGCTTCCTTCACCTACCCGCTGATGGCTGCCATCACACCTGGCAAGACACCCGGAGTCGAGATTGAAGAGGTCGATGACAGTCACGTCAACGTGGTCGATAAGCGGGCGGGCAACAGTAATGTAAAAATCTTCAATTTCTCTCGTCAGGCGTGCTGGGTGCTTGAAGGCGTTGAAGACTGGTCGATCAGCGAGAAGGATCTTGTCGCAACACGTAACCCTGCAATGAGCCGTGCCGAGAACTTCTGTGATCAACGTGCCGAGGCTTTGGGAGGGCTGGGTTCGCTCGAGCAATACCGTCTGACTGCGGAATTGTTAGAAGCGTCCCTGGAAAATTATGTCTGTGCGGCTGAGTCGGGTGATCCAGAGGCGAGCCTGTCAGCGGCGAGCTTGAGTCTTTCGCAGATGGCGTCTCAGTTGGAAACCAGCAAGGTTGAAGCGTTGTTCAAAGCGGCTTCGAAAATACCGAGTGGTGCGTTGGGCTACGCCACGTTTCTTTGTTCAGGAAACTCCACCAACTATAACGGTCCTTGCCTTCATCCCAAGCAGGCAGAAGAGCAGGTCATTCGGGCGATTACCATGGGCTCAAAGGAAGCGATGTTTTATCTGGCATCTACCCTTGAGGGGGGCGAGTTGGGAACGAAAGATATGTCCCGGGCGTTAGCCTGTTATCAAATGGCGGCTGACAAAGGTTATCGGTCGGGCGTCGACAGTGTGGCGCGATTGAAGTCGCAAGTTCCAGAGCCGATCAAGGCGAGCCATTGCATTTGAAACTCGGAGCGCGGATGTGTCGCGATTCTTTGCCGTTAAATTCCAAGTGAGTGGAACTGTGCCTGACTTGTCGATACCGGGTTTCGTGAGGCCTCGATTTCTGCGGGTATTGCTGATCAGCGTTGCTGCGTTCGCGCAGGCCAGTCATGCCGCCGCAAGTGTTGTCTCGGTGGGCAATGCGTCGGGTCAGTCGCAGATCGCGCAAGGGCCTACCGAAGCTGCGGTAGACATGACACCTTGCCGGTTTTCAATGGCGCTGATTTGAACAGGTGCGCAGCATAGCTTTTGACTCAGCCTGCAATAACCGAATGGAGTTACAGCGTGAAAGGATGTTCAGTTCTACTCGGTGGCCTCTTGGCCATTGCCACATCCGTGGCTTTCGCCGCACACGCGCTTGCGGCACCCCAAGTCCTCAAGGAAATCCCGGCAAGCCTGTTGGGGGATGGATCACGACAAAACGTGTTCGTTCTGGCGGGAGACGCGGACGAGGCATCCAACCGGTTGTTGATCGCGCCGGTTCAAGGGCGCAATGAGGACATATTGCTCGATACGTCCACGGCTTTGCCTCTTACGAAGAGTCAGTACTCGTCTGATCTTCTGGATAGTTTTAGCGTGCGGGTTTTCAACGGCCGGCCTGGGGCCATGACGGTTGTGGATCCACAAGAGGAAGAGGTCCTGGTCAAACAGCGGTTCGTTGAGGCGGGGGACTACATTGCGCTGGTGACCAACGAAGAAGACAACGCTGTTTATAACTTCAATCTTTTGTTCATCTTCAATAAAGGCTCAAAGCAGTTCGAGCTGAAAAAGGTGCTGCAAGTGGTTAATAACGACTCCTGCGATCGCTCGCTTGTGAGCATCGCGGAGCTGCCGATTGAGACGTTGGGCTCAACCACTCTGGCTTCATTCAATGGCCTCGAAGCGCTTAAAAAGTTGCGGGCAGCAAACGTTGGCAGCCCTCAGGGCGGTTATAAAAAACTGATGACAGTCGGTTCGGCTGACCTGCTGGATAAAGCGCTGGCAGCCTATCGAAAGGGCGACAGCAGCTCGTTCAAGGAAGTGATGAGTAATATGTTGATGGGAAATGATTCGCATGGCGCGTGCTCTCCGGAAAGTTATATCGTCGGAAAGTACTTCTTCTCGCAGCAGCCTGGTTGGTCCAACGACGTCGGTTTTCTGCTGGGCGAGGCGGGTTACTACACGGAGTCTGTCCAGTTGCTGAATGCGGTGATTGCCCACAACCCGGAACGGACGGTGGCTTACCTGAATCTCGCAGATAGCTATTGGGCCATGAACGATAAAGAGCGGGCGGTGCCGGCGTACAAGCAATATGCATCGCGTATGTCGGACGCGGGAAAGGCTTCGAAGATTCCCGCTCGGGTTGCTGAGCGCAGTGCCGGAGTATCCGGATCATGATCAAACTCAAGGCGTTCTTTGGGCTGATCGCAGGTGTTTCTTTGACTGCTTTGCTGGTTCCTGCGCATGCCCAGGAAACCTGCAATCCCGACAGCTTTTCCAATCCCGATTTGGTCATTTGCGGTCAGCAGACTTTCAAGAAAGTCGACGCAGTGTTGAATGAGCAATACAAGAAAGCGCTGGTCAGTTTGGCGCCCGCCGACAAGAAGCAACTGACTGACGTGCAAAAGAAGTGGGTGCGCTTCAAAGAGGCGTATTGCGAGGATATTTATCAGTCGGCCTTGCCCGGTGCAGAGGCGCCCATCGAAAAGCTTGGGTGCCTGGTGCAAACAACCAATGCCCGGCTGGGGGAATTGGTTGCTCTGCAGACTGGGTTACCCCTGGACGGTTTTATAAAGCTGCATCGGCCATGGCGGGGCAGGATCGAGAAAAAGGTCTGGTTGCTTCGATGGAGCGATTGGGGGGTGACAACTTCGATGATCCGTTGTGGCGGCAATACGTCGATGGGCACTGTGAAATGAGTGAGCGCGTGTTCCGGGAGGACATCGCTAACTGCGCAGTGCGAATGCGTTTTCAGTTGCCTCTGAATCGTTGAAGGAATGATCAGATTGAAGTCACTGCGAGTTTTATCTGCTGCACTGTTTGTTCTCTTTCCTATGGCGGCGCACAGTGAGGTCTCGACGGAGATTTATTGCTTCCGTTCGCAAGAAAGCGCCAAAAGCATCAATTTCGAACTCAGAACTTATTACGACTCCTTCTCCAAATGGAGCGGAGCGGCTGTCAGGTACAGCAAGTCAAAGAAGGCCATTTCTCTGGTGTATCGGAATACCGAGCAAGAAATTCTGGCAGAGGATCGTCCGTATCAGTTCACTACGACTTGGGTTGAGGTATCGGAGGGCGCGCTGACGGGTGAGTATGAAATGGTGAGTCAGGGTGCCCGGGTCTATGGCATGACTTATACGAACTACAAAACCGGGAAGAAGTACTCCTTCGAACACGATTTCAGTATGGATTTCTCATCGGAGACGGGCTGTCAGTGGTGAGGAATTGGTCAGTTGGAAAAGGGGACTCATCGTCCCCTTTTTTCCGCCCGCGATTCAGCTACGGCTTGGCCTGATACTCCCGAAACTCAATGTGATCGAGCGTGCCTTCCACCATCAACCGCACGCCGTCCGCCATTCTGCTCAGGCCCAGTGCCATCGAGCGGCGGGGGCCGTCGAGGTCGTCGGCCAGGTGGGCGGCGAAGGCGCTGATGGACAGGAGGTCTTCGGAGGCGTTGGCCATGAGGGCTTCGGCGTCGGCGTTGGGGCAGAGGGCGAACAGGCCACCCAGGCGTTTTGGGCGTGGGGCGCTGGGTTTGAAATGGTGGTCGAGGGCGCGTTCGGCGGCTTCGTGGAGTTTCTTCGAGTCTGGGAATTCGTAAGGGGAAACTTCTTCGTCAGTGAAGGTTGGGTCGATCATCGGTGTAAATCCTTTTGAGTTGGAAAGATTTGCTCCGGTTTTCGGACTTGCACATCCGGTCACCGATTTTGCGGTGACACACAGAGGCTATCGACGATGGTCCAGCCTGCCTAGTTCATGGACAGCACCGCAGTTTGAAGGACATTTCCCAAGGATTTGCGGGTTAGAGGAACAAGAAACCATTGCTATCGGCAGCTCCTACAGGAATGTGTTTCTTCAGGTGTAGGACGGGGGGATGGTGTGACGCGGAGCGTCACGGGAGGCATTCCCACGCGGAGCGTGGGAACGATCAGGCTCAAGGGTTTGGAAGCGTGACTTGGTAGTCATCATGCGAGAAAAGACCTGCATCGTCTTCTATCAATCCAGGATAGTGGCGAATTCATCCGAATCCCTTACACTCCCCCAGCCGTTCATTTTCCTTTTGAGGCTGTGCGCATGAAATTTCGTTTTCTTCTGTGGATGCTGGGTCTGTTGATGGGTAAGGCCAGTCGGACAAATCCTGCGTTCCAGCAGCAGTTGGGTGACAAGGATCTGGTGTTTCAGCTGCAGACTCTGGACGGGAAGGTGGCGCGGCATTTCGTGGTGAAGGACCAGCGCATTACCAGCAAGTCCGGGGTGGTGGCGGAGCCGGCGTTTGCGATTGCCTTTAAAGACGCGGCGTTCGGGTTTGCCACGATGCAGGCGAAGAACAAGCAGCTGGCGTTCATGCAGGGGATTCAGGACAAGTCGATACAGCTGAAGGGAAATCCGGCGCTGGTGATGTGGTTTCAGGGGTTGATGAAGTATTTGAAGCCGCGGAAGGCCAAGCCGAAGTCATAGGGCTTTCAGGCAGCTTGTCGGGACAGGCCTGCCTCTTCAGCTTTCGGGCTCGGGAGGCTCGGCGTCCAGTGGCTGGCCCCGGTATGTCTTGTAGATCTGCTGGACTTTCGGGTTGTCCAGCTTCTCGTAAGCGATGTCTTCCTTGTCAAGGCCATCCAGGCCTCGGATGCCACTAATGGTCTCTGGCCATTCGTCACGACTGGATATATCGACTACGAACGGGTTGAGGTAGTTATCGAGATGCCTTTCGCGAGGTTCTCGGATCTCGTCGCTGAGTGCCCGCAAGTAGTCGTCTTTGTTTGTTCTTGACCAGTCGATGGCGAACCCGGCTCGATAACAGAGTTCCATGAAGACCAATAGAATCGCGCGTCCATTGCCGTCCAGGAAGGGGTGTGCGAAAGCCAGTTGGCCCATCACTCCACCGGGATGGTCTCTGAAGCGTTTTTTGTCTGATGCGAGCTTGAGCGCATAGTCGACAGACATTTTGATGGAGTCCGGGCGCTCGAAGACGGTGCTGCGAGGGTCGTCGAGAGAGCCCTTGAAGACTGCCAGGTGGGGGACAAGCTCGTTCCGGTCTTTTCCTGCCCAGTGATAGAAGCCGGAGAACAGGATTTCGTGAACCTTGAGTACAGTCTGGTAATCGATTGGCTTTTTCTTGGCCAGATAGGCAAGCGCCTCTTCGATACTCAATTCGAACGAAAGATGCTCTGACTCTTTTACTTCAACGGGATCTTTCAGTTGCAGCGAGTTTTGAAGATATCCAGCCTTGTCGAAGTCGCCGAACGGATCAAAAGTCATGCGCTACGTTTCTGTGCACGCCTTTCCTGAAGATAGCGCCCTTGGAGCGCCAGGATTTCAGATTTGCTCAGAACGCCTTTTCGCTTGAGATTGACGAGCAACTGTTCGATGCCATCCAGCTCGACGACATCGCCAGACAAGCGGGTAATCCCCACGGCCATACGACTCATGCCGTCACGACTGGCTGTAACCTTGTTGTCTTTGGCAAGCTTGCGCACTTCGCTCGCAACGCTGACAGCATCTGTTTGGGTCATCGGAAATTCCTCTGAATGCCGTCAAATCATAGCAGGGCGCTTGTTTGCTGTCGTTGCTGGCAAAGTGGCCGAAATCTGTGGAGCCAGGGCCCAATCTGCAATCAAAACAGGCCCTGGTTGACGTTCCGAAGAATGCTTTAAGCCTGGCTGAACTGCGAAGCCAGTTCACGCAGCAGGACTTCGGCTTCCAGGACTTTGCTGACCACATCATTGGCCTTGTCACGAGTCAGGCCAACGCGTTCCAGCAGCGCATCCGGAATGTCTTCATCCGGGCCGGAGCCGATCCCGCGACTGCGCAGCAGGCGCACGGCCAGGCAGACGAGGTTCGGGTATTCGGCGTAGGCGCCGTCGTAGTTCGGGTCGTGCTGGAAGCGCAGGGCGGTGGCCAGTTCGTCCGGCATGTCCCAGTAGCGCATCAGCCAGGAGCCGATCTGTTCACGACTGATGCCCAGCAGGTGTTGCTCGACATAGCTGTGGCACAGGTGCGGGTTGACCTCCAGGTGGCGGCAGATCAGCGAGAAGTGCGGCGGGAACACGTGGGCCAGCAGCAGGTAGCCGAAGTTGTGCAGCAGGCCAGCGAGGTAGGTCAGGCCGGATTCCGGGCGCTGGGCACGCGGCATGGCGCGGGTCAGGCCTTCGATGACGGCGGCGGTGTAGATCGACTGTTGCCAGTACGGCGTGGTGTGTTGCGGGTGATCCTTGGGCAGGCTCAGGGTCTTGCCGAGGGCCAGGCCCAGCGCCAGGTTGATCACCAGATCGAAGCCCAGCACGCGGACGATCGCGTCTTCCACCGAACGGATTTTGCCCGGCGAGGCGTAGTACGGCGACGCCGCCCAGCTCACCACTTGCGCGGCCAGTGCCGGGTCGGTTTCGACCACGCCGGTGATGTCGTCGATGGTGGCGTTGGGGTCGACGCGCAGCTTGATGATTTTTTGTGCGGTTTCGGCCAGCGGCGGAATTTCGATGGTCGCTTCCAGACGCTGCTGGATGCGTCGCGCGGTGAACGCCTGCACGGCCTGGGTGATTTCCTCGCGGTCATCGTCCGGGCGGTCGAGGTTCGGACGGATGCTGCTCAGGGCTTCGCCGAAGTTGGCGGCGCTGGCCTTGGTCAGCATGGTCTTGAAGTCTTCGCTGGCGATTTCCAGCAGCAGGCCCGGCTCGCCGGAGTTGATCAGCAACTTCGGCTCGCGCAGCAGGCCTTCTTCGTAGAGGCACGGCGAGCTGGTCAGCGCCGGCAGGCCCGGCAGCAGGCTCAGGCTGTGTTTGCCGAGCATCTTTTCCAGGCGCTCGGTGGACACGGCGGTCAGGCGACGGCCCGTCAGCTCGGCGAGGCGGTTGAGATCCAGCAACTGACTCTGTGGAAACAGCACCATCAGCGCACCGACCGCGTCGTCCAGCAACACCGCCTGCACTTTGCGCGAGGCGTTGAGGCCGTGGTGGTCGAGCACTTCTTCGTAGGCGACGCCCAGCTTGTTGAGCAGCAGCCGAATAACAGACGGAGCGTGCGGTGATTCGGGGGCGAGAGCAGCTTCGGTCATGGTCTGTATCCGTTTTTGAAACAATTGCAGGAGTATAACCAGCTTGGTTGGAACGAGCTGTCAGAAACTGAGACGGTGCTCACACTTGGCCGTATTGCTGCCCGTGTCGCAGCCAGCGGTCGAGCAACGGGCTGACGTGGGTGGGCCAGCGTTCGAGCAAGGCCTGGGCGGCATCGCGTACGGCAGGCAGCAGATCGGCGTCGCGCATCAGGTCGGCGACCTTGAATTGCAGCAGGCCGGTCTGGCGGGTGCCGAGCATTTCGCCGGGGCCGCGCAGTTCGAGGTCTTTTTCGGCGATGACGAAACCGTCGTTGGTCTCGCGCATGATGCCCAGGCGCTGGCGGCCGATCTGCGACAGCGGCGGATGGTAGAGCAGCACGCAATGGCTGACCGCGCTGCCCCGGCCGACGCGACCGCGCAACTGGTGCAGTTGCGCAAGGCCCAGGCGCTCGGGGTTTTCGATGATCATCAGGCTGGCGTTGGGCACGTCGACACCGACTTCGATCACGGTGGTGGCGACCAGCAGTTGCAGGTTGCCGGCCTTGAATTCGGCCATGACGGCGGCTTTCTCGGCGGGTTTCATGCGGCCGTGGATCAGCCCGACCTTCAGTTCGCCGAGGGCGGCGGTCAGGTCTTCAAACGTGGTTTCGGCGGCCTGGCAGGTCAGCTCTTCGGACTCTTCGATCAGCGTGCACACCCAATAGGCCTGACGGCCCTCGGCGCAGGCGCTGCGCACCCGCTCGATGACTTCGACGCGGCGGGTGTCGGTGACCAGCACGGTGTTGACCGGGGTTCGGCCGGGCGGCAGTTCGTCGAGGATCGAGGTGTCGAGGTCGGCGTAGGCGCTCATCGCCAGTGTTCGCGGAATCGGCGTGGCGGTCATGATCAGTTGATGCGGGCACATGCGCCCGCCGACGCCTTTCTGCCGCAGCGCCAGACGTTGCTGCACGCCGAAGCGGTGTTGTTCGTCGATGATCACCAGCGCGAGGTTCTTGAACTGCACTTCGTCCTGGAACAGCGCGTGGGTGCCGACCACCATCGGCGTGCCGCTGGCGATCTGTTCCAGCGCGGCGACGCGGTTCTTGCCCTTGAGCTTGCCGGCCAGCCACGCCACGTCGATGCCCAGCGGTTCGAGCCAGCGCTTGAAGGTGATGAAGTGCTGCTCGGCGAGGATCTCGGTCGGCGCCATCAGCGCGACCTGGTAGCCAGCCTCCAGCGCTTGCAGCGCGGCGAGGGCGGCGACCACGGTTTTACCCGCGCCAACATCGCCCTGAATCAGCCGCAGCATCGGCTCGTGCTGGCTGAGGTCGTAGGCGATTTCGTTGCCGACTCGTTGCTGAGCGCCGGTCGGATTGAAGCCGAGGTTGGCCAGGTATTTCGCCGGCAGCTTGGTGGCTTTCGGCATCGTCGGCGCGCGCAGGGAGCGCATGCTTTCGCGCAGGCGCTGCTGCGATAGTTGGTGGGTCAGCAGTTCTTCGAAAGCCAGGCGATGCTGGGCCCAGTGATGGCCGAGGGCGAGTTCGTCGACGTCGGCATCGGCGGGCGGGTTGTGCAGGTAGCGGATCGCGTCGGCCAGCGGCGCCAGTTGATAGTCGCGGGCCAGTTCGGTCGGCAGCCAGTCGGGCAGGGTGGATGGCTTGAGCAGGGTCAGGGTCTGCATGCACAACTGGCGCAGACGCGCCTGTGTCAGGCCTTCGGTCAGCGGGTAGACCGGGGTCAGGGTTTCATCCACCGGTGGCGGTTCGTCGCCGTTGATGGCGCGGTATTCCGGGTGGTAGATCTCCAGCCCCGAGGCGCCGGGCCGGGCTTCACCGTAGCAGCGAATCCGCGTGCCGCGCTTGAGGCCTTCTTTCTGCGCGTTGCTGAAGTGGTAGAAGCGCAGGCTCAGTCCGCCGGTGCCGTCCTGCAAACGCACGACGAGGCTGCGACGCCGGCCCATGACCACGTCGGCGCCGCTGACGGTGCCTTCGACCACGGCGTCCTGTCCCGGCCGCAATGCGCCGATCGGCACCACGCGGGTGCGATCCTGATAACGCAGCGGCAGGTGGAACAGTACGTCCTGGAGGTTTTCCAGACCGACCTTGGCCAGTTTCTCGGCCATGGCTTCACCGACACCCTTGAGTGCGGTGACCGAGACCTGCGACAGCTCCGTCATGACGCTGGCTTAACCGGCCGTGACCGGCGCGGCAGGCTTGGCGACCGAGCACAGGCGTATGGAGTCGGCGAGGATCTCGATGGCTTTCGGCCGTGGGAAGCTCGCACGCCAGGCGATGGCCACGGTGCGGAACGGCACCGGTGCCGACAGCGGGCGCACTTCGATCACGCCGGGGGCGTAGTGGTGGCTGTCCACCGCTGACAGCGGCAGGATCGAGATGCCCAGACCGGACGCGACCATGTGGCGAATGGTTTCCAGTGAGCTGGATTCGACCGTGGTGTGCTTGGCGCCGTCGTTGCCCTTGGTCAGGGTCGGGCAGGCTTCCAGCACTTGATCGCGGAAGCAGTGGCCTTCGCCGAGCAGCAGCAGGCTCTTGTCGTTGAGCAGCGCGGCGTCGATGGATTCTTTCTGGGTCCACGGGTGCTGGGCCGGCATCAGGACGTAGAACGGCTCGTCGTAGAGTTGCAGGGTCAGCACGTCGGCTTCGTTGAACGGCAGGGCGATGATGATCGCGTCCAGCTCGCCGTTGCGCAGTTTGTCGCGCAGCACGTGGGTGAAGTTTTCTTCGATGTACAACGGCATCTGCGGGGCGACCCGGTGCAGTTGTGGAATCAGGTGCGGGAACAGGTACGGGCCGACGGTGTAGATCGCGCCGACTTTCAGCGGGGCGGTCAGCTGGTTCTTGCCGGCCTGGGCCAGTTCGCGGATGCCCTGGGCCTGCTCCAGCACTTTCTGCGCCTGGGCGACGATGCCTTCACCGACCGGGGTCAGGCGCACGGCGCTTTTGCTGCGCTCGAAAATCAGCACACCGAGTTCGTCTTCAAGCTTTTTCACGCCCACCGACAGGGTCGGCTGGCTGACGTGGCAACGCTCGGCCGCGTGGCCGAAATGCTGCTCTTGGGCGAGGGTAACGATGTAGCGTAATTCTGTGAGAGTCATAGCAAGCGTCCATGAAGATGCGGGCCAAGCATACCGGCTGCAATCGATAGACGCACGTTATCAGACTGAGTGATGAATGCGACACCGGGCAATGCCGGTTTGCCGTGGATGGATAAGCGAAAGGCACCTTTCGGTGCCTTTTGGGCTGGATCAGGCCGGGCTTCGCGAGTGCGAATCAGCGGCGGCGCTCCAGCGAGTACACAAACGGCGCAACGATTTCGATCGCGCCATTGGTCAGCATGTCCGCCGGTGGCTTGGGCAGCGGCTGGGCGCGGCGGATCATTTCCAGCGTGGCCCGGTCCAGATCGGCGTTGCCGGAGCGGCTCACCAGTTCGAACGACAGCACGTTGCCTTCGCCATCAACCACGAAACGCAACCGGTTCAAGCCTTCCTTGCCCCGTGCCTGAGCGCTGGCCGGGTACTTCTTGTACTTGGCCAGATGCGCGAGCAGGGTGCCTTGCCAGCTGGCCTTGGCGGCCAATTGTGCAGGCGACGGGCCCGGTGCAGGCTGGGCGGATTTCTCCGTCGGGGCCTGAGTCGGCTGGGTATCGGCCGGCTTCTCTTCGGACGGTTTCTCCTTCGGCGGATCGGGCAGTTTCTTCTTGATCGGCTTCGGCGGTTTGGGTTTCGGCTTGGGCTTGGGGTTGGGCACCGCGATCTCGGCTTTCGGCGCTTCGGCCAGTTTCGGGATCGGCAGTTCCTCAGCCGGAGCCGGTGGCTGCGGTGGCGTGACGACTTTCGGCGGTGCGGGCGGTGGCGGGGCCGGAACCGGTGCCAGCTCGACCATCATTGCCTGCGGCGGCAATTCGATGGGCGGGCGGACGTTCCAGTTCAGCGCCAGCGCGATGGCCAGCGCGTGAACACCCAGCACCACGGCCAGGCTACCGCTGTAACGCGTCAGCTTATGGCGCGTGGTGATCATTTCTTGACTGCGCTCTCGAGTCCGACCAGACCGACCTTCAGGTAACCGGCAGCGCGCAGGTTATCCATCACGCTCATCAGGTCGCCGTAATCCACACCTTTGTCGGCCTGGAAGAAGATCGTCGTGTCTTTCTTGCCCTGGGTCTTGGCGTCAAGGACGGCGCCGAGGGTTTCGGCTTTCACTTCGTCATCGCCAATGAACAGGCGCTGGTCAGCCTTCACGCTGAGGAACACCGGTTTCTCCGGCCGCGGCGCCGGTTTGGCGGTCGAGGCAGGCAGGTCAACCTTGATGTCCACGGTGGCCAGCGGCGCGGCCACCATGAAGATGATCAACAGCACCAGCATCACGTCGATGAACGGCGTGACGTTGATTTCGTGGTTCTCGGCCAGATCGTCGTCTGCGCCTTCTTTCAAATGCAGGCCCATGGCCGATTACCCCACTTTCACCATGTGCGGTTGCGAGCTGTTGCGCTCAGGCTGGTGGTCGAGGTCGCGGCTGACCAGCAGCAGCACCTGAGCTGATGCATCGGACACCTGAGCCTTGTAACCGGCGATGGAGCGGGCAAAGACGTTGTAGATGACCACGGCAGGAATCGCGGCTACCAGACCCAGTGCGGTAGCCAGCAGCGCTTCAGCGATACCTGGTGCTACGACGGCAAGGTTGGTGGTCTGGGTTTTGGCGATGCCGATGAAGCTGTTCATGATGCCCCACACGGTACCGAACAGACCGACGAACGGTGCGGTGGAACCGATGGTGGCGAGGACGCCGGTGCCGCTGCTCATGTTGCGGCCACAGGCGGCAACCAGACGCTCGAGGCGGAAGCTGACGCGTTCCTTGATGCCTTCCTTCTCGCGGGCATTGGCGGACAGGCGCATTTCTTCGAGCGCGTCGTGCACCAGCAGGTTGGCCAGCGTGCCTTCTTTCGCGGCGGTGGCGCTGGCTTCCTTGAGGGAAGCGGCTTTTTTCAGGTTGGCGATCTCACCGCGCAGACGGCGTTTGGCGCCCATCAGCTCGAAGCCCTTGGCGATCCAGATGGTCCAGGTGATGATCGAGGCGATGGCCAGACCGATCATCACGGCTTTAACGATGACGTCGGCGTTCTGGTACATGCCCCATGGCGACAGGTCGTGGGCCATGCCCAGGGTGTTGTCGGCTTCGAGGACTTCCGGCGCGTCGGCAGCGCCGGCCTCGACGGCCTGCACCGGGTCGGTCGCGGCAGGTGCAGCGGCCGGAGCGTTTTGCTCGGTGGCGGCTGGCGCGGCCGGGGCTTGTGCGTCAGCGAAGGCGGCGACCGGCGCCAGCATCAGGCTGAGCAGCAGGGCAGCCACGGCGCTCCAGGCGCGAGGTCGGTTGGTTGGCGAAGCGGAGTTTTGAATGCGTGTCATGCTGGCCGGACCTGAGATAGAAAAACGGTAATGCTCTTCCAGGCCTCGTGAGGCCGAGAACAAAAGTGGCGTGCATTATTGCAAGTAATTCTTGTTAACAGAAGTAATAGAGTTGCTTTTTTTCCTTCATTGCTAGCCGCTCGTCCCTTGCCGAGGCTAGTCTGTCGCTTTCCGATGGGAGATTTTTGATGTCCGCGCCTTCTGTTTTGATCGCCGGTTGCGGTGATGTCGGCAGCCGTCTGGCCACGCAATTGCTGGCTGTCGGCTTCCAGGTCTATGGCCTGCGCCGTGATATTTCGCGTTTGCCGGACGGCGTTATCGGTGTCGCCGGTGACTTGTTCAATGAAGATTGCCCCGAGACCTGGCCGGTGGGCGCTATCGATTACCTGGTGTATAGCGCGGCGGCCACCGATCACGATGAGGTCGGTTATCGCGCGGCTTATGTGCAGGGTTTGCAGCATGTGCTGGGTTGGCTTAACGATTACGGTCAGGAGCCGGAGCGGCTGCTGTTCGTTTCCAGCAGCAGTGTTTATGGCCAGCAAAACGGCGAATGGGTTGATGAAAAATCCGAAACCGTCGCTGCGGGTTATTCCGGTCGGGTGATGCTGGAGGCCGAGCAGGTTGCGCTCAACAGCGGCATTCCTGCGAGCATCGTGCGCCTGACGGGTATTTATGGCCCTGGTCGTGAATGGCTGCTGACCCAGGTGCGTCGGGGTTATCGCGTGGCGGTCGATCCGCCGCTGTATGGCAATCGCATCCATGCCGATGACGCGGCGGGGTTGATGGCGTTTCTGCTGGAAGCGGCTCGCAGAGGCGGGGCGCTGGATGACATCTATATCGGCGTGGACGATGCGCCGGCGCCGCTGGCCGAGGTGGTAGCGTGGCTGCGTGAGTATCTGGGTGTCACCGAGTGGTCGGAAGACGAGAGCGTGCGTCGCACCGGCAGCAAACGTTGCAGCAATGCCCGGGCGAAGGCGCTGGGATGGGTGCCGAAGTATCCGAGTTATCGCGAGGGGTATGCCGCGATTCTTGAGGGGCGCTGCTGATCTTCAGGCGTAAAAAAGGCGGGAGCAAATGCTTGCTCCCGCCTTTTTTGTCTCAAGCGCCGATCACTGCTTCTCGAGCAACCACTTGCGTTCACCCGGGGTGAACTGCGGTTGTTCGTCCGCCAGTGCCGTGTTCACGGCCTGCAGGATTTCCAGCTCTTTGCCCTTGCGAACAAAGATCCAGTTGTTGCCCTGGCCGTTCTGCTGCAACCACATGCTGTCGTTGCCGCTGCTCATCGATGCGCAATCGCCTGCGAGGCACAGCGCATAGCGGTCGGCACCCGGCAGGCCGGAGACTTGACCGTCCGCCTGGAACTGCACGGTGGCGCCTTCGCCCTGGCCGCTGGTGATCGTCCAGTTGCCGCCCAGATAAGCGGAATACAGCGCGCGTTCGAAGCTGGCGCCGATCGGTGCGCCGTCCGGCACCGGGATCTGTGCGCGGTCGAAGACTTGTTCCGGTTCATTTTCGTTGGCAGCTTGTTGCAGTTGGCCGCCGTCGCGTTTCAGCTCGCTGGCGGAGCTGCCATAGAAGTCGACTTTCCAGGCGCCGGACTGTTCGCCGAGCAAGCGACCTTCGACGTTTTCGAAACCGTTGGTGTAGCGGGCCTGACCGGCCTTGGTGTTGACGTCCCACTCCAGGTTCGGGCCGTAAGCCTGAAGCGCTTCGCGCAGGGGGCCGCCCTTGGCAGCGGCATCGATGGCGACCTGATTGATCCAGGTGCCGCTGATGTCACGGTCGGCAGGGTTGCTGGCGCAACCGCCGAGGAAAATGGCGAGCAGCGAGAGAGCAAGCGCTTTGCGCATGGTGGAATCCTTTCAAAACCTTTTCTTTACCGCAGAGCAGTCGGCGCGGCGTCTGAAGCCGCGCCGTGCGCATTACTCGATGACCAGAATGGCATCCATTTCAACCTGCGAACCCTTTGGCAGGGCTGCCACGCCGATGGCGGCGCGCGCCGGGTACGGCTGGTCGAAGTACTTGCCCATGATCTCGTTGACCTTGGCGAAGTGGCTCAGGTCGGTGAGGAAGATGTTCAGCTTGACGATGTCCTTGAACGAACCGCCGGCGGCTTCGGCCACGGCTTTCAGGTTCTCGAACACCTGGACGGTCTGGGCTTCGAAGCCTTCGACCAGTTCCATGGTTTTTGGATCGAGGGGAATCTGACCCGACATATAAACGGTGTTACCGGCCTTGATCGCCTGGGAGTAAGTGCCGATGGCGGCCGGGGCCTTGTCGCTGGTGATAACAGTCTTGGTCATGTATGACTCCTTGTAATGATTGAGTTATGCACGCATGCGGGTGATGCGGATCACCCCGGTCAGGGCGCGCAGTTTCTTGATCACGCGGGCCAGGTGCACACGGTCGTGGACGCTGACCACCAACTGGACAACGCTGATGCGACCATCGCGTTCGTCCATGCTGATCTTCTCGATATTGCCGTCGGCTGCGTTGACGCTGCTGGCCAGCAGGGCGATCAGGCCGCGCTGGTGCTCCAGCTCGACGCGCAGTTCGACGTTGAATTCGCCGGTGACATCCTTGGCCCATGAGAGCTGGATGCATTTTTCCGGGTTGTGCCTGATTTCGCTGATGTTGCGGCAGTTGTCCAGGTGCACGACCATGCCTTTGCCTGCTGACAGGTGACCGACAATCGGGTCGCCCGGGATCGGCGTACAGCATTTGGCGTAGCTGAGGACCAGGCCTTCGGTGCCGCGAATCGCCAGCGGGCCTTCCGGGCTTGGCAGTTGTTCGCCTTCGCCGAGCAGGCGGCGCGCCACGACGTAGGCCATGCGGTTGCCCAGGCCGATGTCTTCGAGCAGGTCTTCGATCAGTTCGAGGCGGTACTCGGTGAGCATCGCCTTCACACGCTCGGCCGGAATCTGTTCCAGCGCGCTGTCGAAGCCGTTGAGCACCTTGTTCAGCAGGCGTTCGCCGAGGCTGATGGATTCGGACCGGCGTTGCAGTTTCAGCGCATGGCGGATGTGCGTCCGCGCCTTGCCGGTGACCACGAAGTTGAGCCACGCCGGGTTCGGCCGTGCGCCGGGAGCGCTGACGATCTCGACCGTGGAGCCGCTTTGCAGCGGTTCGGACAGCGGTGCGAGACGACGGTTGATCCGGCAGGCGATGCAGCTGTTGCCGACGTCGGTGTGCACCGCGTAGGCGAAGTCCACAGCCGTGGAGCCTTTGGGCAGCTCCATGATCCGGCCTTTGGGCGTGAACACGTAGACCTCGTCCGGGAACAGGTCGATCTTCACGCTCTCGATGAATTCCAGCGAGTTGCCGGCGCGTTGCTGCATTTCCAGCACGCCCTTGACCCACTGACGGGCGCGGGCGTGGGTGCCTTTCGGCTGCTCGTCACCGCTGGATTTGTACAGCCAATGGGCGGCGATGCCGTTGTTGGCCATCTCTTCCATTTCACGGGTGCGGATCTGGATTTCGATCGGGACGCCGTGCATGCCGAACAGCGTGGTGTGCAGCGACTGATAGCCGTTGGCCTTGGGGATCGCGATGTAATCCTTGAAGCGCCCCGGCAACGGTTTGTACAAATTATGTACAGCACCCAGCACGCGGTAGCAGGTATCGACCTTGTCGACGATGATCCGGAACGCATAGACGTCCATGATCTCGTTGAAGGCCCGACGCTTGCCGCGCATTTTCTTGTAGATGCCGTAAAGGTGTTTCTGGCGGCCGCTGACTTCACCCTGGATGCCGTCGATGGCGAGGCAGTGGCCGAGGGATTCTTCGATCTTGTTGACGATTTCCTTGCGGTTGCCCCGGGCGCGTTTGACGGCCTGGTAGATCCGCGCGGAACGCATCGGGTGCATCGCCTTGAAGCCGAGGTCTTCGAATTCGATGCGGATCGCGTGCATGCCCAGCCGGTTGGCGATGGGTGCGTAGATCTCGAGGGTTTCCTTGGCGATACGCCGGCGTTTTTCGCCGGACAGCACTTCCAGCGTGCGCATGTTGTGCAGGCGGTCGGCAAGCTTGACCAGGATCACGCGAATGTCGCGCGCCATGGCCATGGCCATCTTCTGGAAGTTTTCCGCCTGGGCTTCGGCCTTGGTCTCGAAGTTCATCTGGGTCAGTTTGCTGACCCCGTCGACCAGTTCGGCCACGGTTTCACCGAACTGCGCTTGCAGCGCTTCCTTGGCGATACCGGTGTCTTCGATCACGTCATGCAGCATCGCAGCCATCAGGCTCTGATGGTCCATGTGCATGTCGGCAAGAATATTTGCCACGGCAAGAGGATGCGTGACGTACGCCTCGCCGCTACGGCGGCGTTGGCCGTCGTGGGCTTGTTCGGCGTAGAAATACGCTCGGCGGACCAGGTTGACCTGGTCGTTGCCGAGGTAGGTCGATAAGCGATCGGCGAGGGCGTCTATGCTCGGCATGATGTCTCCTGCCGTAGGCTGTGATCCCGCGCCGTGCTACGTCGACCAGGCATAGGCTTAGACGGCCTCGTTGGACTCGTCCTCGAACGCAGCGAAGACAGGGTCTTCGTGGACGATTTCCTGCTCGGCGATGAACTCGTAGCTCATCAGGCCTTCAGCGATTTCACGCAGCGCAACTACGGTCGGTTTGTCGTTTTCCCACTGAACCAGGGGCTCTTTGCCGCCGGTGGCCAGTTGACGGGCACGCTTGGTAGAGAGCATGACCAGCTCAAAGCGGTTTTCCACGTGTTCTAGGCAGTCTTCAACGGTTACGCGGGCCATGGTATTCCTCGGAGCGAATGCAATATGCGCGCTGCCCGGTTGGGCGAGCGGACTCAACAGTTTAAAAAATCACCAGCGATTAGGGAAGCGCTGATTTTTTGACCAGACTCTTCAACGCGCTGCAAGTGCCAATGTAAAGCCCTTGCAGCGGTTTTGGGAAGTGCTGTTTCAGCCCAGCAATTCAGCCAGCAATTTGCCGAAACGCACTTGTTGGCGTTTCTGTTGCAGCTGATTGGCGCGGAAAATCGCCTTCAGATCGTCCAGCGCGTGGGCGAAATCGTCGTTGATGATCAGGTAGTCGTACTCGACGTAGTGGCTCATCTCGCTGACCGCTTCACGCATCCGGCCGTCGATGATGTCGTCGCTGTCCTGGCCACGGTTGGTCAGGCGCTGGTGCAGGGCCTGCAGCGATGGCGGCAGAATGAAGATCGAACGGGCCTGCGGCATCAGCTTGCGCACTTGCTCGGCGCCTTGCCAGTCGATTTCCAGAATCAGGTCGTGGCCTTCGTCCAGGGTCTGCTGCAGGCGGCTTTGCGAGGTGCCGTAGAAGTTGCCGAAAACTTCGGCGCGTTCCAGGAAGTCGCCGTGCTCACCCATCTTCACGAACTCTTCGCGGGTCACGAAGTGATAGTTCACGCCATCCACTTCGCCCGGGCGCATGGCGCGGGTGGTGTGGGAAATCGAAACGCGGATTTCCGGGTTGGCGTCGGTCAGGGCCTTGACCAGACTGCTCTTGCCCGCGCCCGAAGGGGCGGAAATGATGTACAGGGTGCCGGTGCTGTGGGTCATGTCGGGGGTAGCCTTACTCAATATTCTGCACTTGTTCGCGCATCTGCTCGATCAACACCTTGAGGTTGACCGCCGCCTGGGTGCTGCGCGGGTCGAAGGCCTTGGAGCCCAGTGTGTTGGCTTCGCGGTTGAGCTCCTGCATCAGGAAGTCCAGGCGCCGGCCGGCGGCACCGCCGGACTTGAGCACCCGGCGAACTTCGATGATGTGGGTGCTCAGGCGATCCAGTTCTTCGGCCACGTCGCTCTTTTGCGCGAGCATGACCATTTCCTGTTCCAGACGCTGCGGGTCCATCTCGGCCTTCATGTCGGCGAAGCGGTCGAGGACTTTCTGGCGCTGGGTGGCGAGCATCTGCGGAACCAGTTCGCGCAGGGTCACTACATCTTCTTCGATGGAGGTCAGGCGATCGTTGATCAGGCGTGCCAGCTCCGCGCCTTCGCGCTCGCGGCCGGCCTTGAGGTCTTTCAGGCCCTGATTGAACAGGGCCAGCGCCTCGGCGTTCAGCGCCTGCGGATCGGAGGCGTCGGCCACCAGTACGCCCGGCCAGGCCAACACTTCCAGCGGGTTCAGCGCCGCCGGGTTCTTGATCAGGTCAGCAACGGTTTCGGCAGCGGCGACCAGTTGCGCGGCGCGCTCGCGATCCACCTGCAGCGGCTTGCCGGTGCTTTCCTCGGTGAAACGCAGGGTGCATTCCAGTTTGCCGCGCGACAGGCCCTGGCGCAGGGCTTCGCGGACAGCGCCTTCGAGGTCGCGAAACGACTCCGGCAGGCGCAAGTGGGGTTCCAGGTAACGGCTGTTGACCGAGCGCAGTTCCCAGCTCAGGGTGCCCTGGACGCCGGCTTTTTCGACGCGGGCGAAGGCGGTCATGCTGTGCACCATGGGGTGACCTCGCGATACAGATCGGCGCGAATTGAAGCTCCGCAGCTCGATATCAATGAATTTAAGCCGACTGGCAGCAAAGGCGCAGGATTGTAGCGCAGTGCGGCAGATGCGCCCAAACACACGGTGTGACAAAGGGCTGCAGGCCGTCGGCGAAGCGCGTTTCAGGGCCTTCGGTCGTCGGCCGGATTTTTTAACGAGTGCCCAGGCGCGGTGCGCGGCTCTATAATGGTCCGCAGTTTTCCGTCCCCAGTACAGGTATCTCCTATGAAACGTCCAAGTGGTCGCGCTGCCGATCAGCTCCGCTCGATCCGCATTACCCGCAACTACACCAAACACGCCGAGGGATCGGTACTGGTCGAATTCGGTGATACCAAAGTCATCTGCACCGTCAGCGTCGAAAACGGCGTGCCGCGTTTTCTCAAAGGCCAGGGCCAGGGTTGGCTGACCGCCGAATACGGCATGCTGCCGCGCGCCACCGGCGAGCGTAACCAGCGTGAAGCGAGCCGTGGCAAGCAGGGCGGTCGTACCCTGGAAATACAGCGCCTGATCGGCCGTTCCCTGCGCGCCGCGCTGGACATGTCCAAGCTGGGCGACGTCACCCTGTACGTCGACTGCGACGTGATCCAGGCCGATGGCGGTACCCGCACCGCGTCGATCACCGGCGCCATGGTTGCGCTGGTCGATGCACTGAAAGTGATCAAGAAGCGTGGCGGCCTGAAAGGCGGCGACCCGCTCAAGCAAATGATCGGCGCCGTTTCCGTGGGCATGTACCAGGGCGAGCCGGTGCTGGATCTGGACTATCTTGAAGATTCCGCTGCCGAGACCGACCTCAACGTGGTGATGACCAGCACTGGTGGCTTCATCGAAGTGCAGGGCACCGCCGAAGGCGCGCCGTTCCAGCCTGAAGAGCTGAACGCGATGCTGGAGCTGGCCAAGAAAGGCATGAACGAGATCTTCGAACTGCAAAAGGCTGCACTGGCCGACTGAGCAGGTTCGTAACCCGCAAGGAGGACGCGATGAGTGATGAGCAAGAGTTGCTGCCCAAGCCGAGCCAGGAGGTTCGTCAATGGGCCATGTTTTGTCACTTGTCCGCCTTGCTGGGGATCTGGATTCCGTTCGGCACGCTGATTGGGCCGCTGGTCCTGTGGCAGATGAAGCGCGAGACCGATCCGTTCATCGACGCCCAGGGCAAGGAAGCGTTGAATTTCCAGATCACCGTGGCGATTGCTTCGATGGTCTGCTTCGTTCTGATGCTGTTGCTTATCGGGTTCGTGCTGTTTGGCCTGCTGGCCATTGCGGCGCTGGTGCTGACGATTATCGGCGGAGTGAAAGCCAACGAAGGCTTCCCTTATCGTTATCCGTTCACCTGGCGGTTGATCAAATAACGAACGATCGCCCACAAAAAAACCGACGGTGAAGTCGGTTTTTTTGTGTCTGCGAAAGGCCGCTTAGATGGTCAGCGTCCAGTCGTAGTCGACGATCAGCGGCGCGTGCTGCGAGAACCGAGGCTGACGCGGCAGGCGTGCACTGCGCACGAAGCGCCGCAGGCCCGGAGTCAGGATCTGGTAGTCGAAGCGCCAGCCCAGATTCAGCATCTCGGCCTGTTCGTTGTCCGGCCACCAGCTGTACTGGTCACCTTCGCGGCTGACTTCGCGCAGGGCATCTACGTAGCCCATGTTGCCGACAATCTCGTCCATCCAGGCGCGTTCCGGCGCCAGGAAGCCCGGTGATTGCTGGCTGTCGCGCCAGTTCTTGATGTCGAGCTTCTGCTGCGCGACGTACAGCGAGCCACAATAAATGTACTCGCGACGTTTGCGCCGCTGTTTGTCCAGGTACTTGCCGAAGTCGTCCATGAGCTTGAACTTCTGGTTCAAGTCCTCATCGCCGTTCATCCCCGAAGGAAGCAGCAAGGTGGCAATACTGACTTTGTCGAAATCTGCTTGCAGGTAGCGCCCGTAGCGGTCGGCCGTCTCGAATCCGAGACCGCTGATGACAGCCTTCGGTTGCAACCGCGAATACAAAGCCACGCCGCCTTGGGCAGGGACTTCAGCATCGCAGGCATAAAGGAAGTAGCCATCCAGTTGGAAGGCTGGGTCGTCCAGTTCAAAGGCGGAGGCACGGGTGTCCTGCAGGCAGATGACGTCGGCATTCTGTGCCTGCAGCCAACTGAGCAAACCGCGCTCGACTGCAGCCTGAATACCATTGACGTTCACACTGATGATCCGCATAAATGGCCCCAAAAATCGCGTGCGTGTATGATACACGGCGTCAAGCTAATTAGCTAAATCCGTGGTATTTGGGGTTTTTTTCATGCAAGCGTATCAGCGCGATTTCATTCGTTTTGCCATCGATCGCGGCGTTTTGCGCTTCGGTGAGTTCACCCTGAAGTCCGGGCGCACCAGTCCTTACTTCTTCAATGCCGGCCTGTTCAACTCGGGTTCCGCGCTGGCGCAGCTGGGTCGTTTCTACGCCGCAGCCATCGCCGAGACCGGCATTCCGTTCGACGTGCTGTTCGGCCCGGCCTACAAAGGCATCCCGCTGGCGGCAACTACTGCTGTGGCGCTGGCCGAGCACCACAACCGTGACCTGCCTTGGTGCTTCAACCGCAAGGAAGCCAAGGCCCACGGCGAAGGCGGCAGCCTGGTCGGCGCGCCGTTGACCGGCGACGTGCTGATCATCGACGACGTGATCACCGCCGGCACCGCGATCCGTGAAGTGATGCAGATCATCGCTTCCCAGGACGGCGCCAAGGCTGCCGGCGTGCTGATCGCCCTGAACCGTCAGGAGCGCGGCAACGGTGAGCTGTCGGCCATTCAGGAAGTCGAACGTGATTTCGGCATTCCGGTCATCAGCATCGTGTCGCTGAACCAAGTGCTGGAATTCCTGGCAGACGACCCGCAGCTCAAGCAGCACCTGCCGGCCGTTGAAGCCTATCGCGCCCAGTTCGGCGTCTGATCGCAGCTTCAGGCAAAATAAAGACCCCGCTCAGCCAGGCTGAGCGGGGTCTTTTTATTTGCGCGAGCGCTTATGGACGCTTGCGATTGCTGATCAGCGTACCCACACCGGTATCGGTGAAGATTTCCAGCAGGATCGCATTCGGAACGCGGCCGTCGATAATCAGCGAGCTGCCCACGCCGCCCTGAACCGCTTCCAGTGCACAGCGAATCTTCGGCAGCATGCCGCCGTAGATGGTGCCGTCGGCGATCAGGTCGTCGACCTGCTGGGTGCTCAGGCCGGTCAGTACGGTGCCCGACTTGTCCATCAGGCCGGCGATGTTGGTCAGCAGCATCAGCTTCTCGGCTTTCAGCGCTTCGGCAACCTTGCCAGCCACCAAGTCCGCGTTGATGTTGTACGACTCGCCGTTTTCACCCACACCGATCGGCGCGATCACCGGGATGAAGTTGCCTTTGACCAGCAGGTTCAGCAGTTCGGTGTTGATCCCGACCACTTCGCCCACATGGCCGATGTCGATGATTTCCGGTTGGGTCATCTCCGGGGTCTGGCGGGTGACGGTGAGCTTCTTCGCGCGAATCAGCCCGGCGTCTTTACCGGTCAGGCCGATGGCGCTGCCGCCGTGACGGTTGATCAGGTTGACGATGCTTTTGTTGACCTGACCGCCGAGGACCATTTCCACCACATCCATGGTCGCGGCGTCGGTAACGCGCATGCCGTCGACGAAGTGGCTTTCGATCGACAGACGCTTGAGCAGATCACCGATCTGCGGGCCACCGCCGTGCACGACCACCGGGTTGATGCCCACGGCCTTCATCAGCACGATGTCGCGGGCGAAGCCGGTTTTCAGCTCCTCGCTTTCCATCGCGTTGCCGCCGTATTTGATCACCAGGGTCTTGCCGACGTATCGGCGGATGTAAGGCAGCGCTTCGGACAGGACCTTGGCAGTGTTGGCGGCGGCATCGCGTTCGAGGGTCATTCAGGGCTCCGGGTGAATCAGCAATCAGAACGGTAGTTGGAGATCAGGTGCAACGCGTTTCAGTTGGGCATGGAACACAGCCTTGATGCGCTGCAGTTCCGCCTCGTCATCGGCCTCGAAGCGCAGCACCAGCACCGGTGTGGTGTTGGACGCGCGCACCAGGCCCCAGCCTTTGGCGTAGTCGACCCGCACGCCGTCAATGGTGGTCAGGTCGGCGCCTGGGCCCCACTGGGCATCGTGCAGTGCATCAATGATGCTGAATTTGCTCTCTTCGGTCACATGGATATTGATTTCCGGCGTGGAAATATCGTTCGGGAAGGTCGCGAACAGCTCCTCGGCCGAAGATTTTTCCTTGCTGAGGATTTCCAGCAGCCGTGCGGCGCTGTAAATGCCGTCGTCGAAACCGAACCAGCGTTCCTTGAAGAAAATGTGCCCGCTCATCTCGCCGGCCAACAGTGCGCCGGACTGTTTCATTTTCTTTTTGATCAACGAGTGACCGGTCTTCCACATTAGCGGCCGACCGCCATATTCCTTGATCAGCGGGATCAGGCGACGGGTGCATTTGACGTCGAAGATGATCTCCGCGTCCGGGTTGCGCGCCACCACGTCACGGGCGAACAGCATAAGCAGGCGATCCGGGAACACAATGGTGCCGGTGTTGGTCACCACGCCGACGCGGTCACCGTCACCGTCAAAGGCCAGGCCGATGTCGGCGTTGGTTTCCTTGACCTTGGCGATCAGGTCGACGAGGTTCTCAGGCTTGCCCGGGTCCGGGTGATGGTTCGGGAAGTTGCCGTCGACTTCGCAGAACAGCGGGATGACTTCGCAGTTCAGCGCTTCGATCAGTTGCGGGGCGATCACGCCGGCTGCGCCGTTGCCGCAGTCGACCACGACTTTCAGGCGGCGGGCCAGTTTGATGTCCTGGACGATTTCGGTGGTGTAGCGGTCGAGAATCTCGACCTGGGTCACGCTGCCCGTGCCGCTGCTCAGGTTGCCGGTCTTGATGCGCTCATGCAGGACCTGGATCTGTTCGTTGGCGAGGGTGTCGCCGGCGATCACGATCTTGAAGCCGTTGTAGTTCGACGGGTTGTGGCTGCCGGTGAGCATCACGCCGGATTTGCCGGCCAGCACGTTGGCGGCGTAGTACAGCGCAGGCGTCGGCACCAGGCCGACGTCGCTGACATGGCAGCCGCTTTCGGCGATGCCGCGGATCAGTTCGGCAACCAGTTCCGGGCCGGACAGACGGCCGTCACGACCGACGGACACGTTCGGTTCGCCCTGGGCCAGGCTTTGGGAGCCAATGGCGCGACCGATCCAGTAGGCGGTTTCGCCATTGAGGAATTCCGGCACGGTGCCGCGAATGTCATAGGCGCGGAAGATGCTGTCGGGAAGCTTCGGGGCGACTTGGGCGGGGGTGCTCATCTGCAAAAATGCTCCATCTCGAAAGTGGCTGGACACACCGACGACTATTCGACGGCAAGCTCAAACTGAAGGGTATGACGGCGGTTTTCACAGAGAGTTCGTGGTGTGAAAGGGCCATGACGCCACGTACGGCGTGGCTTTGACCTGTCAATGCCTTGATTTTCAGCGGTAAAGCTTTCAGATGAATCTGCCTATTTTTATGGCGAAGGAGCAGGCTCCCTCGCCATAAAACCAATCACTTGGTGCCGGAATGGCCGAAACCGCCAGCGCCGCGTTCGGTTTCGACGAACTCTTCAACCATTTCGAAGTGCGCCTGAACCACCGGCACCAGCACCAGCTGCGCCAGGCGCTCGCCGACCGGCATGGTGAATTCGGTCTGGCCACGGTTCCAGCAGGACACCATCAGCGGGCCCTGGTAGTCGGAGTCGATCAGGCCGACCAGATTGCCCAGCACGATGCCGTGCTTATGGCCCATGCCCGAGCGCGGCAGGATCAGCGCGGCGAGGTTCGGATCGCCGATGTAGACCGACAGACCGGTGGGGATCAGCACCGTTTCACCCGGCTTGATCACGATGTCCTCTTGCAGCATGGCGCGCAGGTCGAGGCCGGCGGAGCCCGGTGTGGCGTATTGCGGCAGCGGGAATTCGGTACCGATGCGTGGGTCGAGGATCTTGGCTTGCAAAGCGTGCATGTAAATTAAACCTGGTTCAGACGTTCGGCGATAAAAGTGACCAGTTGGCGAGCGATCTTGCTCTTGCTGGTCTGGGCGAAAAGCGTGGCGTGCAGCGCACGGTCGATGACGCTGCAGGCGTTTTCTTCGCTGTTGAAACCGATGCTCGGGTTGGCGACGTCGTTGGCGACGATCAGATCGAGATTCTTGTCCTTCAGCTTGCGCGCAGCGTAGTCGAGCAGGTGTTCGGTCTCGGCGGCGAAGCCGACACTGAACGGACGGTCGGGACGGGTCGCGATGGTGGCCAGGATGTCCGGGTTGCGCACCATTTGCAGGACGAAGCCGTCGCCGCTCGTAGGGTCTTTCTTCAATTTCTGCGGGGCGACGACTTCCGGACGGTAGTCCGCCACCGCCGCCGAGGCGATAAAGATGTCGCAAGGGATCGCGGCTTCACACGCGGCGAGCATGTCGCGGGCGCTGACCACGTCGATCCGGGTCACACGATCTGGCGTCGGCAAATGCACCGGGCCGCTGATCAGGGTCACGCGGGCGCCGGCTTCCACCGCCGCTTCGGCCAGAGCGAAGCCCATTTTTCCGGAGCTGTGGTTGGTGATGTAGCGCACCGGGTCGATGTTTTCCTGGGTTGGGCCGGCGGTGATGACCACGTGCTTGCCGGTCAGCGCCTGACGCTGGAAGCAATCCGCCGCGAGTTGAGCCAGATCGGTGGCTTCCATCATGCGGCCCATGCCGACGTCGCCGCAGGCCTGGCTGCCGGAGGCCGGGCCGAAGGTCTTCAGGCCACGGCTTTCAAGGAGTTGCAGGTTGGCCTGGGTCGCCGGGTCGCGCCACATGGCCTGGTTCATGGCCGGGGCGACGGCCACGATGGCGTCGGTGGCCAGCACCAGGGTGGTCAGCAAATCGTTGGCAATGCCTTGGGCCAGACGGGCCAGCAAGTCGGCGGTGGCCGGGGCGATCAGCACCAGATCGGCCCATTTGGCCAGTTCGATGTGGCCCATCGCCGCTTCGGCGGCCGGGTCGAGCAAGTCCAGGTGAACCGGGTGGCCGGACAACGCCTGCATGGTCAGCGGGGTGATGAATTCGCTGCCGCCACGGGTCATGACCACGCGCACTTCGGCGCCCTGATCGATCAGGCGGCGCACAAGGTCGGCGCTCTTGTAGGCAGCAATGCCGCCGCCGACGCCCAGAACGATGCGTTTCCGATACAGCCGCTGCATAGGTCTGCCTTTCATTTCGTTGGTGACATACGTGGCGAACCCCCTCCCCAGGGTGAATTCGCCCGCAAAAAAGATGGGCTACGATATCACAGCGACCGCTACGGAACAGCGGCGCCCACAGACAAGGAAGGTGTATGAGTATTCGCGATTGGCCGGCGGCGGAAAGGCCGCGGGAGAAGCTGTTGGAGCAGGGCTCGGGAAGTCTTTCCGATGCCGAGTTGCTGGCGATTTTTCTGCGCACCGGGGTATCCGGCAAAAGTGCGGTGGATCTGGCGCGACACTTGTTGAATCAGTTCGGCAGCCTGCGAGCGTTACTGGAGGCTGATCTCGGGGCGTTCAGCGAGCAATTGGGACTGGGACCGGCGAAATTTGCTCAATTGCAGGCCGTGTTGGAGATGGGGCGGCGACACTTGGCCGAGCGCATGCGCCAGAAAACGGCGCTGGAAAACCCGCAGGTCGTGCGTGATTACCTCAAGGCCATGCTGCGCCACGAGCCGCACGAGGTGTTCGGTTGCCTGTTTCTGGATTCCAAACATCAGGTGCTGACCTTCGAGACGCTGTTTCGCGGCTCCATCGACAACACGGCCGTGCACCCCCGGGAAGTCGTGAAGCGTTCGCTGGCCAACAACGCGGCGGCGGTGATCCTGTGCCACAACCATCCGTCGGGGAACAGCGATCCGAGTCAGGCTGATCGATTATTGACCAAGCGTTTGCAGAAGGCTTTGGAGCTGATCGACGTGCGGGTGCTGGATCACTTCATCGTTGGCGATGGCGAGCCGTTGTCGATGGCTGAGTGCGGCTGGATGTAGCTCCGAAGGGAGAATGCAAAACCCTGTGGGAGCTGGCTTGCAAGCGATGACGGCGGCACATTCAGCACAATGTTGTCTGTCAGTCCGCTATCGCTGGCAAGCCAGCTCCCACAGGTTTTGTGTTGTGGCGGATTACTTCAGGGTGACCCTGGAGTAATCCTGCCGCCCAAACGGGCTCACCGAGTAACCCTGCACGTCCTTACGCGTCAGCGCATATGCCGTCGGATGAGCCAGCGGCAGCCACAGCGCCTGCTGCTGGATCTGCGCCTGCGCCTGCTCATACAGCTTGGTGCGTACGCCTTGTTCGCTGGTGGTCTTGCCGGCGCTGATCAGCTTGTCCAGGTCGGCATTGCAGTAGCGGGCGAAGTTGGTGCCGGATTTGACCGCCGCGCAGGAAAACTGCGGCGTGAGGAAGTTGTCCGGGTCACCGTTGTCGCCGGCCCAGCCCATGAACAGCAAGTCATGTTCGCCAGCCTTGGCGCGACGGATCAGTTCGCCCCATTCGATCACGCGGATTTCCGCTTGAATGCCGATTTCTGCCAGATCCGATTGCAGGAGCTGCGCGCCGAGGCTCGGGTTCGGGTTGAGCAGGCTGCCGGACGGGCGCGTCCAGATGGTGGTCTGGAAACCGTCCTTCAATCCGGCCTTGGCCAGCAGGGCCTTGGCCTTGTTCACGTCGTGGGCGTAACCCGGCAGGTTCTTCGCGTAGCTCCAGGTGTTCGGCGGGTACGGGCCGTTGGCGGCTTCGGCGGTGTCCTCGAACACGGCTTTCAGGTAGTTGGCCTTGTCGAAGGCGAGGTTGATCGCCTGACGCACTTCCGCTTTGTCCAAGGGCGGATGCTGGCTGTTGATGCCTACGAAAGCAGTCATGAACGCGTCAGTCTTTTCGACTTTCAGCGTCGGCTCTTGCTTGGCAGCCTGTACGTCCAGTGGTTTTGGCGACAGGGCAATCTGGCACTCGTTGCGCCGCAGCTTTTGCAGCCGCACGTTGGCGTCCGGGGTGATGGCGAAGATCAGTGGGTCCACCGCAGGTTTGCCGCGGAAGTAATCCGGGTTGGCCTTGTAGCGGATCGAGGCGTCTTTCTGGAACCGGGTGAAGACGAACGGCCCGGTGCCGACCGGCTGGCTGTTGAGCTTGTCGGTGGCGCCGGCCTTCAACAGCTTGTCGGCGTATTCAGCAGAATAAATCGAGGCGAAGCCCATGCTCAGGGTCGCGAGGAACGTCGAGTCCGGATGATCGAGAGTGAAGCGCACGGTCAGCGGATCCAGTGCGTCGATCTTCTTGATCAGGCTCGGCAACTGCATCGACTGGGCGTGTGGGAAGCCGCTCTGGGCGACTTTGTGCCACGGGTTGGCCGGGTCGAGCATGCGGTCGAAACTGAATTTGACGTCTTCGGCAGTCAGCTCGCGGGTCGGCTTGAAGTAGTCGGTGGTGTGGAACTTCACCTGCGGGTGCAGCTTGAAGACGTAGGTCAGGCCGTCGGTGCTGACTTCCCAGCTGGCGGCCAGGCTCGGGACCACCTTGCCGCTGGCGGTGTCGAAGTCCACCAGGCGATTCATCAGCACGTCGGCCGATGCGTTGGTGGTGGTCAGCGAGTTGTACTGCACCACGTCGAAGCCCTCGGGGCTGGCCTCGGTGCAGACGCTCAGGGCGGCGGCCTGGGCCAGTGGACTCAGTAACAGCGGGGCGAAGAGCAGGGGGAGGGCAGCGAGGCGCATGGTCGGCTTCCTTTACAGATCGAAGGCCCATCTGCAAGTGCAGTCTGGAAAAGGCCTACCCTAGTGGTCGCGATTGCAAATGACTATCCCCTTTTTGCATTTTCGGAGCTGCGCGGCTGAGGATTTGTCGGAACAGACGGTAGGAAAAGTCTCGATTGCGGGCATGGCCGATTTTCTTCGACGAATGGTAAAAATTGCCGGCAGCCTTTGCCCAAGGCGCTTGCGGCCGGGAAAAGCGGCTTTTTAGCCATTCTTTGCGCACGGAAAGTTGTTGCTCCGTGGTCTTTCTGGTATAAAGCAGCGCTCTTTTCTAGGGGCCCGGTTCCTTCGCTTGTAGGTGTAGCCGGTAAGACCTCTAAAGAATCGCGGCGCCTGGCGCCACAATGACTAGAGATTAAGCGGCCAACCCATGCCGGGTTGGGCATGTGGTTTTAGAGGGCTGAGGCATGTCTAGAGTATGTCAAGTTACCGGTAAGGGTCCGGTGACTGGGAACAACATTTCCCACGCAAACAACAAAACCCGTCGTCGTTTCCTGCCGAACCTGCAGCATCACCGCTTCTGGGTTGAAGAAGAGAAACGTTTCGTGCGTCTGCGCGTATCTGCCAAAGGCATGCGTATCATCGACAAGCGTGGCATCACTGTCGTGCTGGCCGAACTCCGCAAAGCTGGCAAGATCTAAGGGAGCTAATCATGCGTGAATTGATTCGTTTGATTTCGAGCGCCGGTACTGGTCACTTCTACACTACCGACAAGAACAAGCGCACTACTCCGGACAAAATCGAGATCAAGAAATATGATCCGGTTGTTCGCAAGCACGTGATCTACAAGGAAGGCAAAATCAAGTAATTGATTTTTCCCGACTTACGAAAAAGGCCCGTATCTCACGATACGGGCCTTTTTTGTGCCTTCGAATATAGATTTGCCAGCCGTTTAGCCAAAGCTGAATGATTCGATATTGCCTGCCTTATTGACCCTGATGACTATACGCTCAGGATTCAACTCGCGACTCATCAGATCCCTGGGGCCAATCACTTGCATGCGGCCGGTCAACTCGGTGATGTAACGTTTGACGCTCACTACATAGCGGCTGCCTGCCAAATGTCGAATTTGTTGCAGGACCTGTTCATTGGTCATGTTCTTTAATCCTTTTGATTGAATGTCGAGTCCGTCCGGGCCATTCAGTACTCCGTCTGGGCAGGTGCCCGGTGCGGTATATATTTATGTGCAACAAGGCCCCCACATTGCTGTGCAGGCCTTGTTGCAGGGGGGGGCTTCAACCTCTGATCATCATTTGAAGATTTCAAACCACACGATCTTGTCGTCACGAGTGACGATTTGCACGAGCTGATACTTCTTCATGGCATTGTCTACTAACCTTTGCTTTTCGACACGAAAGCCGGTCAGCTCGGCGATGTAGACTTCTACCGACTCCACGTACGGCGTGCCGATCAAGTGGTGAATTTTGTTGAAGATTTCAATGTGGATCACGCTGCATCTCCTTATGCATGATTGAGACGTCCTTATGGACGACCCGATTTTCAATCCCTCAACGCCTGGTCATGCACTACTTAGTTATTTTTTTGCTTCGAAGATCACATAGACCTTGCGACAAGCCTCCAGCACTTCCCAGGTGCCACGGAAACCGGCCGGAATCACGAAGCGGTCGCCGACACGCAGAGTCTTGGCGTTCCCATCGTTGTCACGCAATACCGAAACGCCCTGCAGGATTTCGCAGTATTCGTGCTCGGTGTAATTCACCGTCCACTGCCCGACCGCACCTTCCCACACGCCGACACCCATTTGCCCGCAAGGGCTGTCGTACTGATTGAACACCAACTGCTCGGGATCGCCCTTGAGCACTTTGGCCGGGTCCGGGCGATAGCGTTCGGCTTCGGTTGTGGTCAGGCTGATGTCGACGACGTTCTGGATGTTCATTGTTGTTTTCTCCCGTGATGACGGCGCGGTGGCTTGAAAGGGCCAAAGTCTATGTTGATTAAATTGAACGCCGCAAGGCGCTATAACCGCCTTATGTCAAATATATTGAAACAACCCCGGCCGCTGGTTTAGGGTGGCGGATGCCTCGGGCCGAAAAGCAGGCTGGCCGGGCAGTATCCCCGAGAACGACCGCGACGATCGCGGCGCTCGTATTGAACAAGAGGAGGACACTCGAATGACCACCCTGACTCGTGCCGACTGGGAACAACGCGCCCGCGACCTGAAGATCGAAGGCCGCGCCTTCCTCAATGGCGAGTACACCGATGCCGTCTCCGGCGAGACCTTCGAGTGCATCAGCCCGGTCGATGGCCGTCTGCTGGGCAAGATTGCCAGCTGTGATGCCGAAGACGCCCACCGCGCCGTGGAAAACGCCCGCGCCACGTTCAACTCCGGCGTCTGGTCGCGCCTGGCGCCGACCAAACGCAAAGCCACCATGATCCGTTTCGCCGGCCTGCTCAAGCAGCACGCCGAAGAACTGGCCCTGCTCGAAACCCTCGACATGGGCAAACCGATCAGCGATTCGCTGTACATCGACGTGCCGGGTGCCGCGCAAGCGCTGAGCTGGAGCGGTGAGGCGATCGACAAGATCTACGACGAAGTTGCCGCCACCCCGCACGACCAACTGGGTCTGGTAACCCGCGAACCAGTGGGCGTGGTCGGGGCCATCGTGCCGTGGAACTTCCCGCTGATGATGGCCTGCTGGAAACTCGGGCCGGCGTTGTCGACCGGTAACTCGGTGATCCTCAAACCGTCGGAAAAATCCCCGCTGACCGCCATCCGCATCGCCGAACTGGCAGTCGAGGCCGGCATTCCGAAGGGCGTGCTGAACGTGCTGCCGGGTTACGGTCACACCGTCGGCAAGGCGCTCGCGCTGCATAACGACGTCGATACCCTGGTGTTCACCGGTTCGACCAAGATCGCCAAGCAGCTGATGATCTACTCCGGCGAATCGAACATGAAGCGCGTCTGGCTGGAAGCCGGCGGCAAGAGCCCGAACATCGTGTTTGCCGATGCGCCGGATCTGCAAGCCGCTGCCGAATCCGCCGCCAGCGCCATCGCCTTCAACCAGGGCGAAGTCTGCACCGCAGGTTCCCGTCTGCTGGTCGAGCGTTCGATCAAGGACAAATTCCTGCCGATGGTGATCGAGGCGCTGAAAACCTGGAAACCGGGCAACCCGCTGGATCCGGCCACCAACGTTGGCGCGCTGGTCGACACCCAGCAGATGAATACCGTGCTGTCCTACATCGAGTCGGGCCACACCGATGGCGCCAAACTGGTGGCCGGCGGCAAGCGCATTCTTCAGGAAACCGGTGGTACTTACGTCGAGCCGACGATTTTCGACGGCGTGAGCAACGCGATGAAGATTGCCCAGGAAGAGATCTTCGGCCCGGTGCTGTCGGTTATCGCCTTCGATACCGCCGAGGAAGCGATCAGCATCGCCAACGACACGCCTTACGGCCTGGCGGCGGCAGTCTGGACTCGGGACATTTCCAAGGCGCACCTGACCGCCAAGGCACTGCGGGCCGGCAGCGTGTGGGTCAATCAGTACGATGGCGGCGACATGACCGCACCGTTTGGCGGCTTCAAGCAGTCGGGCAACGGCCGCGACAAGTCGCTGCACGCGTTCGACAAATACACCGAGCTGAAGGCGACCTGGATCAAGCTGTAAACCGTTGACGGGAGCCTGAGTGAATCAGGCTCCCGAATCGAACAGAGATCCCTGTGGGAGCGAGCCTGCTCGCGATAGCGGTGTGACAGTCGACATCAATGTTGAATGTGACACCGCTATCGCGAGCAGGCTCGCTCCCACATTGGTTTTGTGTGAATAAAAATTATCCACAGGAGCGTGGACCATGCGTTGGGCGACGTATTTCGCCGTGTTGGCGTCTGTCTTGAGTGTTGGCCTGGCCCTTGGTGTCAGCATGCCGCTGGTGTCGTTGCGCCTGGAGGGCTGGGGTTACGGCTCGTTCGCCATCGGCGTGATGGCGGCGATGCCGGCCATTGGCGTGTTGCTGGGGGCGAAGGTTTCCAGTCATCTGGCCGCGCGCTTCGGCACGGCTAACCTGATGCGCCTGTGCCTGTGGGCCGGGGCGCTGTCCATCGGCCTGCTGGCGCTGCTGCCGAGTTACCCGATCTGGCTGGTGTTGCGGCTGATGATCGGCGTGGCTCTGACCATCGTCTTCATCCTTGGCGAGAGCTGGATCAATCAGCTGGTGGTCGAGCAGTGGCGTGGACGACTGGTGGCGCTGTACGGCAGTAGTTACGCGTTGAGCCAACTGTCCGGTCCGTTGCTGTTGGGCGCGCTGGGCACTGATCACGATTATGGTTTCTGGGTCGGTGTTGGCCTGTTGATCGTATCGCCGCTTCTGCTGCTGGGCCGCAGCGGTGCGCCGAGCAGCGAGGCCAGCAGCGTGACCTTCGGCGATCTGTGGGGCTTCGCTCGCGAACTGCCGGCCATCGCCTGGGCGGTGTCTTTGTTCGCCGCATTCGAAGCGATGATCCTGACGCTGTTGCCGGTGTATTGCCTGCAACAGGGGTTCACCGCAGAGATTGCGCTGGCGATGGTCAGCACCGTGGTGGTGGGCGATGCGCTGCTGCAATTGCCCATCGGTGCATTGGCCGACTACCTGTCGCGACGGACCCTGTTCACCGGCTGCGCCGTGGTGCTGATGCTGTCGAGCCTGGCGATCCCGATGCTGCTCGACACCCTGCTGATCTGGCCGCTGTGGGTGCTGTTCGGCGCCAGTGCCGGTGGTCTGTTCACGCTTTCGCTGATTCTGATCGGCGAGCGTTACCGCGACGATGCGCTGGTGCGCGCCAATGCGCATGTCGCGCAGCTGTGGGGTGTCGGTTGTCTGATCGGGCCGTTGATGGCGGGCGCGGGCAGCCAGTGGATCAGTGGACATGCGTTGCCGTGGCTGATGGCGGCCGGCGCGTTCGGGCTGGTGATTCTGCTGTCGCGGCAAGGGGCGTTCGGCAAGGTGCCGGAGCCCGCTTGATGAGGCGGCTGGAGCGGGTTGCTACAGCATCCGCTCCAGTCCCACGGTGGTGCTGAACCACGCATTGAAGCGCCGCCACCAGTTGCCGGGCTCCTTGGTCAGCGTGTGCATCTGGCCATTGTCCTCGGTGACCCACACCACTTTTCCGTCCTGCAGTTTCGCTTCGTAGCTCAGTGCTGGCGCCATGCCCTGCAAGGCCAGTTCGCGCACGTGAGCCGCCAGTTCGGGGCTGTCCACCAACACGCCGACTTCGGTGTTCCACAGCACCGAGCGCGGGTCGAAATTGAACGAGCCGATGAACGATTTTTTGCCGTCGAAGATCATCGCCTTGCTGTGCAGGCTCGAATCCGAGCCGCGATAGGACTTGCTGTAAAACAGGTGCGGGCCGCTGCCGTCGTTATCCCCAGGCTGGCGCCGCAGCTCAAACAGCTTCACGCCATGTTCCAGCAACGCCTTGCGATACGGCGCATAACCGCCGTGCACCGCCGGCACATCGGTGGCTTCCAGCGAGTTGGTCAGCAGGCTTACCGACACGCCCGCATCGGCGCGGCCGGTCAGGTAGACCAGCCCCGGTTGTCCCGGCACGAAATAGGCAGAAATCATCACCAGTTCTTTGCTGACACCGGTGAGCTCCGGCGCCAGTTGTGTGGTCAGCAGCAGCTGCGAATCGGGCTCGCCCTTGGCCAGCACCTTGCTCGGCGCATCCCACAACGCCTGATTCCAGGCCCAGATCAGCTCCCGGCGCCAGACGTCCATGCGCGGAGCGGTGCGGTAAGTCATCAACTGCTGATACAGCGCGTGATTCTGTTTGCGGGTCTCTTCCAGGGATTCTTCCAGGCGCGTGCGGGTGTTCTGCAGGTCTTTGGCCGTGGGTTTGCTGGAGAGGAATTCGTCGATCGGCTTGCTCAGGGCACTGTTCCAGTACTGGTCGAAACTGTGCCCGAGCTGTTCGGCGACCGGCCCGACACTGAGCATGTCGATGTCGGTGAAGTTCAGGTTGGGCTCGGCATCGAAGTATTCATCGCCCAGATTGCGCCCGCCGACGATGGCCACACTGTTGTCCGCCAGCCACAACTTGTTGTGCATGCGCCGATGTTGCAGCGACAGGTTGAACAGCCGCCCGGCCGCACGGGTCACGCCGGTGCTGCGCCCCAGGTGCAGCGGATTGAACAGACGGATCTGGATCTGCGGATGCGCCGCCAGTGTGGCGATGATGAGGTCGAGACCGTCGCTGGTGGTGTCGTCCAGCAGGATCCGCACCCGCACGCCACGGTCGGCGGCCTTCAACAATTCTTCCACCAGCATTCGGGTGCTGATGCCGTCATGGACGATGTAGTACTGCAAGTCGAGACTGCTTTGGGCGTTGCGGATCAGCTCGGCGCGGGCGGTAAAGGCTTCAGTGCTGTTGGACAGCAGGCGAAAACCGGACTGGCCCTTGTAGGGCGCCGCCTGGGCCTGGATGGAACGGCCGAATGCCGATCCGTTGGCTGGCAGGGTCTGGCTGGGTTCTCGTGGAACATCCAGTGAGGCGCACCCGGCGAGCAGCAGGACGAACATCAGTGCAAATGGCAGGGAATGTCTTGAGCTCAAGTCGGATCGTTCCGGGTGTGGGCGAGGTCAGGAGTATGGCACGGCGTACGCAGCGTGTTATCCGTTCGACGGTCAGTCAATCCGAGCCCTGGACCAGAGCGGCTTGTAGCTTATGACTGTCGGGCAAGCGAGAGTTCTTAAACGAATTGACGATTTTTCCGGCTCACATCAGCTACGCCTTGCAGCGATTTTTCCCGTGCGAATCGCGCCGTCGCCTTACATCGCTGCCGGGAAACAATTGGAATAATGACAACGCTGATTTTGAGGCAGGAAGTTTCCTGTTTTACAGCAGAAGAAGCGCAGCTGGCTGTCATCTTTCGATTCTTATGGAGTGAGAATTTTCATGCGCAAGACCTTTCGTGCAATTGCTGTCGCAAGCGCTCTGTCACCGGCCTGGGTCATGGCCGACAGCGCGGATCTGACGATCACGGGCACCATTGTTCCGACCTCCTGTACACCGGCCTTCGCCGGCGGCAATACCGTTGATCTGGGAGACATTTCCGCCGGTTCGCTGAACCGGGATCGCCAGACCGAACTGCAGAACCGCAACATCACGCTGAGCGTCAGTTGCTCCGCAGCCGCCCCCATGGCGATCAAAGTGCATGACAATCAGTCTCATACGCAGCGGCCCGGGATTGTCATCGATGGCTACGACTGGGCCATGTACATTTACGGGATCGGTGAAGTGGCCGGGGCGAAGATCGGTGGCTACGGCCTGCGGTTCGGCACACCCACCGTCGACGGTCAGCCGTCGATGGTCATGTACAAGCAGGGCGACATGGCCAACTGGGACTCTCCCGAAACGGCAACGCTGGTCGGGAAAAACGCCGAAGGCGGCAACCTTCGGTACTCGTGGGGTGCTTCGCTGGCGGCAGGTCCGACGCCGGGCATTGTCCACACGTTCCCCATGACCCTGGTTCCCGTCATCGGCCCGTCGTCGAGCCTGCCGATCACCTCCGAGTTCGCACTCAACGGGTCGGCTACGTTCGAGTTGCTTTACCTCTGAGGGAATGCGGGTGGTTGTGCCGGGTTTGAGGCGCAACAGGGTTTTGCAGTGACTGCCGACAGGCTCGGCCTTTGTGTGGCCTGTCATTTCCTATCAACCTGATCGGCTGGCTCGTGGCCTGGCGGTGCTGCCGGCTGCGCGCTTGTCTGTGGACAACGACATGAACGGCTTCATGCGCAGCGCCATCATGAGTGTGCTGTTGGTGGTTTTATCGGAGCCCGGCCAGCTCCGGGCGGCGGGGATGGTTCCCGAAACGCCGGTATTGGTGCTCGACGAAGGACTGGGCGAGGCGGGGATCAATGTGTTCAACAGCGAGCCCCATCCGGCGCTGTTGCACACCTCTGTCGAGGACGTGCCGCAAGACACCGAACCCTTGCTTCTTCTGACGCCGCCGGTCGCCCGGGTCGAGCCCGGGGCCACACAGCGCGTGCGATTCATTTTGCGCAGCGCCGCACCGCTGAAGACCGAGCGTCTCAAGCGGGTGGTGTTCGAAGGCATCGCGCCGCAGGATGCGACGGGCAAGGCGCAGGTCAACCTGAGCGTGCGCCAGAACATCCCGGCGATCCTGCGTCCGGCGAAATTGCCGATCGACCGTGAGCCCTGGAAGCATTTGGTCTGGCTACGACAAGGCTCCGAGATAAAGGTCCGCAATCCAAGCCCGTATGTGGTGCGGCTGGGTCATTCGGTGATGTTGTTGCCTGGTGGCAAAGAGATGGATCTGGGGCGTACCTATGTGTTGCCTGGCGAGCAGCTGACCCTGAGCGGGACGGCTGAATCGAGCCGTTCACAGCTCCAGGTGCGACTGTTTCCAGTCACTACGTACGGTTTCGCCATTGCGCATTTCGACGCTCCGTTGGTGGCGGATTGATGCAGCGACATTGTCTGGCCGGCGCGGCGCTGATGATCATTCTGAGTGCCGCTCCGATCGCCAGAAGCACCGAGCGTGTATCCGTGCAGTTCAATCAGGATGTCCTGAAATCCCGCGGGTTGGACCCGCGTCTGGCCGAGTACTTCAGCCAGGCGCCGCGCTTTCGCGAGGGCGAGCAGGCGGTAACCCTGTCGGTCAACGGCGTTCCCAAGGGGCGGGTGCAGGTCGTATTCGATGCCGAAGGCGAATTGTGTTTCACGCCGTCACTGCTGGAAAGGGGCGGCATCAGAGCCACCACTCGAATCGAGTCGGCGGGTGGACCGGGATGTGTGCCGTTCGGTCAGTACGTTCCTGACGCGGTAGTGCAAACCGATCCCTCGCAGGGGCATGTCGCACTGCTGGTGCCCACCGATGCGCTGATGCCAGATCGCCCGGTTCGCCGCAGTTTCCTCAACGGGGGCGCGGCAGGCCTGTTCAACTACGACGCCTTGCTGCTTGGCAGTCGGTTCGCCGGCCAGTCCTCGCAGTTCCGCAATCTGAATACCGAGCTTGGGCTGAATGCTGCGGATTGGTCGTTTCGCAGTCGTCAGGTGTACAGCGATTTCGCCGGTCAGGATCGCCTCGAGCACCTGTATGCCTATGCCTCGCACACCTCGGAGCGCTATCGGGTCAACCTGCAATTGGGTCAGTTGAACATGGCTTCCCCGTTGTTTTCCGGCGAGGCCTTCAACGGCTTTCAGGTGCAGCCGGAACTGGCCCTGATGGCGCTGGACGATGACAGCTCCGGTGCGCGGGTAGAAGGGATTGCCTATTCCGTCGCCCGAATCGAAGTTACGCAGAACGGTGCGCTGATCTACACCACGGTGGTGCCCGGCGGCCCGTTCACCCTGGTCGGTTTGCCGTTGCTCAGTCAGAGCGTGGATCTGGAAGTGACGGTGCATGAAGAGGACGGGCAGCAGCGGCGCTTCATTGTGCCGGCGACGCAGTTGCGAGGCGCAATGACGGGGCGGGCGGCCGGTTATGGGCTGGCGGTCGGCCAAGTGCGACGCTATGCCGATGATGATCGTGATGCGCCGTCCTTCGCGGCTGCCAGCAAGGACTGGCGGCTGGGCCAGCGTGGGCAGGTCACGGCCGGCGCCATGCTCGGTACAGGTTATGAGTCGGTGGGCTGGGCGATGCAGGGCAGCGTCGGCAATCGACTGGTACTGGGGGGCCGGCAGTTGGTTTCCCGGGCGCAGGATCAGGCTGCATCCGGCACTCAGTTGCAATGGACGGCCAGCGGTCCTCTGAGTGAAAGGCTGTCGGCGAGTGTTGCGCTGACCCGGCAGACTCAGGGGTTTCGCACACTCTCGGATACCACCTGGGACTCGCACAATGATCAGCCGTTTCAGCGAATGCGCAATCAACTGACGGCGAATCTCAGCACCAGCAGCCCGCTGTTCGGTGGTTTTTCCGCCAGCTATTCGCGGTTCTCCCTGTTTGACGGGACGGCCACTTCAAGAGTCGCCCTGGCCTGGTCGCAGAGCATTCGGCGAGCCAGTGTGACATTTACGGTTGAGCGCGATGTCGCGGGGGATTCGAACGATGCTCGCGGTACGGCAGCCTATCTGAGTGTCAGTCTGCCGTTAGGTGTCCGGCAGACGTTGCGCAGCTATGTGCGCAACGACGACGCGGGCGGCACTCGCAGCGGCCTGCGATTCAATGAACAACTGAGCGACACCCTGGCTTACAGCATCGGCGCCGAGCGACCGGATGAAGGTGGCGCCGGATTCAACGGGCGGGTCAATCTGTTGCCCCGCTACAGTCAGATGGACATGGGCTATTCGCGCAGCGGAGCCGGTAACCAGAACTATGACATCGGTCTGCGCGGCGGTGCGTTACTGCATGGTGAAGGCGTGACCCTGTCGCCTTATCCGCTGCGCGAAACCTTCGCCTTGCTCAAGGCCGGCGACAGTGCGGGAGTCAAGCTCAACACCCCGCGCGGCCCGGTCTGGACCGATTATGCCGGGCACGCCGTGGCGGCGAGTCTGCCGGCGTACAGCAAGGGACGGGTCGAACTCGACACGGCCAGCCTGGGGCGCAATGTCGATGTGCACAACGCTTACCAGGAAGTCGAAGCCGGGCGTGGTGCGGTAGCGCACCTTGCATTCGAGATGGTCACTGCGCGGCGCCTGCTGTTACAGGCGCGCACCGCCGACAACGTGCTTCTGAGCAAGGGTGGAGCGGTTTTCGACGCGCAGGGACAGTACATCACTAACGTGCTGGAAGCCGGCACGATCTTTTTGCCCGATGTCCTGCCCGACACGATTTTGCATGTGGTGCTGCCCGATGGCAGTCGCTGCCGGTTGATCTACAGCATCGACGAACAACCCGACACGCAGTCGCTGTACGAAACGGCACAAGCCACCTGCCAAGCGGTTTAAGGAGTCAGTCACCATGCAGCATTTGAAAACCGGCATGATCGGTCTGGCATTGCTCAGTACCGCATTTATTGCCGATCAGGCACAGGCGCAGTCGGACTGTGCAGTCAGGCTGGGGCAGCCTTCCGTCGATTTTGGAGCGATGACGCGCGGTCAGTTGCTGCAACAGCCCATAGAGAATGACCAGTTGAGTTTCGGGCGCCGCCGGGTGCAGATCACCGTTCAGTGTGAGCGGACAGGACCGTTGCGACTCGACCTGGTCGCGCCAGCAGCGGACGCCGTCGACTATCGTTTTAGCGCCGGGGTGTTGAGGGTTCAAGTGGTGGCTGTCCGGGTGGATGGCAAGGCTGTGCAGTGGCTTGGTTTTGAACCGGGTGCGGCATCCGGTGCGGCTGTCTGGCCCGCCGGGCAAAGCCTGATTCCCGCGCGGGCGGGCGTTGCACTGGAAGGTCAGCGCATGGACGTCGAAGTGGAACTTGAAGGACGGGTAGGGTCAGCGCAGACCCGGGTTGCCGATCTGACCCGGTTCGGGATCGATCTGCGCTTTCAGGCGTACTGAATCTCGGACCCCGGAGACAGGGCGGTTCAAAGCATCCGACCACGGCAGCGTAGGATCCCGCCACCAAGCTCAAATTACCTATTAAACCAGTCGTGATTTCGCTGTTTAAGCGCTCCCGTTTCCTACAGATTTATCTCTCATAAGCCGCAATCATCAGCCCGCTTACTTACATACCAGGTTTGTAGGGAGTGGACAGTCATTTAATGGAAGATTACGGCTTATGAAAAAGACATCCCGTCTTGCGGTACTGGCTGCAGCGTTGCTGCCAGCATGGGCAATGGCAGAAAGCGTTGACCTGAATGTCATCGGTACCATTATTCCGACCTCCTGCATTCCGGCCTTTGCCGGTGGCGGCACGGTGGATCTGCGCAAGATTTCGGCGGCGACGTTGAATCCGACCACTCAGACCCTGTTGGCCGGTCGCGATGTGTCCCTGCACATCAATTGCGATGCACCGGCCCCCGTGGAAGTGTCGGTGCGTGACAACCGGGCCGGCACCAAATTGCCCGGCATCAGTGATGGTGCCGGTCAGAGTGATCCGGCACTGTTTTTCGGGCTGGGCGAAATCAACGGTACGCCTATTGGTGGTTTCGCCTTGCGCCATGGCATTCCGGAGACCGACGGCAATGCCCAGACGCTGCTGACCCGGACGCTGGCGGCCCCGGCATGGCGTGTGCCGACCAGCACACTGGTCAGCAATGCGCCGCAACTGTACTCGTGGGGCGACAATGCCGCGGCCGGTCCGGTTGCGGCTCGTCATCACGGTTTCCCGATGCACCTGCTGCCGATCATCGGCCCAAGCAACGCCCTGCCGATTGCCAACGAAATCCCGCTGGACGGCTCCGTGACGTTCGACATGTTCTACCTCTGATGACAGCGTCCCGGTGTCTCTCAGGCACCGGGACCGGCTGGCACACGCGAGCGCGGTCCGGCATTTGCCGGGCCGCATCCAGCATTCCACGGATTATCCCGATGCTCATTTCTTTCAAGTCTGCTCTCAAGACTGCAGCGCTGTGCCTGTTCGCATGGCTTTCAGTGCCGCTGGCCCACGCCGCCGGAATGGTTCCGCAGACGCCGGTGCTGTTGGTGGAGGAAGGTATGGGTGAAGCGGTAATGAATGTGCGCAATACCGATACGCGCCCCGCATTGCTGCACACCACCGTCGAGAATATCGAGGACAGCGACGATGTACTGCTGGTCTTTACCCCGCCCATCGCTCGTGTCGAACCGGACGGCATTCAGCAAGTGCGATTCATTCTGCAAAGTCAGCAACCGTTGAAGACTGAACGCCTGAAGCGGTTGATCTTCGAGGGGATCCAGCCGGCCAGTGACGCCGCCGGAGCGCGGGTCACTCTCGGTGTCCGTCAGAACCTGCCGGTGATTCTGCGCCCTGCCGGATTGCCGGTGGAGCGCGAGCCCTGGAAACGGCTGACCTGGTCAATAGATGCCGCTGGTGTGCAGGTCGTCAATCCGAGCCCCTATGTGGTTCGGCTGGCGAAAACCATTGTTCCTCTGCCGGGCACCCGCTCGGTTAACCTGCCGAAGACCTACATCTTGCCCGGCGAGCGACTGCACGTTGATTTCCCCTTGCACGCCTCGGCTCAGACGATGGCAGTGAGGATTTTTCCGGCCACCACCTACGGCTTTGCGGTCGACCATTACGACGCGCCGGTAACCCGCTGATGAAGGTCTGCGTTCGTTGGGGCGTGTTGCTGCTGGCGGTCAACGGCACCGTGCAGGCGGCCGAGTCACTGGAGTTCGACGCTCAAGTGTTGAGGGAACGCGGCATCGACCCTGCGCTAGCGGCGTACTTTCGGGAGGCGCCGCGCTTCGCCCAAGGCGAGCATTCCGTGGCGCTTGAGGTCAACGGACAGGCCAGAGGCCGTGTGCGGGTGTCATTCAACGAGCGCGGAGAATTGTGCCTGCAACCCCAATGGCTGAACGCTGCCGGAGTACACCCTCCACCCTCAATGGCCAAGTTGCGACCGCAGCAGTGCACGACGTTGGTGGAGGGATTTCCCGAAGCGGTCGCGCATCTGGATCCGGGACGCGAACGGATTGACCTGCTGGTACCGACCGACCGTCTGATGCTGCCGGAACGTGCGCCCAACAACTTCGCTCATGGCGGAATGGCCGGCGTTTTCAACTACGACGCGTTGATGGTCGGCAGTCAGCATGAAGGCCAACACGACAGGTTTCAAAGCTTGGGCTCAGAGGTCGGCGTGAACGCCGGGGATTGGGTATTGCGCAGTCGGCAGTCTTACACGTCGACCTCCGGCAACTCGCGGTTCGAGCACCTGTATACCTACGGTGCGCGAACCCTGGAAGACGCCGAAGTCAGCCTGCAGGTCGGGCAATTGAATCTCGCGTCGACCTTGTTTGCCGGTGAACCATTCAACGGTGTGCAGATCCTGCCGGAAGCGGCATTCACCCAGTTGCGAACGGCGCAGGACGGCGCGCGGGGGCAGGTGGAAGGTGTCGCGTATTCGCAAGCACGCATCGAAGTCCGGCAGAACGGCGTGATGATCTACACCACCATGGTGCCGAGTGGGCCGTTCACGCTGCGAGCGCTGCCGCTGCTGAGCAACCGGATTGATCTGGACGTGACCGTCCACGAACAGGATGGGCAGGCGCGGCGCTTGCGCGTGCCGGCGGCCAGTCTCCACGAAGCACAATGGGCCGGGCCGAGCGGGTTCAACTTCGCGCTGGGCACGGTGCGACGGCTGGGCTCGGACGACCGACAGACGCCTTCTTTCACGGCGTTCAGCAAGGATTGGGATTGGGGGCAGGCCACCCGTCTGACCGCCGGTGTGCTCGCGGCAACCGACTACCTGTCGACAGGCTGGGGCCTGCAACGACAATGGGCCGGCGGCTACGCACTGGGCGTGAAGCAGGTGCTGTCCGATGAGCGCTCCAGTGGCGCGGGAGGCAGCCAGACGCAGCTGACGCTTAGTGCGCCGCTGTCCGAGCACCTGTCGACGAGTCTGGTTGCGGTGCGCCAGAGTCGGAATTTTCGCACGCTGTCAGACACCGGCTGGAATCAGGCGCTTCACCGGGCTGAGTCTCCCGGTCGCGATCACCTGGTGTTTTCTCTCACCGGTTCGGTGGATCAATGGGGTGCATTCGGGGGGACCTGGTCGCGATATTCGACCCAGGGTGAACCGTCGCAGTCGCGTCTTGGCCTGTCCTGGTCGCGTACATTGCCTGAGCGCATCAGCCTGTCGTTGAACCTGGAACGTGCTATCGGCGATACGGCGCCCGATCGCCTGGGCAATTCCGCTTACCTGACACTGGGAATGGCGCTGGGTGGCCAGCGAAGACTGCGCGGCTATTTGCGCCGTGATGATCGATCCGGCCTGCGTCGGGGCGTGGCCGTCAGCGAAGTGCTGGGGGAAAACCTGGCCTACAGCGCCAACGCGGAGTACCGCGATGAGACTGCGGCCAGTTACGGCGTGCGCTTCAATACGCTGCCGCGCTACACCAGCCTGGACGTTGGTGTCGGCCAGCGATCCGGCGCGACCGATTACGACGTGGGGCTGCGCGGTGGTGTGGTGCTGCATCGCGAGGGCGTAACCTTGTCGCCTTATCCCCTGCGCGACACCTTCGGCGTACTCAAGGCCGGTGATCGATCGGGCGTGAAACTGAACACGCCTCAAGGGCCGGTCTGGACCGATGGCTCGGGCCACGCAGTCGCGGCGAGCCTGCCGGCCTGGTCGACGGCACGGTTGGAAGTCGACCCGCTCAGCCTGTCGCGCAACGTTGAAGTGCTCGACGGGGTGAAGGAAGTGCAGCCCGCCCGTGGTTCGGTGCAGCATCTGGACTTTTCCCTCGTCACCGTCCGGCGATTGTTGCTCAACGCCATGACCGTCGACCGGCAATGGCTGACCAAGGGGTTGAGTGTTCACGATGAGCAGGGCCGCTACCTGACAACGGTCCAGGATGCCGGAACGATTTTTCTGCCCGACGCAAAAGCGGGTCAGCGCCTGCATGTGCAGCTCCCTGACAACACGCGGTGCGTGTTGCGTTTCCCGCTTCCCGAATCCCCTGAAGACAGCGCGCTCATCGAGCGGGTCGATGCCACCTGCGCGCCGGCCGAGCTGTCCTGAACGAGTGCATCTGATGAAATTTCTGCCGGTTTGGATCGTGTTGCCGTGTCTGGTATTTCAACAGGCGTTCAGCGCCGAGACGTGTCAGTCGAGTCTGTCGCCCGCGAGCGTGAACCTGGGTAGCGCAACGCGCGCCGACCTGCTGCAACGCACGGCGCTTGATGGCCGGGGCCCGGGCTTTGGTCTGCGCAGCGTGCACTTGCGGGTGCACTGTCCCGACGTGCGCTTGATGCGCTGGGCATTTGTCGCGCCCCCCGCCGATCCGCAACGTTTCCGTTGGGCGGCGGGCACGTTGCAACTGCGTATCGTGGCTGCTCGTGTCGACGGTGCGGCGGTGCACTGGCGCCTGGACAGCGGCCAACCGGTCGAAGGTGATTTCCTGCGACCGGGCATCCACGTTGTTCCATGGCGGGCGGACGCCGGTATCCAGGGCAGTCTGCTGGAAGTGGAGCTGGAGCTGGATGCGCGGGTCGATGACGCCTCAAGCCGCCCCGTCGATCCGGTGCGGTTTGAAGGTCAGGGCGCCTTTATGGTGGATTAATCGGCCTCGGCCAACAGCTTGATCGCCGCCGCGCCAACCTTGCGCACCGCTTCTTCGATCAGTGCTGTGGGTTTGGCCGCGTAGTTCATGCGCAGGCAATTGCGGTATTTGCCCGAGGCGGAAAAGATGCTGCCGACGGCAATCTGTACGCCCTGATCGTGCAGCGCACGATTCAGTTTCAGCGTATCGAAACCTTCCGGCAGTTCGACCCAGAGCATGAAGCTGCCCTGCGGGCGGCTGGCGCGGGTGCCGGCCGGGAAGTAGCGCGTCACCCAATCGATCATCACGTCGCGATTGCGCTGGTATTGCGTGCGCATCCGCCGCAAATGCGGTTCGAAGTGCCCGGCCTTGAGAAATTCGGCGATGGCGATCTGCGGTTGCGGTGCCGTGGAGCCAGTGCTGATGTATTTCATGTGCAGCACCCGCTCGAGATAGCGGCCGGGCGCGACCCAGCCAATGCGCAGCCCCGGCGCCAGGGTCTTGGAGAACGAACTGCACAGCAGCACGCGGCCGTCTTCGTCGAAGGATTTGATCGTGCGCGGACGTGGGTAGGTGTAGGCCAGTTCGCCATACACATCGTCTTCGATGATCGCCACGTCGAAGCGCTGGGCCAGGTTGAGCAGGGCGCGTTTGCGCGACTCCGGCATGATGTAGCCAAGCGGGTTGTTGCAGTTGGGCGTGAGCTGGATGACCTTGATCGGCCATTGCTCCAGCGCCAGTTCCAGCGCTTCGAGGCTGATACCGGTGAGCGGGTCGGTGGGGATTTCCAGGGCTTTCATGCCCAGCCCCTTGAGGGTCTGCATCGCGCCGTGAAAGCTCGGCGAGTCCACCGCGACGATGTCGCCGGGCTCGCAGATCGCGTGAATGCTGGTGGACAGCGCTTCGTGGCAACCGGTGGTGACCACCAGATCGCTGGCGCTCAACTGGCAGCCGGAATCGAGCATCAGCCGGGCAATCTGTTCACGCAATTCGAGAGTGCCGTGGATGTTGTCGTAATACAGACCGGGCATGTCCTGACGGCGGCTGATACGGGCCAGTCCGCGCAGCAGCGGTTTCATGGTCGGTGACGAGATGTCCGGCATGCCGCGACCGAGCTGCACAACGTCCTTGCGCGGTACCGCGCGAATCAGTTCCAGCACCTGATCCCACTGGGAAATTTCCACCGGTCGTTGCGCCGGGCGCCCGACCGCCGGCAGTTCCGGCAACTCGCGACCGACCGGCACGAAGTACCCGGACTTGGGTTTCGGCGTGGCCAGGCCGCTGTCTTCCAGCATCCGATAGGCCTGCTGCACCGTGCTCAGGCTGACCCCGTGTTCGACGCTCAAGGCGCGCACCGACGGCAGGCGATCACCAGGACGGTAGAAGCCTTGTTCGATGCGGGTGCCGAGCAGTTCGGCGAGATTCACATAGAGCGTCATGGCACTGCCTCGATGCAGATGATTCGTTAAACCAGTACAGATGCGGCGTAAATCGACAATTCAGTCGCAGAGACAGCAAATCTGTATGGAAATAATACAGATGTGTTGAATCTGTAATGCTTTTGCTCGCCCGCGCATCATGGAATCTCTGGCTACCCAAGTAAACAGGAGCAACGAAAATGAACGGCTTGAGCGATGTGCGGCTGACGTTACACAGTCAGGAACTGGAGGCAGGGCAACAGGACAATGCGCGCAACGAGAGCATGTGCAACGCACCGTCCGGCCTGAGTCGCTGGGACCTGTTCTGGCATCGTCTGCACACGCGCAAGGCGTTGTTGCGCCTGACACCGGAACAGCTCAAGGACATCGGGCTGACCCGCGAGCAGGCGCTGGAGGAAGGGTTGAAGCCGTTCTGGCGGATCTGAGATCTGTATCAGGATCGTTCCCACGCTCTGCGTGGGAACGCCGCCCCGGACGCTCCGCGTCCGCTGTGACGCAGAGCGTCACTGGATGCATTCCCACGCAGAGCGTGGGAACGATCTCAGACCAACTCTTTGAGCCGATGCCACAACATCCCCAACGCCAACAGCGGCGAACGCAGATGCTTGCCGCCGGGGAATGTGATGTGTGGCACTTTGGCGAACAGTTCGAAGCCACCGCTGTGCTGGCCGCTGATAGCCTCGGCCAGCAGCTTGCCCGCCAGGTGCGTGGCATTCACGCCGTGGCCGGAATAGGCCTGGGCGTAATACACGTTCGGCTGCTCCGCGAGCCGGCCAATCTGCGGCAGACGGTTGGCGCCGATACCGATCATCCCGCCCCACTGATAATCGATCTTTACCGAGGCCAGTTGCGGAAACACTTCCAGCATTTTGGGCCGCATGTACGCGCCGATGTCTTTTGGGTCACGCCCCGAGTAATGGCAGGCGCCGCCGAACAGCAGGCGACGATCTGCCGAGAGCCGGTAGTAATCCAGCGCCACCCGCTGGTCGCAGACCGCCATGTTCTGTGGCAGCAGGGCGTGGGCCTGTTCTTCGCTCAGCGGTTCGGTGGCGATGATGTAGCTGCCGGCCGGCAGCACCTTGCCGCTGAGTTGCGGATTCAGATTGTTGAGATAGGCGTTGCAGCCCAGCACCAGGGTCTTCGCCCGCACCGAACCTTGCGCTGTATGCACCCGGACTTCCGGGCCATAGTCGATGCGAGTGACCGCCGATTGCTCGAACAGCTTCACCCCCAGTTGCTGCGCTGCTGCGGCTTCGCCGAGTGCCAGGTTCAGCGGGTGCAAATGACCAGATCCCATATCGATCAAGCCGCCGACGTAGCGGTTAGAGCCAACCACTGTGTGCATTTCGTTCGCTTGCAGCAGACGGGTTTCGTAGCGGTAACCGAGGCTGCGCAGCTCTTCGGCGTCTTCGGCAAAACCTTCCAGGTCGGAGGGTTTGTTGGCAAGGTCGCAGTAACCCCAGGTCAGGTCGCAGGGGATCTGAAATTTTTCGACGCGCTGGCGGACGATTTCCACCGCTTCCAGGCCCATGAGTTTCATCTGACGTACGCCGTCGGCGCCGATCACGTTGGCGAATTGATCGAGGCCGTGACCGACCCCGCGAATCAACTGCCCGCCGTTGCGGCCGCTGGCGCCCCAGCCGATCCGGTGCGCTTCCAGCAACACCACGCTCAAGCCCCGTTCAGCCAGTTCCAGCGCGGTGTTCAGCCCGGAGAAACCGCCGCCGACTACGCACACGTCGGCGATCAGTTCACCTTGCAGCACCGGATGGTCGGGTTGCGGCAGGCTGCTGGCGGCGTAATAAGAGGCAACGTGGGGTTGGCTCGCGGTGGCTTGGGCGCGGGCATTCATGGGCGTCATCCTGAGCGGGTGTCGAGAAAATTTGACGGAGCATAAGCCGCAGGCCCGAGGCCGGGCAACATTGGTCGCCCCGTGGTGTCTGGATCATGGCTTTTGCGGCACAATTGCCGCCTATTTCGCTCCGGTTACCTCTGCAATGAGCTGCAACAGTCAGAAAATCCGCACCCTGCGTCAGCAGATTCCCACGTTCGAATGCGTGCCGGGCTGTCATGACTGTTGCGGGCCCGTGACCACCTCGCCTGAGGAAATGTCCCGCCTGCCGCGCAAGACCCGCGCCGAACAAGACGCGGCCATGGAAGAGCTCAACTGTGTGCATTTGGGGCCGAATGGCTGCACGGTGTATGACGAGCGGCCGCTGATCTGCCGTTTGTTCGGCACCACCCAGACCTTGCCGTGCCCCAACGGCCGGCGACCGGTGGAACTGATTCACCCACGGGTCGAGAAGCAGGTGTTCGAGTACATGGCTGAAAACCGGCAAGTGCTGGTCTGACTCTGATCGTTCCCACGCTCTGCGTGGGAACGCAGCCCGGGACGCTCCGCGTCCCTTCCAAAGCCGAACGCGGAGCGTGGGAACGATCCAGTGGGCAGGTACTGGTCTGAGCGATCAGTCCGGAATCGGCAGGCTCAGGCTCTCTTTCACTTCTTCCATCACGATGTAGCTCTTGGATTCGCGCACATGCGGCAGCTTGAGCAGGATGTCGCCCAGCAGCTTGCGGTACGAGGCCATCTCGGAAATCCGCGCCTTCACCAGATAGTCGAAATCCCCTGATACCAGGTGGCACTCCAGCACGTGGGGCAATTTCAGCACCGCACGTCGGAACTCTTCGAAAGTATCGCCGGATTTGTAGTCGAGGCTGATCTCGACGAACACCAGCAGACTACCCTTCAAGTGCTGCGGATTCAGGCGGGCGTTGTAGCCCATGATGATCCCCTCGCGCTCCAGGCGCCGTACCCGCTCGGTACACGGCGTGGTGGAGAGCCCGACCTTTTCGCCCAGTTCGGTGAATGAAATCCGCCCGTCCGCCTGCAGGATCCGCAAGATGTTGCGGTCGATCTTGTCCAGCTCACGTTTGGTCTGAGTGTTGGTACGCATAGGGGATGCGCCTCCGTGAAAAGGGTTTTTGCCGAGAATTGTCGCCAAATATAGGCGCTTATACAGTGAAAAGCACTGGCAAATCTTTTTTACACTGCGCGCATCATTGCTCTAACAACAGACGTACGCGGCACGCCGCGATGAGGGATACAAAATGCGCGTTATGGTCTTGGGTAGCGGCGTCATCGGTACCGCCAGTGCTTACTATCTGGCCCGTGCCGGGTTTGAAGTGGTGGTGGTCGACCGGCAGCCCGCCGCGGCCATGGAGACCAGTTTCGCCAACGCCGGCCAGGTCTCGCCAGGCTACGCCTCGCCGTGGGCTGCGCCGGGCGTACCCCTCAAAGCCATCAAGTGGCTGCTGCAACGCCACGCGCCGCTGGCGATCAAGGCCACCGCCGACATCGACCAGTACCTGTGGATGGCGCAGATGCTGCGCAACTGCACCGCCAACCGTTACGCGGTGAACAAGGAGCGCATGGTGCGTCTGTCCGAGTACAGCCGCGACTGCCTCGACGAACTGCGCGCCGAAACCGGCATCGCCTATGAAGGCCGCAGCCTCGGCACCACCCAGTTGTTCCGCACCCAGGCACAACTGGATAACGCCGCCAAGGACATCGCCGTACTGAAAGAATCCGGCGTGCCGTTCGAAGTCCTCGACCGCGCCGGCATTGCCCGCGTCGAACCGGCGCTGGCGGGTGTCACCGACATCCTCGCCGGTGCCCTGCGCCTGCCGAACGACCAGACTGGCGACTGCCAGATCTTCACCACCCGCCTCGCCGAAATGGCCACCCAACTGGGCGTGGAATTCCGTTTCGGCCAGGACCTCCAGCGCCTCGACTTCGCCGGTGACCGCATCAACGGCGTGTGGGTCGACGGCAAGCTGGAAACCGCCGACCGCTACGTACTCGCCCTCGGCAGCTACTCGCCGCAACTGCTCAAGCCGCTGGGCATCAAGGCCCCGGTGTATCCGTTGAAGGGCTACTCGCTGACTGTGCCGATCACCAACCCGACCATGGCCCCGACGTCGACCATTCTCGACGAGACCTACAAGGTCGCGATCACCCGTTTCGACAACCGCATCCGCGTCGGCGGCATGGCGGAGATCGCCGGTTTTGACCTGTCGCTGAACCCGCGTCGGCGCGAAACCCTGGAGATGATCGTCAACGACCTTTATCCTCAGGGCGGCAATCTGGCCGAAGCGAGTTTCTGGACCGGCCTGCGTCCAACCACCCCGGATGGCACGCCGATCGTCGGCGCCACCCCGTTCAAGAACCTGTTCCTGAACACCGGTCACGGCACCCTCGGCTGGACCATGGCGTGCGGCTCCGGTCGCTTGCTGGCTGACCTGATGGCGAAGAAAAAGCCACAGATCAGCGCCGAAGGCCTCGATATTTCCCGTTATGGCAACACCACCCAGGAGTCCGCAAAGCATGGCAATCCAGCGCCAGCTCACCAATGAGCGCATGAGTCAGATCGTCAGCCACAACGGTACGGTGTATCTGTCCGGGCAGGTCGGCGATGACTTCAACGCCGGTGTCGAACAGCAGACCCGCGACGTCCTCGCCAACATCGAGCGACTGCTCGATCTGGCCGGCACCGACAAACAGCACCTGCTGTCGGCGACGATCTACCTGAACGACATCGAGGCGCACTTTGCCGGCATGAATTCGGTGTGGGATCAATGGCTGCCCAAAGGCGCCGCCCCGGCCCGTGCCACGGTTGAAGCGAAGATGGCCAAGCCGAGCATCCTGGTCGAGATCTCCATCGTCGCCGCGCTGCCGTAACCCGTTGTAAAGATCCCTCTCCCGGTGCTGTTGGCGGTTCACGCCGTCAGCCAGCGCCGGTTTTTATTCCCATGACCGCCAAGAAGTCTGCTGCCATGCGTCCTGCCCGTGCCCTGATCGATCTTCAAGCCCTGCGTCACAACTACCGTATCGCCCGTGAAGTCACCGGTGCCAAGGCACTGGCGGTGATCAAGGCCGATGCCTACGGCCATGGCGCGGTGCGTTGCGCCCAGGCGCTGGAGGCTGAAGCGGACGGCTTCGCGGTGGCGTGCATCGAAGAAGCCCTGGAGCTGCGTGCTGCCGGGATTCGCGCGCCAGTGCTGCTGCTTGAAGGTTTTTTCGAGGCCGATGAGCTGGCGCTGATCGTCGAGCACGATTTCTGGTGCGTGGTGCATTCGCTGTGGCAGCTCGAAGCGATCGAGCAGGCAGCGTTGAGCAAACCGATCACCGTGTGGCTGAAGCTCGATTCGGGTATGCACCGCGTGGGCCTGCATCCGAAGGATTACCCGGCGGCTTACCAGCGTTTGCTGGCCAGCGGCAACGTGGCGAAAGTCGTGCTGATGAGCCACTTCGCCCGGGCCGATGAGCTGCACGAGCAGAGCAGCGCCGATCAGGTTGCAGTATTCGAAGCTGCGCGTCAGGGCCTGGCGGCTGAAGTCAGCCTGCGCAACTCGCCGGCGGTGCTGGGCTGGCCGCAGATTCAAAGCGACTGGGTGCGTCCGGGCATCATGCTCTACGGCGCCACCCCGTTCGAAGAAGCCAACGCCGTGGCCGAGCGCCTGCAGCCGGTGATGACGCTGGAATCGAAAGTTATCAGCGTGCGTGAACTGCCGGCCGGCGAACCGGTGGGTTACGGCGCGAAGTTCATCACCGACAAACCGATGCGCATCGGCGTGGTCGCCATGGGTTATGCCGACGGTTATCCGCGTCAGGCGCCGACCGGCACCCCGGTGCTGGTGGCCGGCCAGCGCAGCCGCATTCTTGGGCGGGTGTCGATGGACATGCTGTGCATCGACCTGACTGACGTACCGCAGGCCGGCCTCGGTTCGACCGTCGAGCTGTGGGGCAAGAACATCCTCGCCAGCGATGTGGCGAAGTGGGCGGACACCATTCCGTACCAGATCTTCTGCAACCTGCGCCGGGTGCCAAGGCTCTATTCCGAGGGTTGAAGCGCTAGCGGGGCCCAAGTGTTGTAAATACTGAACGCTGTCGCCATGATAACGCTCAATATTTCTACAACATCAGGAGGCTCCAGCCTTGGACGTCGGTGAACGACTGCAATCGATCCGCAAGCTCAAAGGGCTTTCCCAGCGTGAACTCGCCAAGCGCGCGGGCGTCACCAACAGCACCATTTCGATGATCGAAAAGAACAGCGTCAGCCCTTCGATCAGTTCGCTGAGGAAGGTTCTGGGCGGGATTCCCATGTCCATGGTCGAGTTCTTTTCCGAAGAGATCCTGCAGGAAAAACCGACCCAGATCGTCTACAAGGCCAACGAGCTGATCGACATTTCCGACGGCGCCGTGACCATGAAGCTGGTCGGCCGCGCGCACCCGAGTCGGGCCATCGCGTTCCTCAATGAAATCTACCCGCCGGGCGCCGACACCGGCGAAGAAATGCTCACCCACGAAGGCGAGGAAACCGGGATTCTGGTGGAAGGGCGCCTGGAACTGGTGGTAGGCCTTGAAACTTTTATCCTCGAAGCCGGCGACAGCTACTACTTTGAAAGTACCAAGCCGCATCGTTTCCGTAATCCGTTCGATGCACCGGCGCGACTAATCAGCGCAGCCACGCCGGCGAATTTTTAAACCAAGAGGCGCCAGGCCATACGGCGAAGGCACCCGAAACGTTTTTCCACAGCGCGATATAACCCCTTCGAATTTGGGGTTGTTTCAGTGAAGCGGGCTAACCGCTATACTTGCGCCCGCCTGCGAACCGTGGCCGCAGGCGTGAATAGCCACCATTGAGGGTGAACGCGTGAACCTAATTATGAAAATGCTGGCTGCACCAGCAACCGTACTGGCCCTCTGGGCTGTCAGCGCTCAAGCTGCGACGAATGACGACATTGCCAAGCGCCTCGAGCCGGTGGGCCAGGTGTGTGTTCAAGGGCAAGAGTGCAAGGGGATGGAAGTCGCTGCTTCGGCAGGCGGCGGTGGTGGCGCCAAGACGCCGGACGAAGTGATTGCCAAACATTGCAACGCTTGCCACGGCTCCGGCCTGTTGGGCGCACCGAAAATCGGTGACACCGCGGCCTGGAAAGAGCGCGCCGACCACCAGGGCGGCCTCGACGGCATCCTGGCCAAGGCCATCACCGGCATCAACTCGATGCCGCCAAAAGGCACCTGCGCCGACTGCTCCGATGAAGAGCTCAAGGGCGCGATTCAGAAGATGTCCGGCCTGAAATAAGCCGCGCTTCTGACGAAAAAAAAACCGTCTTCGGACGGTTTTTTTGTCTGCAATATCACTGTGTGCTTTTCGCGATAAAGGCACCGGAAGAATTCAGCACGGCTTTGTACACCGCGTAAGCATCAGTATCTGCTGGGGCTATTGCTTCGGAGCGCCCTTCCGAAATCTGTCTCAGATCACATCCCGGGATCGACATAATGAGCGGTGAGTGAGTGGCAATGATGAACTGTGCACCCTTGCGCGATAGCTCCATTACTCGGTTGATGAACACCAATTGCCTCAATGGGGATAACGACGCTTCCGGTTCATCTAGAACGTACAGTCCCTGGGCTTTGAATCGGTTTCGAAACAGCGCCTCCATTGCTTCACCGTGCGACATGCAATGCATATCCTCGCCGCCGTAGTAGGCCTTTATTTCGGGATCAAAGCTCGCCTCTGCGTCAAGCTTGCGGATCGCAGTGTTCAAGTTATAGAAGGTTTCTGCTCTGTAGAAAAAAACGTCCTTCTCCTTTCGGTAGCCTTTTGAAAGCGTCAGGGCTTCGTGCATATTCGAGTGAGTGTTCTCGGTCGAGAAATTAAAGTTCTTCCCACCGCCTTCTGGATTGCATCCCAAACTGATGGCAAGTGCTTCAAGCAGGGTGGACTTTCCAGAACCATTTTCTCCGATAAATACGGTAATTCTGTTACTGAATGGAAGCGGAAAAAGGTCGCGTAAAAAATGAGCCGCCACTCTGTCTGGCTTTAGTCGTATCTGCTGGATGAATAAATCATTCATATTGGTGCTCCCCGAATATTCTACTGACGGATACCCTTACTCCAATCATCGTTATGCCAAGTCTTATTGAGCTCGTGCTAGCCATGGTAAAAATTCCGACGTAACCAAGGCAGGCAATAAGACGCTCGCCGAATAATTCAGGCGTAGCAGTGGCGCTGAAAATAACGACCGATACTGTCCCGGCCGAGATCGCCATTTCCGGCCAGAAGCATTGAATGGCGTTGGCTTTTTGATATTTGTAGCGTGCTCGTATTGTATTCTTCAGACGTTCATTACAGCTGGTGATAAGTGCTTGAGAATTTTGGTCATCAATTGTGGGGGAGCTGAAAGTGCTGATGAGTGATTCCTTATACAGGTCTTCATTGACCATTTCGGCTTTATACAGACTCTGGATTTTGGGTTTGGCATATATCAACTGCACGCAAGTCAACGCAGTGATGAGTATCAGAGGGATGAAAAAATAAGCGTTTTCACGAAGTAAGATATAGGCTGTGGCAAAAGTCAAAATACAAGATCCTGCCAGATGAGTTGAGTCATGAAGGACTGAAGCAATTTTCTCGGCATCTTCTTTGATCATCGTCACGCGAAAGCTTAACGGATAAGGCCTTTTATCATGCACAACGAAATTAATGAGTAAAAAGCGAGATTTTGCTTCCATAAGCGCTGCCATTGAGTTACCCAGAGTTTGCATTGCGAGCTTCGCTAAAAAAATAGTGGTGAGAACTAGGTACAGATTAGTGCTGAAAGCACCACTACTGAGAGCTGTAAGTCCCTTGGCAACGATCGATGGTATTAGCAATTGGCATACAGCTGCTAAAGTCAGGCACATTGTTGAAAATAAAAATAATATTAAATTTTTTTGCAAGCACATAAACATAATTTAATGCCCCTCATACTGCAATTTGTAGCTTAGAATCCGGTGGCGGCGATAAGCGGCCTCTCTGCTTGAATAGTATATGGATAGAAGCGAAGTTGTCGGGCTGAGCACACGTTCGAGGTAGATGGCTGAGGCAAAGATAGCGCCTGTTGTCAAAGTGCTTTCGCTTAATAAGTGAGCAGATATCAAGAATAAAAAAACTATCGCTACCAAATAGCATGTTCCCGAAATGGATTCGAAGGATGATGCTTTCAGGCTTGAACGAAAAGCGAGGCGTTCAATGTGTTTGATGCTCAGCTTGACTCTGTCGTTGTATGGTTCGGCATTGTATAAATGCGCACAGATTGCCCCTATTGTAACGGTGTTTTCTTTTACATATTCTTCAAAAAGGGTGGCGCTGTTTCTCCGGGTTATAAAATATGCAGCTGAGGCATATATCAGGCCGCTAAGGGGGGCGAGCGCCAAAAGTGGATGATAGTGAGTCGTTATAATCAATGCGAAGATTATGATGCTGAAGTTGAGTGAGGTGTCAAAGAAAACCGAATGGTATAGATACAAAGAGCCGTCAACATCTCCGTCGATGAGTTCGATCTGCTCACCTGGGTTTCTTGTATGTATGGATGCTTTGCTTCCCAGGCGAGTTAAAATTGTTTTTTTCAGAATGTACCTTGTCTTGGCAGAAGTCTTTTGTAGATATATGTTGGCTGCTAGTTTCAAGGGTGGCGTCGCGATGATGAAAAGCGAAGCACCAGCGAGCACATATAAATATAAGCGATCGTGGGATAGGTATAAATTAATTGAATTTCCGATTAAGTAAGGCGATGCGCTTGTTAGAGCTGAGACGCCCAGGCCGAAGCAGCAAAGTATTAGATTGCTTTTCATGGTTTGATAAATTCCATTTGGTGCGGACGAAATGGAAGCTCGTAGTTACGGTCAATCAAACCAATGAAACCGAGTAGTGAACCTGGCTGAGTTTCCAGGGCGCTTCCGGATGCTTTTGGAAGTTTATTTTCGATATGGTAAATATAGTAAGGCAGGTATGGCCATACCGGGCAGTCTGTGGTCAGGCTTCGGTGGCGGTTCAAGGGCTCAGTTAAAAATTCAATCGGCGTTTTCAATATAAAAATCCTGAAGCAAGTGAAAGGGCGGCACGTATTGACCGCCCCTGGCTCATGACTACATGTAAGTCGCGTAGCAGCATCCTTGCCAACATTGTGAGCAGCAACTAGCGCATGGGCGAACCGCTGCTGGCTGCACTCAAGTTGCTGAATGCTTGAATTGCCAACGTTGATATCGGTTCGCTTGAATTTAGAATGCGTGTCCACGCACTACGGATTGCTAAAAAGTCGATCTCCATAAATTGTTCGGATAAATTTATGTTGGTCTAAAGGCATTGATTGCTAACGAAGTGTTACGTTTTTAATGCTAGCTGGAACTCAGATAACTTCAATTCAGAAGTGTCCTGAAGTTCTGCGCGATTAAATTGGAATCAATGTGGGAAAGAGGCTACAGGCTTGTGTGATGATTCTCTCGGTATCGTTAATGCATTGTTATTGTTGAATGTTTTTTGGATGTGCTTGCACCAAACATCGCACTCTTCTATTTTTTTCGCACTAATTGCCTTCCCTCTGAAGTAAATCCCCGGCAAGCTCGGTCTACCCCTATTCACGGAACGGGCAGGAGGCTTCAGATGGTGCAGTTGTGTTCGATCGAACAGGCAGTGGACGACGTGCTGGCGCGGTTGCCGGCGCATATCCACATGGGCCTGCCGCTGGGGCTGGGCAAACCCAATCCTTTCGTCAACGCGCTGTACCGGCGGGTGGCCGGGTTGCCCGAACGGCAGCTGACGATCTACACCGCCCTGTGCCTCGGCCGCCCGACGCTGGGCGATGGTTTGCAGAAGCGCTTCATCGAGCCCTTCGTCGAGCGGGTGTTCGGTGATTACCCAGAACTGGAATTCCTCGCCGATCTGCACCGCGATAGCCTGCCGGCCAACATCCGCATCGAGCAGTTCTTCATGCAGCCGGGCAGCCTGCTCAACAGCGCGCCGGCCCAGCAGGATTACGTCAGCAGTAATTACAGCCACGCCGCCCGCGACATCAACGCCGCCGGCCTGAACCTGGTGGCGCAGTTGCTCGCCAGCAGCAGCGAACATCCGGATCGTCTTAGCCTGAGCTGCAACCCGGACATCACCCTCGACCTGTTCCCGATGATCGCCAAACGCCGGGCGGCGGGGGAGACCATTCTGCTGGTCGGCCAGGTGCACACCGAGCTGCCGTACATGCCGGGCGACGCCGAAGTCGACATCGATACCTTCGACCTGCTGATCGACGAGAAGGACAGCAGCACGCTGTTTTCCACGCCGAACATGCCTGTCGGCTTTCAGGATCATTTCATCGGTTTGCACGCCAGCACCTTGGTGCGCGATGGCGGTACTTTGCAGATCGGTATCGGCTCGATGGGCGATGCGCTGACCGCCGCGTTGCTGGCGCGTCAGGCCGACAACGCCGGATACCAGGACTTGCTGGCCGATGTGAACCTCAGCCAATGGGCGCAGTTGATCGAACGCGAGGGCGGCATCGAACCCTTCGCCAAAGGCTTGTACGGTTGCAGCGAAATGTTCGTCAACGGCCTGCTGGTACTGGCCGAAGCCGGGATCATCCGGCGCAAGGTTTACCCGGATGTACAGACTCAGGAGCGGGCCAACGCCGGGACCCTCGACGAAGCGGCGCAAACCGATGGCATCTCGATCCATGGCGGTTTCTTCCTCGGGCCGCGCAGTTTCTATGAACGCTTGCGTGAGTTACCGCTGAGCAAACGCCTCGAATTCAACATGACCCGCATCAGCTACATCAACGAGCTGTACGGTCAGGAAGAGCTCAAGCGCCTGCAGCGTCTGGATGCGCGATTCATCAACACCGTATTCACCATTACCCTGCTGGGCGCCGGGGTGGCGGATCAACTGGAAGACGGGCGGGTGCTCAGCGGCGTCGGCGGCCAGTACAACTTCGTTGCCCAGGGCCATGCGCTGCACGATGCGCGCTCGATCCTGCTGCTGCGCAGCTGGCGCGAATCCGGCGGCGATGTCAGTTCGAACATTGTCTGGGAGTACGGCCATTGCACGATTCCGCGGCACCTGCGCGACATTGTGGTCACCGAGTACGGTATCGCCGATTTGCGCGGCAAATCGGATGCGGTGGTGATCGAAGCGCTGTTGAACATCAGCGACTCGCGCTTCCAGCAGGGCCTGATCGAGCAGGCGCAGAAGGTCGGCAAGCTGCCGAAGGATTTCCGTCTCGATCCGCGCTTTACCGACAACACCCCGCAACGCTTGCAGGCGATTGCCGCACGGCATCCGAACCTGTTTCCGGAGTATCCGCTGGGCTGCGATTTCACGGAGGTCGAAAAGGATCTGTTGCGGGCGCTGAACTGGCTCAAGAGCAAGTTCAAGCTGACCGAGATTCTGGAGTTGGGCAAGGCAGCGCTGGATGCGCCTGAGGCTTCGCTGTATCCGGAGCATCTGGCGCGCATGCAGCTCACTGATCCGGAAGGTCTGAAGGAAGACCTGTTTCAGCGGTTGCTCCTTACTGGCCTCAAAGCTACCGCGCAATAACTCCAACACCCGAAGCAACTGTGGGAGCCAGCCTGCTGGCGATTGCTATCCGCCAGTCCTGAAGATGTTGACTGACACGACGCCATCGCCAGCAGGCTGGCTCCCACAGAGGTAATGCGGTGTTGCTTACTCGATGAAGGTAACCACGCCATCCTTCAGCGATTTCACGCGAGCCAGCGACTCGACGCGGTAACCCTGCGAATCCAGCTCCGCACGGCCGCCCTGGAACGACTTCTCGATCACGATGCCCAAGCCAGCGACGGTGGCGCCGGCCTGCTTGATGATCGAGATCAGCGCCTGGGACGCCTTACCGTTGGCCAGGAAGTCGTCGATGATCAGCACACGGTCGCTGCTGGTCAGGTGGCGCGGGGAGATGGCCACGGTGCTTTCGGTTTTCTTGGTGAACGAGTAAACGGTCGCCGACAGCAGGTTTTCAGTCAGGGTCAGGGACTGTTGCTTGCGGGCGAAGATCACCGGCACGCCGAGGTTCAGACCGGTCATGATCGCCGGGGCGATGCCCGAGGCTTCGATGGTGACAATCTTGGTGATGCCGGAATCCTTGAACAGCGAGGCGAATTCGTCGCCGATCAGCTTCATCAGGGCCGGGTCGATCTGGTGGTTCAGGAAGGCGTCGACCTTCAGGACCTGGTCGGAAAGCACAATGCCTTGTTCGCGGATTTTCTGGTGCAATGCTTCCATGAAGCTGTCCTCATTTGGCGCTTTGTGCGCCGAAGGTCTAGTAAAAAGTGGTCAATTCTAGCGCTTTAACATCGCGCGTATATCAGCCAGTGCGCTGTTGCCCCGCACGGCTTTGACTTCGGTCGGTGTGTCGTCGTTGCCTTCCCAGGCCAGGTCGTCCGGCGGCAGCTCATCAAGGAAGCGGCTTGGCGCGCAGTCGATGATCTCGCCGTACTGTTTGCGCTTGGCGGCGAAGGTAAACGCGAGGGTCTGGCGCGCGCGGGTAATGCCCACGTAGGCCAGGCGGCGTTCTTCTTCGATGGTGTCGGCTTCGATGCTGGAGCGGTGCGGGAGGATTTCCTCTTCCATGCCCATGATGAACACGTAGGGGAATTCCAGGCCCTTGGACGCATGCAGGGTCATCATCTGGACGCCTTCGGCGCCGTCTTCCTCTTCCTGCTGACGTTCCAGCATGTCACGCAGGACCAGTTTGCCGATGGCGTCCTCGACGGTCATTTCGCCGTCTTCGTCTTTTTCCAGGGTGTTCTTCAAGGCTTCGATCAGGAACCAGACGTTGCTCATCCGGTAGTCCGCGGCCTTGTCGCTGGAGCTATTGGTGCGCAGCCAGTTCTCGTAGTCGATGTCCATGACCATGCTGCGCAGGGCGGAGATCGGGTCTTCGCCGGCGCATTGCTCGCGCACCTTGTCCATGAAGCGCTTGAAGCGCGACAGGCGATCGGTGAAGCGGCTGTCCAGATGCTCGCCCAGGCCGAGTTCGTCGGTGGCGGCGTACATCGAGATCTTGCGTTCGGTGGCGTAGTTGCCGAGTTTTTCCAGGGTCGTCGAGCCGATTTCCCGGCGCGGCACGTTGATCACCCGCAGGAAGGCGTTGTCGTCGTCCGGGTTCACGATCAGGCGGAAGTAGGCCATCAGGTCTTTCACTTCCTGACGACCGAAGAAACTGTTGCCGCCGCTCAGACGGTACGGCACCTGATGGTGCTGCAGTTTCAACTCGATCAGCTTGGCCTGGTAGTTGCCGCGATAGAGGATCGCGAAGTCGCTGTACGGGCGGTCGGTGCGCAAGTGCAGGCTGAGGATTTCCATGGCCACGCGCTCGGCTTCGGCGTCCTCGTTGCGGCAGCGGATCACGCGGATCTCGTCGCCGTGGCCCATCTCACTCCACAGCTGCTTCTCGAATTCGTGCGGGTTGTTCGAGATCAGCACGTTGGCGCAGCGCAGGATGCGGCTGGTGGAGCGGTAGTTCTGCTCCAGCATCACCACTTTCAGGGACGGATAGTCGTCCTTGAGCAACATCAGGTTTTCCGGCCGCGCGCCGCGCCAGGCGTAGATCGACTGGTCGTCGTCGCCCACCACGGTGAACTGGTTGCGTTTGCCGATGAGCATTTTCACCAGCAGGTACTGGCTGGCGTTGGTGTCCTGGTATTCGTCGACCAGCAGGTAACGCACCTTGTTCTGCCATTTTTCGAGGATGTCGGCGTGCTCTTCGAAGAGTTTCACCGGCAGCAGGATCAGGTCGTCGAAGTCCACCGCGTTGAACGCCTTGAGCGTGCGCTGATAGTGGGTGTAGACGATGGCGGCGGTCTGTTCCTTGGGGTTACGGGCGTTTTCCAGGGCCTGGGCCGGCAGGATCAGGTCGTTTTTCCAGGCGCCGATCATGTTCTTGATCTCGTCGACGCCGTCGTCGCCTGCATATTCCTTCTGCATGATGTCGGTCATCAGCGACTTGACGTCGGTTTCATCGAAGATCGAGAAACCGGGTTTGTAGCCCAGCCGTTCATGTTCCTTGCGGATGATGTTCAGGCCCAGGTTGTGGAAGGTGCAGACCGTCAGCCCGCGTCCTTCACCTGGACGCAGCAGGGTGCCGACCCGCTCTTTCATCTCGCGCGCGGCCTTGTTGGTGAAGGTCATGGCGACGATGTACTGGGCGCGGATGCCGCAGTTCTGGATCAGATGCGCAATCTTGCGCGTGATCACGCTGGTCTTGCCGGAGCCAGCACCGGCGAGCACCAATAGAGGGCCGCCGACGTAGTTCACGGCTTCTTGCTGCCGGGGATTGAGTCGGGACATACGAAAATTCGGGAGTCGTTGACGAAATGGGCCGGCATTTTAACAGGCTCAGCGATTTGTGCTGCTCTCTCCGACTTGTGACGCAGCACGCGATTCAAATTTGCCGGTTTTGTTACTTTCACGCAGGATGCGCGGTGATTTTGCGGCTAATGTTCTCATTCGTGACACAAAATAACGTTTTGATAACCGTTGTCGTTTGGTCATTGGTTGCCGCAACGGCATAATGCCCGCCGCCCACATCATTGCAGAGTCTAGGGAGTCAGCTTGACTACGCCTGTCGAACCCTTGCGTTTGCTGCTACTGGCCGAAGAGCCAGCGTGGACAGCGTTATTGCGCGAGTGTCTGGCGCCGTTGGGAAGTACGGCGGTGCTGATCAGCGCGCCGAGCTGGGAGTCGGTCAGCAGCCTGTTCGAAGACAACCGCCACGCGGTGTTGTTGACCGTTCCCGCGTTGCAGCCGGCGCCCGGCCGTTGCAGCCTGCCGACGGTGTTGCTGTTGGAACACGAGCCGGCGACCGCGCCCGACGGCGTCAGCGACTGGCTGGTGTTCGATGCCCTCGATCCCGGCATGCTCCGGCGTTGCCTGCGGCATGTGCGCGAACGCGGCGTGCTGGAAAACACCCTGCAACGCCTGGCCGAACAGGATCCGCTGACCGGCATCGCCAACCGCCAGGGCTTCCAGACCCTGCTGACGGCGCGCCTCGCCGAAAACGACGGTCGCGGCCTGGCCCTCGGGCACCTTGATCTCGACAACTTCCGTCACGCCAACGACGCCCTTGGCCACCAGGCCGGCGACCGCCTGATCCTGCAAGTCGTCGCACGGCTGAAAAGTCAGCTGGAAGTCGGCGATCAACTGGCGCGCCTCGGCAGCGATGAATTCGCCTTGCTGATCGATACCCGCCGCGCCCCGCAACGGGCCGAATGGATGGCCGAGCGCATTACCGAAGCCCTGGCCGAACCTTATTGGGTCGACGGGGAAAGCCTGTTGATCGGCTCCAGCCTGGGCATCGCCCATGCCCGCGCCCAGGGTGGTGCGGATCCGCTGATGTGGCACGCGCACATCGCCATGCAGCAGGCCAAGAGCACTCAGGGCTGCACCTTTCACATCTTCAACGAGCGGATCAACCGCAACGCGCGGAGCATGGCCGACCTCGAAAGCGAGCTGCGCCGGGCGTTGCGCCGTGACGAGCTGGAGCTGCACTACCAGCCGCGCCTGAACCTGCAGGACGGCCAGATCGTCGGCCTCGAAGCGCTGGTGCGCTGGCGCCATAGCGAACGCGGCCTGCTGCCGCCGAGTGAATTCGTGCCGCTGGCGGAGCAGAGCGGCCTGATCGTGCCGCTGGGTTATTGGGTGATATCCCGGGCCCTGCGCGACATGCAGGCGTTGCGCGAACGCGGACTGCCGGCGCTGCACATGGCGATCAACCTGTCGTTCCGCCAGTTTCAGGACAGCCAGTTGCTGCCGACGCTCAGCCGTCTGATCGCCGAGCGCGGCGTCGAGGCGCAGTGGCTGGAATTCGAACTCACCGAAACCGCCGTGATGCGCCGCAGCGATCTGGTCAAGCAGACCATGGACGCGCTCGGTCGCCTCGGCGTGCGATTTTCGCTGGATGATTTCGGCACCGGGTTCTCATCGTTCGTGCACCTCAACAGCCTGCCGATCACCTTGCTGAAGATCGACAAGAGCTTTGTCGGCGGCATGGAGCAGCGTGAAGAGAACCGCAAACTGGTGCACGCGATGATCAATCTCGCGCACAACCTGCACCTGGAAGTGGTGGCCGAAGGGGTGGAAACCCGGGAGCAACTGGATCTGTTGCGCGGGTTCGGCTGCGATCAGGTGCAGGGTTACCTGATCAGCAAGCCGTTGCCGTTGGCGGAACTGGTTGAATATCTGGTGGTTGACGCCAGCCAGCCGCCGCTGGGTATCGTGGTTTAGCCTCAAATCCCTGTGGGAGCGAGCTTGCTTCCACAGGGAAACTCATTCCGGCTGAGCGATCTTGAAACCTTGAGATTGCGGCTCGAGCCGAATCATCCGCTTCATCTTCCATTCGAACGCCAGCGTCAGGCTCACCGCCGCGCAGGCCAGCCCCAGCGCCAGACCCCACCAGACGCCGGTCGGCCCCCAGTGCAGATGGAACGCCATCAGCCACGCCGCCGGCGCACCGATCAGCCAGTAGCAAACGAGCCCGACCAGGAATGTGGTCTTGGCATCCTTGAGCCCGCGGATGCAGCCCATGGCAATCGTCTGCGTGCCGTCGAACAGCTCGAACCACGCCGCCACGGCCAGCAGGCTGACGGCCAGACGAATCACCTCGGCAAACGCCGGGTCGTTATGGTCGAGGAACAAACCGACCAACTGATTCGGCAGCAACCAGAACACCATCGCAAACCCCAGCATTACCACCGCACCAAAGACGATGCCGACCCGTCCCGACATCCGCGCATCGTTCAATTGCCCGGCGCCGTAATGCTGACCGACGCGCATGGTGATCGCATACGACATCCCCGCCGGAACCATGAATGCCACCGAGACAATTTGCAGGGCGATCTGGTGCGCCGCCAGTTGCGTGCTGCCCATGGTGCCCATGCACAGCGCCGCGAAGGCGAACAGCCCGACTTCCACCGCGTAGGTGCCGCCGATAGGCAAGCCCAGGCGCCAGAGTTCTTTCAAATACTGCCGATTTGGCCGCGACAGACCTTCGCGAAGCGGGTAGGCGTCATAGGCCGGATGCCGGCGAATGTGCCAGGCCAGTGCCAGCGCCATGCAGTTGGCAACGATCGCCGTGACCAGACCGATACCGGTCAGCCCCAGTTTCGGCAGGCCGAACAGGCCGGTGATCAGCGCGTAGTTGAGCAGGAAGTTGGCCACCGTACCGGCGAGGCTGATGACCATCACCGGCGTTGCCCGGCCGATGGCGCTGGTGAAGCCGCGCAAGGCCATGAAGCTCAGGTAGCCGGGCAGGGCGAACGGCAGGGCGATCAGAAATTGCCCGGCGGCGTTGACGTTGGTCTCGGTCTGGCCGAATAGCAAGAGCACCGGTTTCAGATTCCACAACAGCAGCCCGGCGCCGAGCGCCATCAGCCACGCCAGCCACAATCCGGCCTGGGTCAGGCGGGCGGCGCCGATGATGTCGCCGGCGCCCTGACGAATCGCCACCAGAGTGCCGACCGCCGCGATCACGCCGATGCAGAAAATCGACACGAACGAATAGCTCGCCGCGCCCAGACCGCCACCGGCCAGCGCTTCGGGACTGAGGCGCGCCATCATCAGGGTGTCGGTCAGCACCATCAGCATGTGCGCCAACTGCGAGGCGATCAACGGCCCCGCCAGCCGCAGGATGGCCCAGAGTTCGGTACGCACAGGACGCTGCATGGCGTTCACATCCTTATAAAAGAGGGAGCAAGAGACCGTCGATTCTCAGGGTTTGGCGCAGGTTGCACAAAGGGATAAAAAGGATGGATGGCATGATTAAAACTCATCCTTCCACGATTCTGCTAAGTTGGCGCAATCCCGCCATAGGAGCGCTGTGCATGTCCCGTCGTCTTCCCCCCTTGTATGCCCTGCGCGCATTCGAAGCGGCGGCCCGCCACAGTTCGTTCACCCGGGCAGCTGAAGAGTTGTCGATCACTCAGAGTGCGGTGAGCCGGCACATCCGCACGCTCGAAGAGCACTTCGCCTGCCGCTTGTTTCACCGCAGCGGGCGCAACCTGCAACTGACCGAGTCGGCACGCCTGCTGCTGCCGGGCATCCGTGAGGGCTTTGCCGCGCTTGAGCGGGCCTGCAATACCTTGCGCGCCGAAGATGACATCCTGCGCATGAAAGCCCCGTCGACCCTGACCATGCGCTGGTTGCTGGCGCGGCTCAGTCGTTTCAGGCATTTGCAGCCAGGCAACGAAGTGCAACTGACCAGCGCGTGGATGGACGTGGACTCGGTGGACTTCAACAACGAGCCCTTCGATTGCGCGGTGCTGCTGAGTGACGGACATTTCCCGCCGGACTGGGAAGCCAGCCTGCTGTTTCCGGAGGAGCTGATTCCGGTTGGCGCGCCGAATCTGCTCAACGATCAGCCGTGGGACGTGGCGCGGCTGGCCAGCGCCGAGCTGCTGCACCCGACGCCGGATCGCCGGGACTGGCGCAGTTGGCTGGAACACATGGGACTGTCGGAACAGGTGTCGCTCAAGGGCGGGCAGGTGTTCGACACCCTGGAGCTGGGCATGATCGCGGCAGCCAGGGGCTATGGGGTGTCCATGGGCGATCTGCTGATGGTGGCCGAGGATGTCGCGCAAGGGCGCTTGAGCCTGCCCTGGCCGACGGCGGTCGCCAGCGGACTGAATTATTACCTGGTATGGCCAAAGACCCGCCCCGGAGGTGAACGTTTGCGCCGCCTCAGCGACTTCCTGCAAGGCGAAGTCCGCGCCATGACGCTGCCGGCGGTCACGCGCTTGAGCTGAATCGTTCGAGCCTGCACAATGCCGGCCTTTCGCCATAACCCTGCTGTTCGCTCAAGTATTCGGTTTTACCGCCGAATACGTGCATGTGGAACCGTCGTGCCGGTTACCACGATTCACCCCCATTAGAAAATTATCCGAGCTGCGATCAAGGAGGATCGGAAGTTCGGCCAGGAGCTGTCCATGTCTCAACCTCGCGCTCGGATCGCCTCGCAGCTGGGCCTCGCGCTCGCCGTGATACTGGCGATTGTCATCAGCGGCAGTACAGTCTTTGCTTTGCGTTCGCTGGATACCGCCAACCTCGCCACACGTGAGGAGCACCTCGCCAGTGAGGCGCGTCTGCTCGCCGACCAATTGAGCACCTTCCACGGCACGCTGCGCGAAAGCACCCAGCGCCTGAGCGGGTTGTTCGAGAAGCGCTTCAGCGCCGGCCTGAGCATTCATCCGAGCGAGCCGGTGACCGTGGCCGGCACCCAGACGCCGGGCCTGCACCTGGGCAGCGAAGTGTTGAACAACAACTTCAAGGAAGTCGACGAGTTCAAGCAGATGACGGCGGGTGTCGCCACGCTGTTCGTGCGCAGCGGCGAAGACTTCATTCGCGTCAGCACCTCCCTGAGCAAACAGGACGGCACCCGCGCCATCGGCACCGTGCTCGACCACGCCCACCCGGCCTATGCGAAGTTGATGGCAGGGCAGGGGTACGTTGGCCGTGCCTTGCTGTTCGATCGTTCCTACATGACTCAGTACACCCCGGTGCGTGACAGCAGCGGCAAGGTGATTGCCGTGTTGTTTGTCGGCTTCGATTACACCGACGCGCAGAACGCCCAGTTCGCCAATCTCAAGCGCTTCCGCATCGGCCAGACCGGTTCGCTGGCATTGCTGGACGAGAAAAACCAATGGCTGGTGGCCCCGGCGGGCGTGCAGGCGCTGGATCAAGCGATTACGGTAATCAACGATCTGGCGAAAGCGCCGGGTAAAGGCCGGTTCTGGAGCGACAAGTCCGAAGACTTTTACAGCATCGCCGTGCCGTTCGAGGGTGGGCCGTGGTCGGTAGTGGCGAGCATGCCGAAGGCGGAGATTCGCGCGGTGACCTGGAGCGTCGGCACTCAGCTGGCCATCGGCAGTCTGCTGGCGATGCTGCTGGCGGTCGGCTCCGTGGTCTGGTTGCTGCGCAGCAAGCTGGCGCCGCTGGGCGATCTGGTGCGTCAGGCCGAAGCCCTGGGTGCCGGTGATCTGAGCGTGCGCCTGAGCGTGTCGAGCAACGACGAGATCGGTCAGCTGGCTCGCGCGTTCAACCAGATGAGCCAGGCCCTGTCGACCATGGTCGAGCACATCCGCCGCGCCTCGGAAGAGGTCAACCGTCGGGCTCAGGCGCTGTCCGGTCTGTCCGGAGGCGCCTATGAAGGCATGGAGCAACAGTCTGGCGAAATCACCAGCATGGCCGGTGCCGTTGAAGAGTTCTCCGCCACTTCGCTGAACATTGCCGACAACATGGGCAACACCCAGCGCCTTGCCCAGGAAAACGCGCAGCAGACGCAGATCGGTCGCACGTCGATGGAGGAAGCGTCTTCCTCGCTGGAGCAGATTGCCGGCGCACTGAACACCACCGCGACCGTGATCAACACGCTCGGTCAGCGTTCCCAGGAAATCGGCGGCATCGTCAGCGTGATCACCTCGATTGCCGAACAGACCAACCTGCTGGCACTCAACGCCGCCATCGAAGCGGCCCGTGCCGGCGAGCAGGGTCGCGGCTTTGCCGTGGTGGCCGACGAGGTGCGCAGCCTGGCTTCGCGTACCCGTCAGGCGACGGATGAAATTTCCAGCATGATTCACAGCATTCAGCAGGAAACCGGCAACGCCATCAGCAACATGGAGCAGGGCAATCTGCTGATGCAGGAAGGGCTGTCGCGCAACGCCAACGTCGCTTCGGCGCTGGCGCGCATTGACGAGCAAAGTCGCTCGGCGGGTGAGCAGTTTGCCGCGATCACCACCGCGACTCAGGAGCAGAGCAGCACCGCGACTTTGCTCAGCAGCAACTTGCAGAGCATCGCGATGGCCAACAGCGAGCAGCGCGAAGTGGTGTCTAACCTGGCCATCACCGCCAAGGAACTGGAAGGCCTGGCAGCCGACCTGCGCCAAGAGGTCGACCGCTTCCGTTGAGGCGTCTCTGAAATAGCGATCGCGAGCAGGCTCGCTCCCACAGGATCTATGTTGGACTTGTGGGAGCGAGCCTGCTCGCGATTGGGGCCACCCCAAACTCAGCACTTACTGAGTCGCCGGCCGATACTGCAACGCTTCGGCCAGATGCTCGCGACTGATATCTGCGCACTTTTCGAGATCCGCCAGCGTCCGCGCGACCTTGAGCAACCGATGCGCCGAGCGCAGCGACAAGGTCAGTCTTTCGCACGCCGTCTCCAGCCAGGTTTCATCGGCTGTGGATAACTTGCAGTGCTTCTTCAGCCCCGGCAAATCGAGAAACGCATTGGCGCAACCCTGGCGTTTTTGCTGACGCTCGCGGGCCTCAGCGACCCGCGTGGCCGCGCTGGCGCTGTCCTCTCCCGGTTTTACCGCAGGGTTCAGCGCTGTCGCCTCCCGCGCCACCGTCAGGTGTAAATCGATCCGGTCCAGCAACGGCCCCGACAGCTTGTTGCGATAGCGCTGCACCATGTCCGGCGTGCACGAGCACTTGCCGCTAGGTTCGCCAAGATATCCACAGGGGCAGGGATTCATCGCCGCCACCAATTGGAATCTCGCGGGAAACCGCACCCGTTCCTTGGCCCTTGCGATCACGATGCAGCCGGATTCCAGCGGTTCGCGCAGCACCTCCAGCACCTTGCGATCAAACTCGGGCAGCTCATCGAGAAACAGCACGCCGTGATGGGCGAGGGTGATTTCGCCGGGCTGAGGTTTTGAACTGCCACCGACCAATGCCGGCCCGGAAGCCGAGTGATGCGGTTGGCGGAACGGGCGTTGCGGCCAGTGAGTCAGCGGCGCGCCGCTGGCGACGGATTGAATCGCCGCCACTTCCAGCGCTTCACTCTCGGTCAGCGGTGGCAGCAGCCCTGGCAAACGACTGGCCAGCAATGTCTTGCCCGTCCCCGGTGGCCCGCTGAACAGCAGGTTGTGGGCGCCGGCAGCGGCAATCAGCAGCGCCCGTTTGGCCGCCAGTTGGCCCTGTACTTCATTCAGGTCGGGATAAGGTTTGGCAGCATGGATCAGCCCGTCCGAGACATAAGGCTCGACTGGCGTATGCCCGTTGAAATGCGCCACAGCCTCCAGCAGATGATCCACCGCAATCACCCTCAGTCCCGACGCCAGACACGCCTCTTCGGCATTCGCCCGCGGCACCACCAGCGTCCGCCCGGCCTTGCGCGCTGCCAGTGCCGCCGGCAACACCCCGCGCACCGCCCGCACGGCGCCGGATAACGCCAGTTCGCCAAGGCACTCCACATCATCCAGCGTCAACGTCGGCACCTGCACACTCGCCGACAGAATCCCCAGCGCAATCGCCAGATCGAACCGCCCGCCATCCTTGGGCAGATCCGCCGGTGCCAGATTCAGAGTGATCCGCCGCGCCGGAAACTGCAGCCCGGAATTGATGATCGCACTGCGCACCCGATCCTTGCTCTCTTTCACCGCCGCTTCAGGCAGGCCGACCATGGTCAGCGAGGGCAGGCCGTTGGCCAGGTGGACTTCGACGGTGACGGCGGGGGCATCCACGCCAATCTGGGCGCGGCTATGGACGATGGCGAGGGACATGGTCGTTCCTTGAGTTGAATCGAGGGGCCGCTTCCTGCGGGTTTTTGAAGGGTAGTCGGGGAGGGGAGTGTTGGAGGGACGGTTGCCTGGGCAAACCTTCACTGGATGTTGCGGTCGACAGCCGCACATATCTCGAGGCGAAAAAAAACCGCCTTGAGGAGACGGTTTTCAGTTGCAGGCTTCGGTGAGGCCAAGGCCTGCGCGTCCTTAGTGGACACACTCACGTTTGCTCAGGTTATGCAGGTTTGATCGCTGGCACAAGCATCAACGAAATTCCGCCAACCAGTTGCGGGCTGGGATGAGGACTCACTCAGCCGGCGGCGTCAGCTTCGCTTCCAGCTCCGCCACCTTCGCCTCAAGGCTCTCGAGCCGGGCGCGAGTGCGCGCCAGCACCACCATCTGACTGTCAAACTCTTCGCGGCTCACCAGGTCCAGTTTGCTGAAGGCACTTTGCAGCAGCATCTTGAACTGGCTTTCGATTTCGGCTTTTGGCAAGGGCGTGTCGCCGCTGAACAGGCGGGAGGCGGTGCCGCTAAGGGCGTCGAGGAAGTCTTTGGGCGCGAGCATGGGATATGTCCTGGAAACAATGGCCGGCAGTGTATCACGCAGTGTCTATAGTCATTGGCGCAGGCACGGATGCACGCTTTTCGCGCAACGGGATGCACGGCCACGCACCGTTGTTGTGCGTATCCGGAGTGCCATTTGGGTGATGGCATCTGTGGCAGCGGCCAAGGGATTGAAATCAGTGGTTTTTGGCGAGATGGCAAGCTTTCTGCTTAGTCACCTTCGACCCATGCACTGATGCAGTCGCTGTGACGAATGCAGTGCGGCAGACGGAGCGGGGAGTTTCGTCTGGAGCGGTTAGCTGGCGTCGACAACGAAGCGTTACAAAGCCAGGCACTGCGCTTAGACTTGAGTCGGGTTTGTTTTCCTGGGGCAAGTCCACCAATTCGGGAGAGAGTTTCATGAAGCTAGTCACTGCCATCATCAAGCCGTTCAAGTTGGACGACGTGCGCGAGTCGCTGTCCGAAATCGGCGTGCAGGGCATTACCGTTACTGAAGTCAAAGGCTTCGGTCGGCAGAAGGGTCACACCGAGCTGTATCGCGGCGCGGAGTATGTGGTCGATTTTCTGCCCAAGGTGAAAATCGACGTTGCCATCGACGACAAGGATCTGGATCGGGTTATCGAGGCGATAACCAAGGCTGCCAACACCGGCAAGATCGGTGACGGCAAGATCTTCGTGGTCAATCTGGAACAGGCGATCCGCATCCGTACCGGCGAAACCGATACCGACGCGATCTAAACGCCGCCACAAACCCAACGCCCCAGGAGAAAACAATATGACTCTGCGTAAATTCGCAGGGCTAGGAGCCCTGTTGTCTATCGTAATGCCCGGCCTGGCCATGGCGGCAGACGAAGTGGCAGCCCCAGTCCTGAATTCCGGCGACACCGCCTGGATGCTGACCTCCACAGCCCTCGTGCTGTTCATGACCATCCCCGGCCTCGCGCTGTTCTACGGCGGCATGGTTCGGTCGAAAAACATTCTTTCCGTGATGATGCAGTGCTTCGCCATTACCGGTCTGATCAGCGTCCTGTGGGTCATTTATGGCTACAGCATCGCGTTCGACACCACCGGCATGGAGCAGGGTGTCGTCAACTTCAACTCGTTCGTGGGCGGTTTCGGCAAGGCGTTCCTGGCCGGTGTCACGCCAGCGAGCCTGACCGGACCGGCGGCGCTGTTCCCCGAGGCGGTCTTCATCACCTTCCAGATGACCTTCGCGATCATCACTCCGGCGCTGATCGTCGGTGCGTTCGCCGAGCGGATGAAGTTCTCCGCGATGCTGATCTTCATGGGCATCTGGTTCACCCTGGTCTACGCACCGATCGCGCACATGGTCTGGTCCGGCAACGGCGGCCTGATGTGGGACTGGGGCGTGCTCGACTTCGCCGGCGGCACCGTGGTGCACATCAACGCCGGTGTGGCCGGTCTGATTGCCTGCCTGGTACTGGGTAAACGCAAAGGTTTCCCGACCACCCCGATGGCGCCACACAATCTGGGTTACACCCTGATGGGCGCGGCGATGCTGTGGGTCGGCTGGTTCGGCTTCAACGCCGGCTCCGCTGCGGCCGCCAACGGCACTGCCGGCATGGCGATGCTGGTCACTCAGATCGCTACCGCTGCTGCTGCATTGGGCTGGATGTTCGCCGAGTGGATCACCCACGGCAAACCAAGCGCACTGGGTATCGCATCCGGCGTCGTTGCAGGTCTGGTGGCGATCACTCCGGCCGCTGGCACCGTGGGCCCGATGGGCGCACTGGTGATCGGTCTGGCAGCAGGCGTGGTGTGCTTCTTCTGCGCCACCACCCTGAAACGCAAACTCGGTTATGACGACTCCCTGGATGCCTTCGGCGTGCACGGTATCGGCGGTATCCTCGGTGCGATCCTGACCGGTGTGTTCGCCGCACCGTCGCTGGGTGGCTTCGGCACCGTCACCGACATCGCCGCACAAGTCTGGATTCAGTGCAAAGGCGTCGGCTTCACCGTGATTTACACCGCCATCGTCACTTTCATCATCCTCAAGGTACTGGATGCCGTGATGGGTCTGCGTGTGACCGAGGAAGAAGAATCGGTCGGCCTGGATCTGGCACAACACAACGAGCGCGGCTACAACCTGTAAGCACGCGCCGCAAAAAACTTGCCCGGCTTGCCGGGCATTTTTTTGTCTGGAATTTGTCTTCCCCGATACAGCTCAAAGGATTTTTCGTACTGCTTTGGTCGTGTTTACGACGAGTGTTTTTCTGCGGCCAAAGGCTTACATCATTGAAGGAATATTAGGGCCTTTGTTTTTTTCCAGAGCGCGCTAGAATGCGCCCCGAACGTGCGGAGAACTGTATGTGGCAACAGACTCTGATAACCCTGCGGGCACGGCCCCGGGGCTTTCATCTGGTGACGGACGAGTTGCTCGCCGGTCTGCCTGAACTCAAGGCATGCCGGGTCGGTCTGTTGCATTTGTGGCTGCAGCATACCTCGGCGTCGTTGACCATCAACGAGAACGCCGATCCGGCGGTACGTCGCGACTTCGAACGATTTTTCAATCGTCTGATCCCACAAGGAACAGACGGCTATGAGCATAACGACGAAGGCCTGGACGACCTCCCGGCGCACTTCAAGGCCAGCGTGCTGGGCTGTCAGATCAGTTTGCCGGTAACGGCGGGTCGACTGGCACTGGGCACCTGGCAAGGCGTTTACCTGGGCGAGCACCGTGATCATGGCGGTGCCCGTAAAGTCCTCGCCACCTTGCACGGTGAAGGGGCATAAACCGTTGGTCACCAATGGTTACTGATTTTTTTCCGGCGACTTTCGACAGTCGCCAAAGCTGGTCTATAACTAATCTGCTTTTCGCAAGTCATGAGGTAGAACATGAGCGACGATGATCTGGAAAACGACGACCTCGAAGTAGGCGACGAAGACGAGGCCGAAGACGGTCTGGAAGCAGCAGCGGAAGACGCTGCTGAAGACGATGGCGGTGACGATACGCCGGTCCCGGCTGCCAAAGGCAAGGCCAAGGCGGCGGTGTCGGTCGACGAGTTGCCGAGCATCGAAGCCAAGAACAAGGAGCGCGATGCCCTGGCCAAGGCCATGGAAGAGTTCCTTGCGCGCGGTGGCAAGGTTCAGGAAGTGGAGGCCAACGTGGTCGCCGATCCGCCCAAGAAGCCGGACAACAAGTACGGCAGCCGCCCTATCTGAGGCGTGTCGCTTGCTTGCTGAAAAAGCCCGCCGTCGCTGCGGGCTTTTTCATGGGCGAAAGAAAATCAGCCGCGGCTGTTCCAGCGGGCGAGCACCGCGGGCAGATCGTTCAGGCTGCGAATCTCGGCATCCGGCTGGCGCTCCGCTTCCCAGACCTTGCCGGCGGGGTTGAACCAGATCGCTCGCAGACCGGCCTGCTGCGCCCCGGCGATGTCGTCCCCCGGGTGATCGCCGATATGCACGGCGGCTTCGGCGCTCACGCCACCGCGCTGCAACGCTTCATGGAACAGTCGCACATCCGGCTTGGCGATGCCGATGTCTTCGGCGCACAGCGCAAACTTGAAGTAGTCCGCCAGCCCGAGACGACGGACATCGGCGTTGCCATTGGTGACCACCCCGAGAGCGTAGTGTTTGGCGAGGGTTTCCAGGATCGGCTCGACCTCCGGGAACACCTCGATCTGATGCCGCGCATGCAGAAACACTTCAAAACTCTTGTCCGCCAGATCCGACGCTTCGCTGTGGGCGTATCCGGCTTCCTCCAGCGCATGGAACAGCACTCGCCGGCGCAGCGCGCTGATGCGGTGTTTCAGTCCCGGTTCATTGGCCAGTACCCGCTCACGGATCGACCACAGATGCTCCACCGGTACCGCGCCCAGATTCGGCGCATGCTCGCTCAGCCATTCGCGCAAAACCGCTTCGGCGCTGACGATCACCGGGGCGGTGTCCCACAGGGTGTCGTCGAGGTCGAAGGTGATCAACTGGATGCTCATGAATCGTCGCCTTTCATGCGTTTGGCCCGTGGATGGGCGCTGTCGTAGACCGCCGCCAGGTGCTGGAAGTCCAGGTGGGTATAGATCTGGGTGGTCTTGATGTCCGAGTGGCCGAGCAATTCCTGCACCGCGCGCAGGTCTTGGGAGGACTCGAGCAAATGGCTGGCGAAGGAGTGCCGCAGCATGTGCGGGTGCAGGTTCTGCCCCAGTTCGCGCTCGCCGGCCAGTTTGACCCGCACCTGAATTGCGCGCGGGCCGAGGCGTCGACCTTGCTGGCTGACGAATACGGCGCCGTCCGCCGGATTGGTCAGCGCCCGCAACGGCAGCCATTGCTCCAGTGCTTCCCGGGCTTTTTTGCCGACCGGCAACAGGCGCGTCTTGCTGCCCTTGCCGAGTACCTGAACCATGCCGTCGGCCAGATCGAGTTGATCGAGATTGAGCCCGGTCAGCTCCGACAGGCGCAGGCCGGAGGAATAGAACAACTCCAGAATCGCCTGATCACGTCGAGCCAGGAAATCGTCCTCAACAGCACCTTCAAGCAGTTGCAGGGCGCGGTCGGTGTCGAGGGTTTTCGGCAAGCGGCGTTCGCCTTTGGGCGGCGCGAGGCCGGTGGCCGGATCGTGATCGCAGAGGCCTTCGCGATTCAGATAGTGATAGAGCCCGCGCACGGCCGAGAGCAGGCGCGCCAGACTGCGCGAGGACTGGCCCTGGGCATGCAGGCGGGCGATCAGGCTGCGCAGGCGCTGGATGTCGAGCGCCTGCCAGCTGCCGATGTTCTGTTTGATGCACCAGCCGAGGACTTTGTCGAGATCGCGCCGGTAGGCCGACAGCGTATGCGGCGACACCTGCCGCTCACTGCGCAGGTGTTCGCAGTAAGCGTCCAGTTGTCGTTCCATGCTCAGCGTACCGAACGCAGGGAGCTGTTGACCCGTGGCAGCACGCGACCCATGACTTCGGCGATGTAGCTGAGGAACAGCGTGCCGACCGAGCTCTTGTAGTGCTGCGGATCACGGCTGGCGATGGCCAGGATTCCGTGGATGCCCTGATGGCTGACGGCGACCACGGCGGTGGAGCCGATCTGCTTGCGCTGTTCTTCGCCGAACAGGAAGTCCAGCTCATGCTCGCGCAGGCTGCCACTGACGCTCTTGCCTTCGGTGAGCAGGCCGCCGATGGCGGTTTGCGCGTCGGCGTGGGTCACCCAGCGGCCGACCGGGGCCGGGTTGTCGCCGAGCAGGATCAGGCTGACGAAGGGCACCTGGAAATCCTGACGCAGGCTGTCTTCGACGCTGATCACCACATCTTCCAGGGTGGCAGCGTCCATCAGGGCGAGGATCAGGCGACGGGTCTTGTCGAACAGGCGATCGTTGTCCCGGGCGACGTCCATCAAGTGCGAGAGGCGGTGACGCATCTCGATGTTGCGGTCGCGCAGGATGGCCATCTGGCGCTCGACCAGCGAAACGGTATCGCCGCGCTGATGGGGGATGCGCAGGGACGGCAGCAGTTCTTCATGCTCGACGAAAAAGTCCGGATGAGCCTCCAGGTACGCGGCAACCGCTGCCGCCTCCAGGCTCTCGGACGCTGATTCACCGGACTGTCGGGCGGGTACCTGAGGCTTATCGGTCATGGCTTCTGCTCACTCAAAGACGCACTTGTCCTTCGTATACGCGCACTGCCGGGCCGGTCATCAACACCGGTTGGCCGGGGCCTGCCCACTCAATGGACAGGCGCCCGCCCGGCAGGTCGATCAACAGTGGCGAATCCATCCACCCCTGACTGATCGCCGCTACAGCAGCAGCGCAGGCACCGGTGCCGCAGGCCTGGGTTTCCCCGGCGCCGCGTTCCCAGACGCGCAGTTGCGCGCGATGGCGGTCGATGACCTGGAGAAAACCGACGTTGACCCGCGCCGGAAAGCGCGGGTGATGTTCGATTTTCGGCCCCAGTTCATGCACCGGTGCAGTGTTGATATCGCTGACTCGCAGCACCGCATGGGGGTTGCCCATGGACACCGCGGCCAGATCGACCGGCGTACCGTCGACATCGACCTGATAACTCAGGGCCTGCTCCGGCGCCTGGAACGGAATGTCCGCCGGCACCAGGCGCGGGGCGCCCATGTTCACGCCGATCTGGCCGTCGTTACGCACGTCCAGTTCGATGATGCCGCCCTTGGTCTCGACGCGGATCTGCCGTTTGGCGGTCAGACGCTTGTCGAGCACGAAGCGGGCGAAGCAGCGCGCACCATTGCCGCACTGCTCCACTTCGGAACCGTCGGAGTTGAAGATCCGGTAACGGAAGTCCACATCCGGATTGCTCGGCGCTTCGACGATCAGCAACTGGTCGAAACCGATGCCGGTGTGCCGGTCGCCCCACATTTTTGCGTGCTTGGGCTGAATATGCGCGTGCTGGCTGACCAGGTCGAGGACCATGAAGTCGTTGCCCAGGCCGTGCATCTTGGTAAAACGCAGCAGCATGGGGTTACTCCGGCAGCAGGCTTTCGCCGGCAAACAGCTCGGCCACGGTTTCGCGGCGACGCACTTCAAAGGCCTGATCGCCATCCACCAGCACTTCGGCGGCACGGCCGCGGGTGTTGTAGTTGGAGCTCATCACGAAACCGTAGGCACCGGCCGAATGCACGGCCAGCAGATCGCCTTCTTCCAGCGCCAGTTCGCGTTCCTTGGCGAGGAAGTCGCCGGTTTCGCAGATCGGGCCGACCACGTCGTACTTGCGTGCAGCGGTGTCGCGCGGCTTGACCGCGGTCACGTCCATCCAGGCCTGGTACAGCGCCGGGCGGATCAGGTCGTTCATGGCCGCGTCGACGATGGCGAAGTCTTTGTGCTCGGTGTGCTTGAGGTATTCGACTTGAGTCAGCAGCACGCCGGCGTTGGCGACGATGAAGCGGCCCGGTTCGAACACCAGCGCCAGATCACGGCCGACCAGGCGCTCGCGCACAGCCTTGATGTAATCGGCAGCCAATGGCGGCTCTTCGTCGCGATAACGCACACCCAGGCCGCCACCGAGATCGATGTGGCGCAGGTGGATGCCGCAATCGCCAAGGCGATCGACCAGATCCAGCAGGCGATCAAGGGCATCGAGGAACGGCGGCAGAGTGGTCAGTTGCGAACCGATGTGGCAGTCGACGCCGACCACTTCCAGGTTCGGCAAGTGCGCGGCACGCACGTACACGTCTTCGGCGTCGGTGATGGCGATGCCGAACTTGTTCTCTTTGAGACCGGTGGAGATGTACGGGTGGGTGCCGGCATCGACGTCCGGGTTCACGCGCAGCGAGATCGGCGCGCGAACGCCCAACTCGGCGGCGACCACTTGCAGGCGCTCGAGCTCGTCGGTGGATTCGACGTTGAAGCAATGCACGCCGACTTCCAGCGCACGGCGCATGTCGTCACGGGTCTTGCCGACGCCGGAGAATACGATCTTGTCCGGGCTGCCGCCGGCGGCCAGAACGCGTTCCAGCTCGCCACGGGAGACGATGTCGAAACCGGCGCCGATACGGGCCAGGACATTCAGGACGCCGAGGTTGGAGTTGGCCTTGACCGCAAAGCAGACCAGGTGCGGCATGCCGGCCAGCGCATCGGCGTAGGCCAGGTACTGGGCCTCGATGTGAGCGCGGGAGTAGACGTAGGTGGGAGTGCCGAAGCGATCGGCGATGGCGGACAGCGCCACACCTTCCGCGAACAGCTCCCCGCCACGGTAGTTAAAAGCGTCCATGGCGATCCCTTAGTAAACGTCGTGCTTGTGTGCCTTGGAGGCAGGCTGCTTTTGCGAAGTCTGGGCTTGCTCGGCCGGGTCCTGATCTTCATCGGGCAGGTACAGCGGGCCTTTTTGACCACAAGCCGAAACAAGGCAGGCAACCGCGACGAGCGCAGCAAGGGAAGAGATCAGGCGCTTCATGGCGAAATCCTTGAAAATGCGTTAATTGCGCCGGAGTATACCGGCCACCCGGCAGCTTGCCTATGCGACGGAACTCCCGTCCGGCGGGGCTCAGGCTGCGGCGCGGAAACTTTTCCCGCGTGACGGGTGGATATTTCGTCGCCGGGCAGGGCGCTTGGTCGTTATCCTTTGCAATCGGCTGGCAGCGTCCGTATCTTGCGGCGCTTGAGCCTGATCAGACATTTTTTGAGGTTGCCGCAATGAGTTTGTCCGAAGCCCGTTTCCACGATCTGGTCGATGAAACCCAGGAAAAACTGGAAGACATCTTCGACGACAGCGACCTGGACATCGACATGGAGAACTCGGCCGGTGTGCTGACCGTCAAGTTCGAGAACGGCACCCAGCTGATCTTCAGTCGTCAGGAACCGTTGCGGCAGCTGTGGCTGGCCGCGGTGTCCGGCGGTTTCCACTTCGACTACGACGAAGAAAGCGAACGCTGGATGTGCGACAAGAGCGAAGAACAGCTGGGCGAAATGCTCGAGCGCATCGTCAAGCAGCAGGCCGGCACCGAATTCGATTTCGAAGGCCTGTGATTTCGTGACTGACACCGCGCCCGCCCGTCCGCCGAAGCCGCTCTACAGCAACGTCAGCCCGGCCGTGCCTTCGCCGTGCACCGGCGTATGCCGGCTGGATGAGCAGAAGGTCTGCCTCGGTTGCATGCGCCATGTCGAAGACATCCGCGAGTGGCGTGCGGCCGATGACGAGCGCCGCCGGGTGATTTGTGCGCAGGCCGCTCAGCGCCGGCAGCTCGCCGGCGCGTAGCTTGTATATTTTTTGAGCTGTGATAGTGTCCGGAAACGCCTCAACCCATCGAGGCCTGGTGAAAACCCCGTCTTTTTTGGCGGGGTTTTGCTTTTTTTGTGTGCAGAAGAAAGGAGTCTGCCCGGATCATGACCGCACCTTCCATCACCCTTACCCGTCTGGACGTGCAACGTCTGGAGCGCCTGATCGACAGCCTGGATGACACGCTGCCGGGCGTGATCGCGCTGCAAACCGAACTGGACCGCGCCGATACCCTGGTCGGTCACGATGAAGTGCCTGCCGATGTCGTGACGATGAATTCCCGTGTGCACTGCCGCGAAGAAAGCAGTGGCAAGGACTACCACCTGACCCTGGTCTATCCGAAGCACGCCAACGCCGACGAAGGCAAAGTCTCGATCCTGGCCCCGGTCGGCAGTGCGCTGCTGGGCCTGAAGGTTGGTCAGCACATCGACTGGCCAGCCCCGGGCGGCAAGACCCTGAAACTGACCTTGCTCGAAGTCGAATCGCAGCCGGCCAACGGCGGTGATTTCCCGGAGTAACCCGCCTCAGACCTGCTCGAGCGCCTCGTTCAGAGAGCGTTCCAGGTCGGCCTTGTAACGCAGATACAGATTGCTCGAACTCTGCCCGTCACCGATCACGCCCGACAGGTCCAGGTCGGTGATGTAGCAGCGGTAGCGCTCGGTTTCCCGGCGCTGCCCGACGATCTCCCGGGCGACCACGCTGAACAGCTGGTCACCATGTTCCAGCTCGCTGAATTCCCGTTGATTGCAATACAGCGTGACCTGCACCTCGCCGGGCGCGGCTTTGCCGACGATCGCCTGCACGTCGTAGAACGGTTTGTTGACCGGCGTCTGCGGCGCCGGGCGCATTTCGACCCGTCGCGCGCGTCCCGGCCCTGATGGCAATAACTGGTAATACAAGATTTCAAGGCTGGCGGCATGGCCCGCATCCATCGGCAGCAGCGCTTCGCGGCGGAACTGGATCGACTGCAGGAACCGCTGCAATGGCACCAACAGGCTTTGCTCGTCGTGAAAGGGCAAGTGCTGTTGCCACAGCGCATTGAATTCGTCGAGTACGTACAGCTCGGCGGTTTGTTCGGTGATCCGGTAGAACACCTGAATGCATTCAGGCTGGCCCATCGGCAGGATCAGCGCCAGGTCGTGGTCTTCCAGCGCCATCGGGTCCAGGTGCAGCGGGCTGTAGCGCGGCTGTTCCTCGCCCAGGTAATCGAGCAGCGCCGGCAGGGTGGCGAGGGCGACATGGTTGACCTGACCCGGCACCAGTTCCAGCACGTGGTAATGCTGCTGCACCTGGATCAGGTAGCGGTGATTCAGGTCGCTGAGCAACAGGGTCTGCGCGGTGTCGATGATTTCTTCCACCCGTCGCGCGATGAACTGCGCGCGGTTGTGACAGAAGCAGCGCACTCGCAGCGACGGCTGTTGCGCTCCGCGCGGCAGATTGTTGAGGTAATCGCGCAGGCAGTCCATCAGGGCATGCGGGCCATCGAAGCGGTTGACCAGCACTTCGTTCCAGCTGTTGAGCGTGACCTGATCCAAGGTCAACACCAGGTTCTCGCGCACACCGGCGTAGCTCAGCGAATCGGTACGCTCGGTGGTCATCAGGATGTTCAGGTCGCGGTGATGCTTGAGCGGATCGACCCCGACATTCACCAGCATCAACACTTCGTTCGGTACGGCGGCGCGCAGCAGCGGTTCTTCGGCAACGGTCGGCAAGGGCAGGGGGATGCTCTGTTGCAGGCTGCCGAGCAGGTTGAACAGCTCGAACTCGCTCATGTCGCTGGTGCCGGGGTGCAGGGCCAGTCGGGTGCTGCTGTCGATCACGCCGTTGCGGTGGCACCAGGTCAACAATTCCAGCAACTCGCGGCTGCGCTTGATCGGTGCGAAGTGTTCCCACTCCAGCGCTGTCAGGCTGCCGTTGTAAAGGCCCCACTGGGTCTGGCCCGGTTCCTTTTTGTTCGGCGATTGCACCAGGGTCAGCGTGTCTTCGGCCAGGTCCGGGGCGATGCCGGGATTGATGAACTCGACCTTGTCCGCCTTGCGCTCGAACGCCGCATACAGGCGCCGTCCGAGAACGTTGAGGTCGCGCTTGTTGATCAGGCTGACGGTCTGCTCTGCGCGGGCGAACTGGGTCAGGAATCGATAGCTGTAATTGAGTTCGTTGACCAGCGCCCGGCGTTCGGCGCTGACTTGGCGGACTTTCCACTGGCTGCGGCTGTCGAGCAGCGCCAGTTGCCGCTGATCCCAATGCCATTCGCTGGCCAGTCTTTCCAGCAGTGAGCGCTGCCAACTCTGGGTTCGGCTGTTGCCGGTGAGCTTGCGGTTGACCTTGAGGTACAGCGCACGGCGTACCAGCTCAAGCCGCTCCGGTTCGTTGCGCGCTGTGAGGTATTCCTCGATCCGGCGGTAGACCACCATGTACGGATCCAGCTCGTCGAGGTCCAGCCGATTGGCGAACACCGCTTGCTTGAAGCGCAGGCTCAGGCACTGCACATGCGGATGCTCGCTGGCGTAGACCTCGGTCAGCAGCAGCTTGAGCACCGATTTGTAAGGTGACTCGATGCCCTTGAACAGTTGCCACAGCCCGGCGCCGACGAATTCGCCCGGCGGAATGTGCGCCATCGGCCCCAGGTCGAGGGTTTCATCGTTGCGGATGAAACGCTTGGAAATCAGGGTGTGGGTGTACGCGTCATAGGCGCGTTCTTCGTAGACCGGCACCAGCCACCAGATCGGCGTGCGCCCAGCCAGCCAGATCGCGGTGCGGTAGAACTCGTCCAGCAGCAGATAGTGCTGGGTGGTGCCGCAATCTTCGGAGCTGAGCTGAGTATCGCGTTCGCCTTTGACGAAACGTACCGGGTCGATCAGGAAAAAGTGCGCCTCGGCTCCCTGGCTGGCGGCCCAGGTTTCGAGCAACTGGCACTTCTTGCGCAGTTCGGCCAGCTCACTATCGCTCAGGTCGGGGGCGTGGCAGACCCACACGTCCATGTCGCTCTGGTCTGCCTGGGCCAGCGTGCCGAGGCTGCCCATCAGGAACAGACCGTGAATCGGCCGTGGCGGGTTGCTTCCGTGACGCGGCTTGTAGGAAAACGAGCGGGTCAGGCGCTGGGCTTCGGCGAGCGCCTCGGCGTCAGGCTCGTAATTTGACAGCCCGGTTGGCGTGCTGCCCGAGACATAACCCGGCAGCAGCGGATGATTAACGTGAAAAAACAGCGGCAGCAGCGTCAGCACACTTTGCTGGCGCGTCGACAGGCCTTCCCGCGCCCGGTTCAGGCGGCCTTCATTGAGTTTCAGAAAGCGTGCACGTAGCTGGCTGAGTACCTTGCGGTCGATGCCTTCGTCGAGGTCGGGGCGGATTTCATGGGTGCGGGTCATGTCGGCTCAAACCGGCGCGCAGGGCTCGGAGGCAAGGGGTCTCGGGTGTCCGGGAGTTTAGCGCCTGAGCGGCAGGAGTTTTAAGCTGAATTTGTTTTTTGACGTCAGATTTCTATCGCGCGGCGATGGGGGACGTTCATGGCTGGCCCGCGGAAATCCCGTGGCAGGGGTTTCCGTGGGCAAAGTCGGGAAAATCAGGCGGTTTGCTGCTCTCTGAGAATCGTCAGTACGGTTTGCACGTTTTGTGCGGCATCGCGACCGAGGCTGGTCAGGTAACCGCCATCAGGCTGGTCTGTCAGTTCTTTTTCGAACAGGCGTTGTGCGGCGGCAATGTGCTTCGGGGCAGCGGTCTGATGAATTTTCAGACCTTCCTGGGAACTGTCCAGGTTGAAGAGTGCAAGGACTTCCAGTTCGGCAACCAACTCAGGGGTAAGCGACATAAGGACTCCAGACTTTCTAGGAATTGGACGACAGCGCCCCTAAGGTGAACCTGCCGGCGCGGCCTGTCCAGTGCGCGTGTCAGGGTTTTTGTCCCGGGGTGAATTCCAGTGTAGTCAGGGGGCGGCAGAAGGCCTCGCAGATGGGTGACAAATTGTGTGGGAGCAGGCGGGCTCCCACAGGGCGGGGCCGTTTACTGCTTTTCCGGTGGCAGTTCGGGCAGTGCGCGCAGCGCGGTTTCGTACCACTCGGTATCGAACGCGCGGTCTTCGTCGAGCATCGCGTCGATTTCACAGGCCAGCACGTGGGCCATCAGATTCAGGATGTCATCACGCTCGTAACCGACCAGCGTCAGCTTGTTGAAGGTTGCCTTGGCCGCTGGCGGGTTGTCGCTTTCGATCTGGTTCTCGATCGCTTCGATCAGCGTCGATTCGGTGAACTCTTCTTCATCATTGTCGATGTCAGTCGGCTCGCTCATGGCAGGCTCCTCAAGGAAAGGCGCCAGTTTACCCGCATTCAGCGTGATGCTGCTGGCGCGAATCCCTGGTGCGATCTATAAACAGGCACTGCCCACCCCGCACGGCCTGGAGGCTATGTGATGTTCAAGCTCTATGGATTCTCCGTCAGCAACTACTACAACATGGTCAAGCTGGCGCTGCTGGAAAAAGACCTGCCGTTCGAAGAGGTCACGTTCTACCCGACGCCAACGCCGGAGTCCCTGGCCATCAGCCCGCGCGGCAAGGTGCCGGTGCTGGGGACCGAAGGTGGCTACATCAATGAAACGATGGTGATGCTCGAATACCTTGAAAGCAGCCAGAAGGGTGTCCCGCTGTTGCCGACCGAGCCGTTTGCCCGCGCTCAGGTGCTGGCGGTGGCCAAGGAAATCGAGCTGTACATCGAGCTGCCGGCCCGTGCCTGCTATGGCGAGGCGTTTTTCGGTACGACGCTGCCGGAAGCGATCAAGGAGAAAACCAAGGCTGAATTGCTGCTGGGCTTTGCGGCACTGGGCCGTCACGGCAAGTTCGCCCCGTATGTGGCGGGCGACAGCCTGAGTATTGCGGATTTGTACTTCCTCTACAGCGTGCCGTTGGCAGTTGCGGTGGGGCACAAGCTGTTCGGTCTGGATTTGCTGGCGCAGATGCCGAAGGCCAAGGCGCTGCTGGAGCGGCTGGAGCAGAATCCGCACGTGCAGAAGATTGCAGCGGACAAGGAAGCGGCGATGCCGACGTTTTTGGCGATGATCGCTGCGAAGAAGTAGCAGTTTTAGCGTTTTTGAAAGAGCAATCGCCAGCAGGCTGGCTCCCACACTGAATTTGTATTCACAGATCCAGAATGTGGGAGCCAGCCTGCTGGCGATGCTTTTGGCTTTTAGCGGCTGGCGATCAACGCCTGACCGCGAACCACGGCAGCCTTGACCTGCGCCGGCGCAGTGCCGCCGATGTGGTCACGGGCATTTACCGAGCCTTCGAGGGTCAGCACGGCAAACACGTCCTGCTCGATCTGGTCGCTGAACTGGCGCAGTTCTTCCAGGCTCATTTCCGCCAGATCCTTGCCGGTGTCGACGCCATACTTCACGGCGTGGCCGACGATTTCGTGGCAGTCACGGAACGGCAGGCCACGGCGAACCAGGTAGTCGGCCAGATCGGTAGCGGTGGAGAAACCGCGCAGCGCCGCTTCGCGCATGATCGCGTGCTTTGGCTTGATCGCCGGGATCATGTCGGCAAAGGCACGCAGCGAGTCGCGCAAGGTGTCGGCGGCGTCGAACAGCGGTTCCTTGTCTTCCTGGTTGTCCTTGTTGTAGGCCAGCGGCTGGCCTTTCATCAGGGTCAGCAGGCCCATCAGGGCGCCGAACACCCGACCGGTCTTGCCGCGTACCAACTCCGGCACATCCGGGTTTTTCTTTTGCGGCATGATCGAGCTGCCGGTGCAGAAACGGTCCGGCAGATCAATGAACTGGAATTGCGCGCTGGTCCACAGCACCAGCTCTTCGGAGAAGCGCGACAGGTGCATCATCGCGATGCTCGCGGCCGAGCAGAATTCGATGGCGAAGTCACGGTCGGACACGTTGTCCAGCGAGTTGCCGCCGACGGCGTCGAAGCCCAGCAGTTGCGCGGTGTATTCGCGGTCGATCGGGTAAGTGGTGCCGGCCAGTGCGGCGCTGCCCAGCGGCATGCGGTTGGTGCGCTTGCGGCAGTCGACCAGACGCTCGTAGTCGCGGCTGAGCATTTCGAACCAGGCCAGCATGTGGTGCCCGAAGGTCACCGGCTGAGCGGTCTGCAGGTGGGTGAAGCCCGGCATGATGCTGGCGGCTTCACGCTCGGCCTGCTCCAGCAGGCCTTTTTGCAGGCGGGTGATTTCGCTCAGGATCAGGTCGATCTCGTCACGCAGCCACAGGCGTATGTCGGTGGCGACCTGGTCGTTACGGCTGCGGCCGGTGTGCAGCTTCTTGCCGGTGACGCCGATGCGGTCGGTCAGGCGTGCCTCGATGTTCATGTGCACGTCTTCGAGGTCGACGCGCCAGTCGAACTGGCCGGCCTCGATTTCGCCCTGGATGGTCTTCAGGCCATCGATGATGCTGTCGCGCTCGGCATCCGTCAGCACGCCGACCTTGGCCAGCATGGTGGCGTGGGCGATCGAGCCCATGATGTCGTGGCGATACAGGCGCTGGTCGAAAGTGACGGAGGCGGTGAAGCGGGCGACGAAGGCGTCGACGGGTTCACTGAAGCGGCCGCCCCAGGACTGATTGGTCTTGTCAGTGCTCATGAATTCGCTCGTATCGGCTTGAAGAAAGAAGGCGTGAAACGCTGGCGCGGATAATAACAGGGTTGCCAATCCTGTCGCTGACACTGGTCGATACGTTTTTTTCTCATTCGCTCCGCCATAGTTGTCGGCGTCCCCGGGGGATTTGCGCAAGGATATTTTCCGATTGAGCAATATCGGCCCGACGAGCGTCTACAGTAGGACATAGGGGTCGGGTGACCACGGATCGGGCAAAGATCCGGCCACCGACTATAAGAAGAGAGAGGGGTGGGTGTATTGGCCATTGGCATACCCTGCGTAAAACGCAGTCGGCGACGGGCGTCGGGCGGTACGTTGCGGGTGTCGGCAAATATTGCCGGCCGACGTACGGCACTTTTTGGCGCTCGCGCTAGTCTTAGCGTGGATCGCGGTGACGGACGTCACTCCACTTGTCTACGCTATCCTTGTGCGAGACTCACGCAGGAATCCAGCGCAATATGAATGTCCTGATCGTTGATGACGAACCACTGGCCCGCGAGCGACTCAGCCGAATGGTGAGCGAGCTCGAGGGCTACACAATCCTGGAGCCCAGCGCCACCAATGGCGAAGAGGCGTTGGCACTGATCGACAGCCACAAGCCGGATATCGTACTGCTCGATATCCGCATGCCGGGCCTCGATGGCCTGCAGGTGGCTGCCCGTCTGTGCGAACGCGAAACCCCGCCGGCCGTGGTGTTTTGCGCAGGTCCCGATGAATTTGCCGTGGAGGCCCTGCAGGCCAGCGCCGTGGGCTATGTGGTGAAACCCGTGCGAACCGAACATCTGCATGACGCCCTGAAACGGGCTGAACGTCCCAACCGGGCCCAACTCTCGGCCCTGACCCGTCCTGCCGCCGAAAGCGGTAACGGCCCGCGCAGCCACATCAGCGCCCGGACCCGCAAAGGCATCGAACTGATCCCGCTGGATCAGGTGGTGTACTTCATTGCCGACCACAAATACGTGACCTTGCGCCACGAAGCTGGCGAAGTCCTTCTGGATGAGCCGCTCAAGGCGCTGGAAGACGAATTTGGCGAGCGCTTCGTGCGGATCCACCGCAACGCACTGGTCGCCCGCGACCGCATCGAGCGACTGCAACGCACACCGCTGGGCCACTTCCAGTTGTTCCTCAAGGGCCTCAACGGTGACGCGCTGATTGTCAGCCGTCGACATGTGGCGGGCGTGCGCAAAATGATGCAGGGGCTTTAGTCCGCAGGCTTCGGGCGGTTCTTCGTTCATTTCACCAGGCATTGCAGGCCAGGGAGGCCACGCCGTATCTGATTCAGGTCAAAGTGGATTTGGCTGAGCTGTTATTATCCGCCGTATCTATTCAGTACGGATTGATCCATGTCCTCTCGCGAAATCCGCATCGCCACCCGCAAAAGTGCTCTGGCCCTCTGGCAGGCCGAATACGTCAAAGCCCGTCTTGAAGCATCCCACCCGGGCCTGCTGGTGACGCTGGTGCCCATGGTCAGTCGCGGCGACAAGCTGCTCGATTCGCCCCTGTCGAAAATCGGTGGCAAGGGCCTGTTCGTCAAGGAACTGGAAACCGCGCTGCTGGAAAACGAAGCCGACATCGCCGTGCATTCGATGAAAGACGTGCCGATGGATTTCCCCGAAGGCCTCGGTCTGTTCTGCATCTGCGAGCGCGAAGATCCCCGTGACGCGTTTGTCTCCAACACTTATTCCAGCCTCGATGCATTACCCGCCGGCAGCATCGTCGGCACTTCCAGCCTGCGGCGTCAGGCGCAGTTGCTGACACGCCGTCCGGATCTCGAGATCCGTTTCCTGCGTGGCAACGTCAACACCCGTCTGGCCAAGCTCGACGCCGGCGAGTATGACGCGATCATCCTCGCGGCAGCGGGCCTGATCCGCCTCGGTTTCGAAGATCGCATCACCTCGGCCATCAGCGTCGATGACAGCCTGCCGGCCGGTGGCCAGGGCGCCGTCGGTATCGAATGTCGCAGCGCCGACACCGAAATCCATGCCTTGCTCGCGCCCCTGCATCACGCCGACACCGCCGACCGTGTCACCGCCGAGCGTGCTCTCAACAAACATCTGAATGGCGGCTGCCAGGTGCCGATCGCTTGCTACGCCGTGCTCGAAGGCGATCAGTTGTGGCTGCGCGGTCTGGTGGGCGAACCGAGCGGCGGCAAGCTGCTCAGCGCACAGGCTCGTGCACCGCGCGCGGCAGCCGAGACGCTGGGCGTACAGGTTGCCGAAGACCTGCTCGGCCAAGGCGCCGACGATATTCTCAAGGCGGTCTACGGCGAGGCAGGTCACGAGTGACCGCCTGGCGCCTGCTGCTGACGCGCCCGGTGGAGGACTGTTCGGCGCTCGCCACCGTGCTGGCCGAACAAGGGATTTTCAGCAGCTGTCTGCCGCTTTTGGAAATCGCGCCACTGTCGGTCTCTGACACAATGCGCCGCACGATCACGCAACTGCCGCGTTACAGCGCGGTGATCGTGGTCAGCAAACCGGCGGCGCGGATCGCGGTGGATCTGCTCGACGCTCTGGGTCTGGCGACGCCGACGATGCCGTGGTTCAGCGTAGGCGCGGCGACCGCAGCCATCCTTCGGGATCGGGGGCTGGATGTGAGCTTCCCGGACGCGGGCGACGACAGCGAAGCCTTGCTGCAATTGCCGCGTCTGCTTGAGGCGGTGGCCGCGCCCGGTTCGCAGGTGTTGATCCTGCGCGGGGAGGGCGGACGCGAGCTGCTGGCCGAGCGCCTGCGCGCGCTTGGTGCTAGTGTCGAATACTTGGAGTTGTACCGTCGCGACCTGCCGGACTATCCGCCGCAGGAGCTTCCCCGCAGGATTGCAGCGGAACGCCTGAACGGGCTGGTGGTCAGCAGTGGACAGGGTTTCGAGCACCTGCGCCAACTGGCCGGCGACAGCTGGCCTGCACTTGCGCGGCTGCCGTTGTTTGTTCCAAGCCCAAGGGTTGCCGAGCAGGCCAGTGCCGCCGGGGCCCGAACAGTTGTGGATTGTCGCGGCGCCAGTGCCGCGGCCTTGCTGACGGCGTTACGGGAGCATCCCGTGCCCGTTCTCTAATGCAAAGGATGGATACGTGAGCGAAACAGCCTTGCCTAAAGATGACGTTCAACCTGTGATCGATGCACCGGTTGATGTACCGCCACCGGCCGCCGAACCGCGCCGAGGCAACGGATTGGCCATTCTCGCGCTGCTGCTCGGCGCCGCCGGTGTTGCAGTGGGTGGCTGGGGTGTCTGGCAGGTGCGACACCTGCAGGCCAGCACTCAGAATCAGTTGAGTCAGGTTCAGGCGTTGAACGATCAGGCCCAGACCCTGAAGCTCAATGAGCAACGACTGACCGAGCGCCTCGGGCAATTGCCCGGCGCCGATGAACTTGCCGAACGCCAGCGTCTGGTGACCCAGCTTCAGGGCGATCAGCAACGCCTCAACCAGCGTCTGGAAACAGTCCTCGGCGCCAGCCGCAAGGACTGGCGCCTGGCCGAGGCCGAGCACTTGCTGCGGCTGGCCAGCTTGCGTCTTTCCGCCCTCCAGGACATCAGCAGCGCCCAGGCGCTGGTGCAGGGTGCCGACGAAATCCTGCGCGAACAGAATGATCCCGGCTCGTTCGCCGCCCGTGAGCAAGTGGCGAAAACCCTGGTGGCGCTGCGCAGCACCGAGCAGCCGGATCGTACCGGGTTGTTCCTGCGCCTGGGCGCTTTGCGTGATCAGGTCGTCGGCCTCACCGAGCTGGCGCCGGAATACAAGGATCGCGGTGATTCGCTGCTGGGCCTGACCTCCGATGGCGACGGCGCCAGTCGCTGGGCGCAGTGGTGGGATCAGATCTCGCGCTACATCCGCATCGATTTCAACGCTGACAAAAACGTCCGGCCGCTGCTCGCCGGTCAGAGCCTGAGCCAGGTGCGTCTGGCCCTGAGCCTTGCGCTCGAACAGGCGCAATGGGCCGCGCTCAACGGTCAGGCACCGGTGTACACCCAGGCCCTGGCCGAAGCGCGTGACGTGCTCACGGGCAACTTCAACCCGGACAACCCGCAGAGCAAAATCATGCTCGAGCAGGTCGCGGAATTGAGCAAGCAACCGGTTACCGTCAACACGCCGGATCTCGCTGGAACCTTAAGTGCGGTGCAGGCCTATCTGGAGCGCCGCAACGTCAACGCCGAAGACTCGGTGAAACCCTTCGCCAAACCGGCCGCCAGTACTGCGCAGGAGGCGACACCATGAAGCGCCTGTATGTGATCGTGTTTCTTGTGATCGCGGCAACGGCGGCGCTGGGCCTGGCGATTGCCGAGCATTCCGGTTACGTGCTGGTCGCCTACAAAAGCTTTCGTTATGAATCGAGCCTGTGGGCGACCCTGGCGGTGGTGGCGGTGCTGTGGCTGCTGGTCTGGGGCATCAAGGCGCTGGTCGAGCTGGTGCTGACCTCTGGCGGTGTGGTCAATCCATGGTCGCGTCGTAACCGCAGCCGCCGCGTGCAGGTAGCAATCGAGCATGGTCAGCTCGACCTGGCCGAAGGTCGCTGGGCCAGCGCCCAGCGTCACCTGTACCGGGCCGCTGAAGCCGAGCGTCAACCGTTGCTGTATTACCTGGGGGCTGCTCGAGCCGCCAACGAACAAGGCAACTACGAGGAAAGCGATCGCCTGCTGGAACGCGCCCTCGAGCGTCAGCCGCAGGCCGAGCTGGCGATCGCCCTCAGCCATGCGCAGTTGCAGACCGATCGTGGCGATACCGATGGGGCGCTGGTCACCTTGCAGGCGATGCACGAACGCCATCCGCACAATGTCCAGACCTTGCGCCAGTTGCAGCGCCTGCATCAGCAGCGCGGTGACTGGTCGTCCGTGATTCGGTTGTTGCCGGAGCTGCGCAAGGACAAAGTCCTGCCACCGTCCGAACTGACCGAACTCGAACGTCGCGCCTGGGGGGAAAACCTGTCCCTCGCGGCCCAGCGTGAAGAGGACGGCGCAGTCGGTTTACAGTCGCTCAACCGCGCATGGCAGCAACTGACTTCTGCCCAGCGCCAGGAGCCGGCGTTGGTGCTGGCCTACGCCGAGCAGCTGCGTCAGCTGGGCGCCCAGGTCGAAGCGGAAGAAGTGCTGCGCACGGCGCTCAAGCGCAAGTACGACAGTCATCTGGCCCGCCTTTACGGTCTGGTGCGCGGCAGCGATCCAGCGCGTCAGTTGCAGACGGCCGAGGGCTGGCTCAAGGATCATCCGGGCGATGCCAGCCTGCTGCTGACGCTGGGACGCCTGTGCCTGCAAGCCAGTCTGTGGGGCAAGGCGCGGGACTACCTGGAAAGCAGTCTGCGAGTGCAGCGCAATCCGGAAGCGTGCGCCGAGTTGGCGCGGCTGCTGGCCCGGCTCGGTGACACCGAGCGCAGCAATCTGCTGTTCCAGGAAGGGCTGGGTATGCTGGATGAGCGCCTGCTGGCTGCACCATTGCCGGTAGCCGTTCGAGCATGATCAGAAAGGGGGAGCGTTGCTCCTCCATTTCTTTCCCGGCGACTGAATTGTTACCGGTAAATCCCCTCCCGAGCAAAATCCTACAGTGGGCTACACCGAATCCTTCGGTGCCTGTCGGGATTTCCCTACACTTCTGATGAAGTGTCGCCAGTGACCTGCCTTGAAAGCCCGAGGCGCTTTCCTCTACCGTAACTGCCTGTCTTTATTGTTACGGATAAGCCATGTCGTTGGCCTGCTCACGCTCCCTGTTTTTTATGGCTTTCACTGCGGGGATTCTGGCCCTGGGAGCTTCTTATTACCTCGAATACGCGGTCGGTCTGGTGCCCTGCAGCCTATGTCTGGTCCAGCGTCTGTTCATGTGTGTGCTCACCATGTTTTGTGGTGTGGCGGCGGTCCATGGGCCGCAGCGTGTCGGTCTGTCGCTGTACTGGATGATGGCGTTGCTGACCAGTCTTGGCGGGATGACGGCGGCCTGGCGACAAGTGCTGTTGCAAAGTGATTCCCTGCAAAGGCTGGCGCATTGCGGGCCAGGGCCGGAGGAAATGTTCAGCAGCCTGCCGTGGTTATGCGCACTGATGCGTATGTTCAACGACACTGCCGATTGCACGGAGTTGTCCTGGACACTGTTCGATTTGAGCATTCCGGAGTGGAGCCTGCTGTTCTTCGTGGGGATGTCGATCCTTGCCGCTTACCAGTTGCTGCGACAGGTCTGGATGGCTTTACAGCGACCACTTAGCGGCCAACCGTCGCACCCGGCGCTGGTCAGGGATTAAACACTTGTATGAACTTTCTCTCCTGCGTACCTTGAAGCCATAGGCGTGCGGGCATAATCTGGCCCGCACGTGTCATTGGAATTGTGTTGCTCGATGACGCTCTGCCTGGCCGCCTCTCAAAGCAATATTCACAAGAAGAGGCGCGGGTGTAGGGCAGCATGACCCACAAGGGAAGAGAGATCACCATGCTCGAAAGTTGTCAGAATGCTCAGGAACGTTGGGGTGGAGTTCATCTGCTGATCGACCGCTGGCTGCAGGAGCGTGAGGAATTGATCGCTGCCTATGACAAGCTGGGCGCCAAACCTCAGGCGCTGTCCGAGGATCGAAAGCCTTTGCAGGAATTCTGCGGTGTGCTGGTCGATTACGTCTCGGCCGGGCACTTCGAGATCTACGAACAGCTGACGGGCGAGGCCAAGGCCTTCAACGACAAACGCGGCCTGGAACTGGCCGAGACGATCTATCCGCGGATCGATGTCATCACCGAAAAACTGCTCGCGTTCAACGACCTTTGCGATGAAGGCAAATGCGTTGCGGAGAAATTCAAGGAGCTGGGCGGCCTGCTTCACGAGCGCTTCGAACTGGAAGACTGCCTGATCGAAGTGCTGCATACCGCACACAAGGAAGAGGATTCGGTTCAGGCCTGAACCGAACCTCGCAAGACACAGAAACGGTGCGCCCCAAACGCACCGTTTTTTATTGGGCGATCAACTGGTCGCGCCGCGCAATTCCACTTCGAACACCAGCGGTGTGAACGGCGCGATCAAGTCGCCTGCACCGTCGGCGCCATAAGCCTGATCCGATGGAATCACCAGACGCCACTTCGCGCCGACCGGCATGTTCTGCAGCGCGGTGCGCCAGCCGGCGATCACGCTGTCGAGATTGAACCACTGCGGCTGGCTGTTCTGATCGAACACGGTGCCGTCCGGCAGTCGGCCGATGTACAGCACCTGCACTTTTCCATCCGGGCCGGCCTTCGTGCCATTCCCCGGCGCAAGCTCGGTCAGCAGGATGCCGTCGGCCAGCTCCTTCACACCCGGTTTGGCTTTTTCGGCGGTGAGAAAACGTCGCTCGTTTTCCATCGCGGCTTCAGTCGAAGGCATCGCCGCCTGCTCGGCTGCCTGCGATTCGTGATCGGCGAGGATCTGCTCGATGCGTGCCTCGCTCAGTGCCAACGGCTTGCCTTGATAGGCCTGCTGCAGACCTTCGATCAACGCCTGGATCTGGAGCTGCGGTACTTCCTGACGCAGTCGTTCGCCGAGGCTGGCGCCGAGGCTGTAAGCCAGATCGTGGGCGTCATTCGCCGTCGTTTTTTCGTCGGCCTGAGCCACGGAAAAAATCATGCAGAGGGATAAAAAAAAGTAGCGCGACATGGGCACTCTCCATCCTGAATTGCGGTGGATTATGCCAGCGCGAACGTCTGCAACGGTGAACTGCTTTTGCCAATGCGCAGAAGTTTTTTGCAAGCCTGCAACCGAGTGCTTTCGATACTGTCAACATGCCCTAGCGGCGGTAGCAGCAGAGGTCTAGTATGAGCCGCACTCACGTCAGCCAGGAGGTAAACCATGTCGGCCACCAAGAAGCCTGTAAACACTCCGTTGCATTTACTCCAACAACTCTCGGGCAGCTTGCTCGAGCATCTGGAAAACGCTTGCTCCCAAGCCTTGGCTGATGCTGAAAAACTGCTCGCCAAACTGGAAAAGCAACGCGGCAAGGCGCAAGAAAAGCTGCACAAATCCCGCACCAAACTGCAGGACGCAGCAGCAGCCGGTAAAGCCAAGGCGCAGACCAAGGCCAAGGCTGCCGTGAAGGAACTCGAAGACCTGCTCGATGCGCTGAAGGAACGTCAGTCCGACACCCGCAGCTACATTCTGCAACTCAAGCGCGATGCCCAGGAAAGCCTGAAACTGGCCCAGGGTGTCGGTCGTGTTCAAGAAGCCGTCGGCAAGGCGCTGTCCCTGCGTTCGGCCAAACCTGCAGCGGCACCTGCGAAAAAAGCAGCCGCCAAGCCTGCTGCAAAAGCACCGGCCAAAGCGCCTGCGAAAGCCCCGGCAAAAGCGCCAGTGAAAGCCGCTGCAAAACCAGCCGCGAAGAAACCCGCAGCCGCCAGCGCTGCCAAACCTGCGGCCAAAACCACAGCGGCCAAACCGGCTGCCGCCAAGTCAGCTGCTGCAAAACCAGCCGCCAAACCTGCGGCGAGAACCGCTGCTGCGAAAGCGGCTCCAGCGAGAACTGCCGCTGCGAAACCTGCTGCCAAAGCAGCCGCCAAGCCGGCAGCAAAACCAGCCGTTAAAGCCGCCGCTAAACCAGCCGCCAAAACAGCTGCTGCCAAGCCTGCGGCGAAAACCGCTGCCAAACCTGCTGCCAAAGCGGCGGCGAAACCAGCGGCCAAGCCTGTGGCAAAAGCTGCGGCCAAACCCGCTGCAAAACCAGCGGCCAAACCGGCTGCTGCAGCGAAGCCTGCAACCACCGCAGCCAAGCCAGCGACCGCTGCTAAACCGGCCGCCAAGCCAGCCGCGAAACCCGCTGCAAAACCAGCAGTGAAAAAACCTGCCGCTGCCAAGCCGGCTGCCGCGAAACCCGCTGCAGCAAAACCGACCGCTGCTCCTGCTGCCAAACCTGCCGCACCGGCAACTCCGGCTGCGACCGCTGCACCTGCACCCGCCGCCACTACCTCGACCACCGCAACCACGCCATCGTCGGCGCCGGTGTCGAGCGTCGCCAGCAACCCGTCCAGCGCTTCCTAAGCGCCGGTCGCCGCGACGCGCAGCACTTGCAGCGCGTCGCGGTTCAGGTTGGCCGCAGGGCCGGCCAGCACTTGCAGCCAGTCACTCGATTCCTTCGAATTCCGCTTCCAGCCTTGTGCGGCGCCTTCAAGTCGTGACAGCAGCGCACGCTCCGCCTCCAGCTCCAATCCCTTGATCTGCTCACGCATCCCCTTGAGCACCGGATCGGTGTCGGCCAGGGTTTTCCACTGCATGCGCAATGCGCGTAACGGCTGGACCACTTCCCGATCCCAAGGCTCTGTCAATTCCAGAAGCTGCCGGGCTCGCACCTCGTTGCAGGTGGCATCGCGTTGTTCCAGCCATAAACCGCACAGCATCAGGCACACGTTGGCCCCCGCCGATTGCAGGCGCAGGCAGGCATCCTCCACGCCGGGACGGGCGTAGACGGCAAGGGCAAAGCTCCACAGGTCAGAGGACATCGTGCTACTCGCGCCAGTTGCGGGGGAAGCTGGTAGACTCCGCCGCCATTATGATCCGACTTCAGAACCTGACTTTACAGCGTGGCCCGCAACGTCTGCTAGAAGACGCCGAGCTGACCCTGCACGCCGGCCACAAAGCCGGCCTCATCGGTGCCAACGGCGCCGGCAAATCCAGCCTGTTCGCCTTGCTCCGCGGTGAGTTGCACCCGGACTCGGGCGACTGCCTGCTGCCGTCCGACTGGCGTATCGCCCACATGCGCCAGGAGGTCGACACGCTCGAGCGTCTGGCGGTCGACTATGTACTCGACGGTGACCTGCGCCTGCGCGAAGTGCAGCGTGAGCTCGCAGCGGCCGAAGAGGCCCACGACGGCACTGCGCTGGCCCGCCTGCACGCCGAGCTCGACAGCGCCGACGGCTACACCGCCGATGCGCGGGCGCGCAAGTTGCTCGCCGGTCTTGGTTTCACCAACGAGCAGATGGATCGCCAGGTAGGAGATTTCTCCGGTGGCTGGCGGATGCGTCTGAACCTTGCGCAGGCTTTGATGTACCCATCGGACCTGTTGCTGCTCGACGAGCCGACCAACCACTTGGACCTCGACGCCATCATCTGGCTCGAAGAGTGGCTGAAAAGTTACCCCGGCACCTTGCTGCTGATCTCCCACGACCGCGATTTCCTCGATGAAGTCGTCGATCACGTGGCCCACGTCGATCAGCGCAAGCTGACGCTCTACCGTGGCGGCTACACCGCGTTCGAACGCGCCCGTGCCGAGCGTCTGGCCCAGCAGCAACAGGCCTACGAGAAGCAGCAGGCGCAGCGTGCGCACATGGAAAGCTACATCGCCCGGTTCAAGGCCCAAGCCACCAAGGCCCGTCAGGCCCAGAGCCGGATCAAGGCGCTGGAGCGCATGGAAGAGCTGTCGGCGGCCCACGTCGATTCGCCGTTCGATTTCGTGTTCCGCGAGTCGACCAAGATCTCCAGCCCGCTGATCGATCTGTCCGATGCGCGTCTGGGTTATGGCGAGAAAACCGTGCTGGAGAAGGTCAAGCTGCAACTGACCCCCGGCGCGCGGATCGGCTTGCTCGGCCCCAACGGCGCGGGCAAGTCGACCCTGATCAAGAACCTTGCCGGCGAACTCGAACCACTGGCCGGGCGCCTGACTCGCGGTGAGAACACTGTGGTTGGTTACTTCGCCCAGCATCAGCTCGACTCGCTGGATTCCAAGGCCAGCCCGTTGCTGCACTTGCAGCGTCTGGCGCCAACCGAACGCGAGCAGACCCTGCGCGATTTCCTTGGTGGTTTCGACTTCCGTGGCGCACGCATCGATGAGCCGGTGCTGAATTTCTCCGGTGGCGAAAAGGCCCGTCTGGCCCTGGCGTTGATCGCCTGGGAACGGCCGAACCTGTTGCTGCTCGACGAACCGACCAACCACCTCGATCTGGAAATGCGCCTGGCGCTGACCATGGCGTTGCAGGAATTCAGCGGCGCGGTGCTGGTGGTTTCCCACGATCGGCATTTGCTCAAGAGCACCACCGACAACTTCTTCCTGGTCGCGGACGGCAAGGTCGAGGAGTTCGATGGCGACCTCGAGGACTACGCCCGTTGGCTGGTGGAATACCGTCAGCGCAACGCCCCGGTCAGCAACACACCGGTCAACCCGGACAAGACCGACAAGAAGGCCCAGCGTCAGGCCGCTGCTGCGCTGCGTCAGCAACTTGCGCCGCACAAGCGCGAAGCCGACAAGCTCGAAGCCGAGCTCGGCAAGCTGCACGAGAAACTGGCCAAGGTTGATGCCAGCCTCGGCGACAGCGACCTCTACGAGCCGGCGCGCAAGAACGAATTGCGTGACCTGCTGGCCGAACAGGCCAAGCTGAAAGTCCGCGAAGGCGAACTTGAAGAAGCGTGGATGCAAGCCCTGGAAACTCTGGAAAGCATGCAGGCGGAGCTGGAGGCGTTGTCCTGATGGAAGCCTTCAAACTTCCATTGCCGGCGATGTGGGTCGAGCCGATCTGGCTCGGCGTGCAGATTCTGCTGATCCTGCTGGCCGGCTACTTCGCCCAGCGCGTCGTCGCCCGATTCCTGACTCGCCTGGGCGAGAAGTATCCGTTCCCGCCGCAGTTGCTGATGCCGCTGCGCGGCGGTCTGCGCTGGCTGATCATGGGCAGTGCGCTGATCTTTGTGCTGGAGCGTCTCGGGGTGTCGGCCACGGTGCTGTGGACGGCGCTGTCGGGCTTCGTCGCGGTGGCGGCGGTGGCGTTCTTCGCCATGTGGAGCGTGTTGTCGAACCTGCTCTGCGCGATTCTGATCTTCACCGTGGGCCCGTTCCGTTTGGGCGACGTGGTCGAGTTGGTGGACACCACTGACAAGCCCGGCGTCAAAGGCCGGGTGGTGGCGATCAATCTGCTCTACACCACGCTGATCGAAGCCGAAGAGCTCGGCACCGGCAGCGCCATGGTGCAGGTGCCCAACAGCCTGTTCTTCCAGCGTTCGGTGCGCCGCTGGCGCGGCACTGATGTGTTCCCTTCCAGCGGTTTCGAAAAGTGATCGGACGCCGGCCACATTGGTCGGCGCCCGCAACATCCTGCAAAAAATCGGTAGTCATCCAGCCAATTCCGCATTAGCTTTGAGGATTGTCACGAGTCCGAGTCGAGGTGTGCGATGGAGCTTCAAACATGGCTGGCGTTTTTTGCCGCCTGCTGGGTGATCAGTCTTTCTCCGGGTGCCGGCGCCATTGCGTCGATGTCCAGCGGTCTGCAATACGGTTTCTGGCGCGGCTACTGGAACGCCCTGGGCCTGCAGATCGGCCTGGCTGTGCAGATTGCCATCGTCGGCGCCGGTGTCGGCGCGATCCTCACCGCTTCGGCCACTGCGTTTCACGCGATCAAATGGTTCGGTGTCGCGTATCTGGTTTATCTCGCGATCAAGCAGTGGCGCGCACTGCCGATGGACATGAGTGACGACGCGGCGGTCCGGCCGATCGGCAAGCCGCTGGCGCTGGTGTTCCGTGGTTTTCTGGTGAACATCAGCAACCCCAAGGCCCTGGTGTTCATGCTCGCGGTGCTGCCGCAGTTCATCAATCCGCATGCGCCGCTGCTGATCCAGTACGTGGTGATCGGCGTGACCATGATCGCGGTCGACCTGATCGTCATGGCCGGCTACACCGGTCTGGCGTCGAAGGTCTTGCGCCTGTTGCGTACACCGACCCAGCAGCGACGCATGAACCGCACGTTTGCCGGGCTGTTCATTGGCGCTGCGGCGTTCATGGCGACGTTGCGCAAAGCGGCCGCATAAAGCGTGCAGCCACAAAAAAAGGCGACCTGAGAAGGTCGCCTTTTTCGTTTCCGGCAGTCGGTCAGTGAAGAATCACTGGCGCCGTATCGCGCGGCAGATTGTTGCGCGGCTGCGGTTCGCGCGGCTGCTCGTAGCCGCCACCGCCGAGTTGCATGCTCAGCTGCCCGGCCACGTCTTCGCCCAGCGCCTTCGACACGTCACGCACCACCCGCGGGCGGTTGAGCGAGATCTTGATGTCGCGGTGGTTCACCAGTTTGGTGTCCTGTGCCTCACCCATCGCCGTGAAGGCTGAGGTGATTTCGTAGGTCTTGGTGTTGATCAGGCTGAAATCGGCCACCAGCGTCAGACCCAGCACGGCGGAATAGCTGTCGGTGTTCGCCAGCTCGTTTACGTCCTGAGTGAAGTCGATGTCCGACACGGTGCCGAACAGCACGTAGTCGGCACCCTTGAAGTTGCCGGCCTTGATCCGCTTGATCACGTCGTAGACGTCACCCTTGGACGACGCCGTGTACGGCGTGCCTTGCACCAGCTGGAACATGCCGGTACGCAGGATTTCACCCTTGATGTCGCCGGTGAACTTGCGCAGCTCGGTCTGTTCGATGTAGCTGGTGGTGGCTTCGAGTTCGTTGTAGCTCGAAGAACCGCTGGAACTGTAGTAGCCCTCGCGGTAATTGTTCTGGGCCGAAACGATGTGGATGTATTGCTCCACACGCTCCTGATACGCCAGATCCGTCACCGCGACTTTCGGGGCCGCCTGCACGCTGAACGCGCAAGCCAGGGCCATCATGCCAATCCATGTGCGCATCGATTAACGCTCCGTGGTTTTGCGGATCTCTTTTTCGTCCATCCACTCGGCCAGACCGCTTTCAACGTCGATCAGTTGCAGGCTGAATTTGTAGAAGACGTCCTTGTAGTCGCTGCTGCGCTTGACGATCGAGCTGATCGAACCTTCAAGACGGTATTTGGCGGCGATCATGTTGCCGGTCTTGGCCACGGTGCTTTTCTTGTACAGGCCGCTCTGGTTTTGCAGCTTGAGCTGGTCGACCTGGCTCTGCATCGCGGTGTTGTCGCTGGCGAAACGGGCGGTGCCGGACTTCATCAGCTGGGTCTTGATGCTGGTGGTGATTTCGCGGGTGTCGATGTATTCGCTGGTCTTGTTCTTCACGTCGTAGACCTGCACCACAGGGCGACCCTGCAGAATGCCGGACTGGGCCAGGGAACGGGTCATCGACTCGGCGATCATCTGCAGGTCGGTCGAACCGAACTCGTTGGTCACGGTTTCAACGGCCTTGGTGTCGCCGTAGCTGATGTTCTTGCTGCCCAGGGTCGGTGAAGTGTTGGCGCAACCGCTGGCCAGCAGGGCGAGGACGGCGATGAAGGAAAAGCGTGCAAACATGGGAATGCTCTCTGAATCGGGAATAGGGTGTCGGGCTTAAGGCGTCTTGAGTTCCAGACGGAAGTCCACGGCTTTTGGCGTCGGGGCGATGCCCTGGATGAAGCTGGTCTGAGCGCCGTACATCATCTGGCTCTTCCAGACTTCTTCTTCGGCGATCGGGAAACCTTCAGGCCCGAGCCAGGCGAAGCGGTAGTAGAACGTCTTGTTGCTGTTGAGGGTGTTGCTCAACTGCACGTTGACGGTCATGAAGCCGTTTTCGCGGGCCACGCGCATCGCGCCGACCACGATGTGTTTCTGCGGGCCCATGGCCACGACCTTGCTCGCGGCACTGCCCGGCTCCGGTGGTGGCGGGGTAGCGCAGCCGCTCGCCAGCAGGGCGAGGGCAGCGACGGCGATGAGTTTGAAGCGCATGCAAAGACTCCGTTCTTAAGGTTGTTTGAGGCTGGCCACGGCGGTGGCGCCAGCGCTCGGGGTGACGTGGGCGGCGAGGCCGGCAGCGAACACCTGATTGCCGACGGCGCGCAGGGTGATCACCTGATAACGCTGATCGACGGTGACCTTGACCTGAGAGCCACCGACGGCGCTCGGCAGAGTGACCAGGTGCTCACCTTTCTTCAAGCGCAGACGTACAACCTGAGTCATGTCCGGCAGGGTACGCCACGTACGGGTATCGGCACCTTCGAGCACAGCTGAAGAAATACCCACTGCCAGGCCCGCCAGCGGGTTGGTTTCGTTGATCTTCTTCTGCGCCACACCTTTGGTGATCGCGCGCACGGTGGTGCGCAGGATGATCCCCGGCATGTCATCGCGCAGGGCGCGGCGGGACATCGCGGTGGTGCTGTTCAGCGCGGTCAGGTCGACCTGTTGGCCATCGACACCGATCTGCGCGAACGTCGCGGTGGAGGTGTCGGGCTTGATGATCGGGAACGACAGCGGAGTGATGACTACATTGTTGGAGATCGGCAGCGGCAACGGCACGCGGATCGAATCGCGGGCCGGCGCCAGACCGCTTTGCACCACGATCAGGATGTCGCTGTCTTCGCTTTTGACCGGTTTGTCGAGGTTGACCAACGCCTGCTCCAGCAGCGGCGTGTTCGGGCGCAGTTCGGCAGCCTTGCGATAGCCCGGCGCAGCGAGGTCTTTTTCGCCCAGAGCTTCATAAACGAAACCGGCCAGGTAATGGCTGAACGCACTCTGGTAGCTGTTTTTCAGGCCGACCACTTCCGGCGCGTCAAGGCTGGCGACCGGGTAGCCCTGCAAGTCCTTGTACTCGGTCTTGATGCCTTCTTTCTCGGCTTCCTCTTCGCTCTTGAGGTATTCCTTGTCGCGCAGGTCGGCGATCACCGCTTCACGTTCGTGCGTCTTCTTGATCGCGGTGCGGGCGCCGTCGAAGTCGTTGACCGCCAGCAGGTTCAGGGCCATCTGCGTAGTCAGCATGACTTTTTCGTAGTCGTAGCCTTCGTAGCGGCGCACCTTGTCGTTGACCAGGAAACTGCCGAACTGGGCCAGGTACTTGTCGGTGTCGAGCTTGACCGAATCTTCCCACTTGCCCACCACCTGGTCGGCGCTGGTCCAGGCATTCTGGCTGCCGGACAGATCGCCCTTGGCGCGCAGCAGTTCACCCTTCTCGAAGTAATAGAGCAGGTCTTTGTCCGGGCCGGTGTTGTTTTTTTCCAGCAGGGTCAGGGCGGCCTCGACGTTGCCGGTGGCCAGTTGCTGGTTGGTCTGGGCCAGTTCGGAATCGTAGTTGCGAAACGCCGAACAGCCGGACAGCAGGGTGACAGCGCTGAGCGCGATCAGAGTGGGAGCGCGGAATGCCATGGGGTTACTTCTTCCATGAGTAGCGACAGCCTCGGGTGCGGGTCGGGCTGCTGGGACCGATCGACAGTGGCACTGGCCTCCTGCCAATTCCTCATAAAAAGAGGAGCTTTAATGCCTCAACGCGATAGCGCGGGCGCGGCATTATAAGCGGGCGATGCTGGCTATGTAATAGCTTTTTAATTGCACTGGTTAGCTGGGTGCCATTACTTATCCGGCAGTCTGGCATTGCCGATTACGTTGGCGATATCTCTCAAAACTCGCAGGTTGACCAACTGGTGATCGCGGTCGATGCGCAGGGTGACCGATGACGCTCCGGGTGCATTGGGCGCATTGAATTGATGATCGCCTTTCTTCAGCCGGATGCGTGCCACCAATGTCTTGTCGGGGAGCGTGCGCCAGGTTCGGGTATCGGCCTCCTCAAAGGGGTCGTGCTCGGTGACGACCAGCGAGGCCTTGGCCGGATTGCGTTCGTTTTCCTGGGCCTGGGAAATGGCGGCCATATTGGCGCGGAACATTGCCCGGGAAATGATCGCCGGCATGTCATCGCGCAGCGTACGAAACGCCATGTCGGTGACGCTGTTGATCACGGTCAGCGGGCGTTTGCGGCCATCCACCAGGATGTGGTCGAACGCTGGTGTGACGGTGTCCGGCACCAGGATGGGAAACGAGATCGGTGCGGTAATGACCAGACTTTCATTGAGCCGCACCGGGATCGGCACCGTTACCGAGCTGCGGGCCGGCGCCAGACCGCTCTGGACGACGATCAGAACATCGCTTTCATCATCCTTGGCCGGCGGCTGGTCGAGATTGCGCAACGCCTGTTCGAGGAAGGGGATATTCGGGCGCAACTCGATTGCCTGGCGATAACCCGGTGCGGCCAGATCCCGTTCACCCAGCGCTTCATAGGTGAACCCGGCCAGGTAATGGCTGAAAGCACTCTGGTAGCCGTTTTTCAGTTCGATAACCGCTGGCGCGTCCAGGGTTGTGACGGGATAGCCCTGCAGATCCTTGTATTGCACGACGATGCCTTGAGCTTTGGCCTGTTCCTCGAGCTCTTCATACTGGCGCTCCCGCTGGCGGGCGATCAGTGCTTCACGTTCGTGGGTCTTCTTGATGTCTGCCCGGGCGCCGTCGAAATCACTTTCGCCCAATTGGTTGAGGGCCATCTGTGTGGTCAGCATGACTTTTTCGTAGTCATAGCCTTCGTAGCGGCTGAGCTTGTCGTTGACCAGCAGGGTGCCCATTTCATAGGCAAACCGGTTGAGCAGCTTCATGGGCGCGGAAGGTACGGCCTCTTCGCGTTGAAACACCATCCGGTCGGCGCTGCGCCAGGCTTTCTGGCTCTGGGGGCGTGCGTTGGCGAAGCTGAGGATCGAGCCCTTTTCGAAGTAATACAGCAGATCCTTTTCTTCCCAGGGGTTGTTCCATTCCAGCAGGTCCAGGGCACCCTGATAGTCGCCGAGCATCAGCCGGTCGTTGGTTTGCTGCATTTCCAGGTCGTAATTGCGGTAAGCCGCGCAGCCGCTCAGTTGCAGGATCGTGCTGATTAATACCGGGAGTAGCAGGCATTGGCGCATGGAGTGCAGCTCTTCCTGGAGCAGAGAGGCGAAAGGTGAAGGATTATAGGGGTGGGCAGTGGCCATGTGCCGGGTATTGGAGAGAAAGCTTGAGGGAATCGCGCTCGAAGTGAACAATATGTAACTTCGCATTTCCATTTGAGACTCATTCATGACTGCCGCGTCCCGATTTCTGGCCTGGCTGGTGTTCCCGCTGTGCGCCCTGAGCAGCTTCAATCTGCTGGCCGACACCGTGGAAGGCGCGCCGCAAGCGTTGCACCTGCTTGATTACATCAGCGCCGATTACCCGCCGACGGTAGCGGCAGGCAAGGTCATCGACGATGGCGAATACCGCGAGCAACTGGAATTCACCCAGGTGCTGCAAGGGCTGATCGCCGACCTGCCGGCCAAACCGGAGAAAGCGGCGCTGGAACAGGGCGTCAGCGCCTTGCACGCCGCGATCACGGCGAAACAGGACGGTGCGGACGTCGCCCGTCAGGCTCGGCAACTGGGGGCGAAACTGGCGGTGGCTTATGAAGTCAGCCAGGCCCCGATCATCACCCCCGACCCGACCCGCGGTGCGCCGCTCTACGCGCAGAACTGCTCGGTGTGCCATGGCGACACCGGTGCCGGCGACGGCCCGGCGGGTCTCGGCATGACGCCGGCGCCGGCCAATCTGCGCGACGCCGCGCGGATGGATCGCCTGAGCCTGTACGCGATCTACAGCACTCTCGGCCAGGGCGTCGAAGGCACTGACATGCCAGCCTTTGCCGATCAACTGGACGACCGTCAGCGCTGGGATCTGGCGACCTATATCGCGCAGTTCAGCGCCGATCCGGCCACGGCCAAATCCGACAAGACCTACAACATTGCTGATCTGGCCCGCCAGACCCCGGCCGAGGTGCAGGCTGCCGAGGGCGCTGAAGCCGCCGCGATCTTCCGTGCGCAACGGGCGCAGCCGCCGCAGGTCAAGCGCGGCCCGGCGCAGTTGCTCGACTACACCGCCGCGACCCTGGACAAGAGCCTGGCGGCGTACCGTGCCGGTGAACACGATCAGGCTTACGACCTGTCGGTGGCGGCGTATCTGGAAGGCTTCGAACTGGTCGAAAGCTCGCTGGACAACGTCGACGCCAACGTGCGCAAGGACACCGAAAAGTCCCTGATGGCCTATCGGCAATCGCTGCAGGACGGCTTGCCGGTGGAGCAGGCCGAACAGCGTCTCGATGCGGCCAAGGCCAAACTCAAGGAGTCTGCCGGCCTGTTGGGCAGCGATGGATTGAGCTGGTCGCTGAGCTACATCTCCGGTCTGCTGATTCTGCTGCGCGAAGGTCTGGAAGCGATTCTGGTGCTGGCGGCGATCCTCGCGTTCTTGCGCAACACCGACCAGCAATCGGCGGTGCGCAGCGTCAACGTCGGCTGGGGTCTGGCATTGCTGGCCGGTCTCGGGACCTGGGCGCTGGCGGCGTACGTGATCGATGTCAGCGGCTCCCAGCGTGAACTGCTCGAAGGTGCCACGGCGCTGTTTGCCAGCGTCATGGTGTTGTGGCTCGGGGTGTGGATGCACGACCGTCGGCACGCGGCAGCCTGGCAGGACTACATCAAGCAGAGTCTGGTTGGCGGAGGCGGGCGTTTCGGTTTCGCGATCCTGGCGTTCTTCTCGGTATACCGCGAACTGTTCGAAGTGATCCTGTTCTACGAAACCCTGTGGCTGCAGGCCGGTCCCGCCGGGCATAACGCGGTACTTGCTGGTGGTGCGACGGCGCTGGTGCTGCTGTTCGGTCTGGCGTGGGTGATCCTGCGCGGTTCGGCGAAACTGCCGCTGGCGCTGTTCTTCAGCATCAACGCGACGCTGCTCTGCGCGCTGTCGGTGGTGTTTGCCGGTCATGGTGTGAAGGCGTTGCAGGAAGCCGGGATCTTCGGCACCCGGCCGGTGGCGTTCTTCGATTTCGACTGGCTGGGCATTCATGCCGATGCCTACTCGCTGACGGCGCAGGCCGTGGCGATTGCGGCGATCATCGTGCTGTATGGCCGCAGTTGGTTGGCTGAAAAGCGCCGAGTGGCGGCTTGAGATGATGCGCGTATGGATCGATGCCGACGCCTGCCCGAAGATGGCCAAGGAGCTGGTGGTGAAGTTCGCCCTCAAGCGTCGCTTCGAAGTGGTGCTGGTGGCGGGGCAGCCGCAGAGCAAGCCGGCGCTGGCGATCGTCAAGTTGATCGTGGTGCCGAGCGGCCCGGATGCGGCGGATGATTATCTGGTGGAGCATGCGGTGCCGGGTGAGCTGGTGATCTGCAGCGACATTCCACTGGCCGACCGGCTGGTGAAGAAGGGCGTTGCAGCGCTGGACCCGCGCGGCAAGGAGTTCGACGCGCAGAACATGGGTGAGCGGCTGGCGACACGCAACCTGTTCACCGACCTGCGTGAGCAAGGCCAGGTCACTGGCGGCCCGGCGCCGTTCGGTGACCGCGAGAAGCAGGCGTTCGCCAATGCGCTGGACCGGATCCTCACCAGGCTCACCCGCAAAACCTGAACATTGATCGTTCCCACGTCGAGGCGTCGAACCGTCTGCGTGGGAATGCCTCTCGGGACGCTCCGCGTCCCAGCCTCACCACCGATGCAAAGCAGACGCGGAGCGTCCAAGGCTGCATTCCCACGCGGAGCGTGGGAACGATCACGGTCTCCGGTCAGGCGTCGTTTTCGTGAGTCAGCTCTAGCACCCGATCCACCAGTTTGTTGATCCCTGAAGCCGCCTCGCTGATCGTCTGCGCCAGCATGTACGCCGGAGTGGTCACCAGTTTGCGCGCCTTGTCTTCAATGATGTCGGTCACCGCGCAGTCTTCGTGGTTGGCGCCCATCTTGTTCATGGCGGCGGCGGTGTTGGCGTCGTTGCCGATGGTGCAGGTCACGCCGGGGCCGTAGATTTTCGCGGCCAGCGCCGGCGAAATGCAGATCAGGCCCACCGGTTTGCCCGCTTCGGCAAAGGCTTCGGCCAGCGCCAGCACTTGCGGCTGCACGGTGCAGCCGGCGCCTTCGATGGCGAAGTTCGACAGGTTCTTCGCCGCACCGAAACCGCCTGGCACGATCAGCGCATCGAAGTCCTCGACATCGGCCTCACGCAGATCCTTGACGTTGCCCCGGGCGATGCGAGCCGATTCCACCAGTACGTTGCGCGACTCGGGCATTTCTTCACCGGTCAGGTGATTGATCACATGCAATTGCGCGATGTTCGGGGCGAAGCACTGCACCTGGGCGCCGCGCTGGTCGAGGCGCAACAGGGTAATGACGCTTTCGTAGATCTCGGCGCCGTCGTAAACGCCGCAACCGGACAGGATCACTGCAACTTTTTTGCTCATGGGTTTCTCTCCAGATTCATGGCGCTAAATGTCCTCTAATTTGTCGTTCGTTGCCATAGGATCAAGCCGCGGCTACACCTAGGATCTGAGCTACAGATTCCGACCAGGGCGCGTCATGAACTTCATCCTGTATGCGGTACCGTTTTTCTTCGTGTTGATTGCGGCGGAGCTCATCGCCGACCGCTGGCGCGGGGTGAGCAACTATCGCCTGGCCGATGCGGTGAACAGCATCAGCACCGGGGTGTTGTCGACCACCACCGGCCTGTTGACCAAGGGCGTGGGCCTGGTGACCTATGCGTTTGCCCTGGAGCATCTGGCGCTGGTCAGGTTGCCTGCGGACAGCGTCTGGGTCTGGGTGTTTGCCTTTGTCTTCTATGACTTCTGCTATTACTGGCTGCATCGCATGGGCCATGAACGGAACATTCTCTGGGCGGCGCATTCGGTGCATCACCAGAGCGAGGACTACAACCTTTCCACGGCCTTGCGCCAGACCAGCACCGGGTTCCTGCTGAGCTGGATCTTCTACCTGCCGATGGCCGTGCTCGGGGTGCCGCTGCTGGTGTTCGTCAGCGTTGCGGCGCTGAATCTGCTGTATCAGTTCTGGGTCCATACCCGGCACATTCCCAAGCTCGGCTGGTTCGAGTGGTGCTTCGTCACGCCGTCCAATCATCGGGCCCACCATGCACAGAACGCTCTCTACATGGATCGCAACTACGGCGGGGTGTTCATTATTTGGGACCGACTGTTCGGCTCGTTCCAGGAGGAGGACGACAACGAGCCGGTGATTTTCGGCGTGACCACACCGCTGGGGAGCTGGAATCCGTTGTGGGCCAACCTGCAGTTCTACGCCCAACTGTGGGACGACGCGCGCCGGGCCGAGCGTACGTGGGACAAGATCCGGATCTGGTTCATGCGCACCGGCTGGCGTCCGGCGGACGTTGCGGCGAAGTACCCGATGAACAAGCCGGACCTGAGTCAGTTCCGCAAATTCGAAGTGCCGCTGGACAGCCGTCAGCAGTGGTACGTGGGGTTGCAGTTCGGCGTGTATGTGGCGCTGGGCAGTTATCTGATGAATCTGGAACACAGTCTGCCCACCGGAGCATTGCTGCTCGGCTGGGGCGCGGTGGCGTTCGGTTTGTTCGTGTTGGGCGTGGCCCTGGAGAATCGCCCGTGGGCGGCGAAGCTTGAAGTGTTGCGGCTGGCATCGAACCTGCCGCTGGTGTGGCTGGCGCCGCTGGTCGGACTCTGGCCGGCCAGCCCGGGGATATGGGTCGGCCTGCTCAGTTACAGCCTGCTCAGCGGCATCGGGCTGTATGGCTGTCGCCAGCGACTTACTCGGCTGGCGTCTTAGGATCGGCGGTGTTGGTCATTTCGGCTTTGTGCCGTTCGGCCTTGGCCAGCAGCTCGGCCTGTTCTTCCTCGTAAACCTTTTTCGCCAGCCGGGCATTCTTGAACCGGCGGCGCAGCCATAGGCCCAGGCCGAGCACCAGCAGCGCGCCCAGCACCCACAACTCATACTTCTTGATGCTGCCGAGCATGCCTTCGAGCACGGCGCCGAAATGGTAAGCAGCGGCGGCCAGGGCGGTGGCCCAGATCGCGGCGCCGATACCGTTGAGTAGCAGATAACGTCCCGGCGGATAGCCCGACAGGCCGATTGCCACCGGCATCACCGTGCGCAGGCCGTACACGAAGCGAAAGCTCAGGACCCAGATGTCCGGGTGCTTGCGGATGTGTTCCAGCGCGCGGTCGCCCATCATCTGCCAGCGCGGCTTGCGCGCCAGCAGCTTGCGCCCGTGCTTGCGGCCCAGGAAGTACCACAGCTGATCGCCGGCATAGCTGCCGAAGAACGCCACGACCACCACCAGTTTGATGTCCATGTATTCACGGAACGCGAGGAAGCCCGCGAGCACCAGGATGGTTTCGCCTTCGAAAAACGTCCCGAGAAACAGGGCAAAGTAGCCGAAGTCATGCAGAAATTGTTGGAGCATTGTCTGGGTGCTGGCGAAATGAACGCGCAGCCTAACCCTTCGGACACATTCAGGAAAGTGTCGAAATGTGTCTCGACGTGAACATTTCCTACACGGACAATGGAAAGCGACTACCTGTCGCAGGGGTGCACATAACTGTCATACGACCGTCATAATGGCCATCTATAACTGTCACGCTCGCCCGTTTGCGCGGGCTCAGGAGTCTGCCGTGAGCTTTACCCCAGCCAACCGTCTGTTCCCTGCCACCCGCCTGCGTCGCAATCGCCGTGATGATTTTTCCCGGCGGCTGGTACGTGAGAATGTGCTGACGGTCGATGACCTGATCCTGCCGGTGTTCGTGCTCGATGGTGAAAACCGCCGCGAAGCCGTGGCCTCGATGCCGGGTGTCGAGCGCCTGACCATCGACCTGCTGCTTGAAGAAGCCGCCAAATGGGTCGAACTGGGGATTCCGGCGCTGGCACTGTTTCCGGTTACCCCGCCCGAACTCAAATCCCTCGATGCCGCCGAAGCGTGGAATCCCGAAGGTATCGCCCAGCGCGCCACTCGCGCCCTGCGTGACCGATTCCCCGAGCTGGGCGTGATCACCGACGTCGCCCTCGACCCGTTCACCACTCACGGTCAGGACGGCATTCTCGATGAAGAAGGCTATGTGCAGAACGACATCACCGTCGATGCACTGGTCAAGCAAGCCTTGTCCCATGCTGCTGCGGGCGCCCAGGTGGTTGCCCCGTCGGACATGATGGACGGCCGCATCCAGGCCATCCGCGAAGCGCTGGAGCTGGCCGGTCACGTCAATGTGCGGATCATGGCCTACTCGGCCAAGTACGCCAGTGCCTATTACGGCCCGTTCCGCGATGCGGTGGGTTCGGCCGCGAACCTGGGCAAGGCGAACAAGGCCTCCTATCAGATGGACCCGGCCAACAGCGACGAAGCGCTGCACGAAGTGGGTGCGGACTTGTCTGAAGGCGCGGACATGGTCATGGTCAAACCCGGCATGCCGTACCTGGACATTTTGTTCCGGGTAAAAGATGCCTTCAAAGTGCCGACCTTCGTCTATCAGGTCAGCGGCGAATACGCCATGCACATGGCGGCGATCCAGAATGGCTGGTTGAGCGAAGGCGTGATCCTCGAATCCCTGACCGCCTTTAAACGTGCCGGCGCTGATGGCATCCTGACTTACTTTGCTGTCCGTGCCGCTCAATTGTTACGAGAGCAGAAATAGCCCTCCCAGGAACATTCGATGAATACCGAAGGACTCACTGAAGTTGCCGTAAAAGAAGCTCAACCCGTGGTCGAGCAGATTACCGAAACCCCGCCGGAACTGGAGCCTGCGCCACCCGCGCCGGCAACCGAGCCTGCCGCGGCGGTTCCGGCGATCGCGATTCCCGGCCTGGATGACAGCAGCCTGTACATCCACCGTGAATTGTCGCAACTGCAGTTCAACATCCGCGTGCTGGAACAGGCGCTGGACGAGTCCTACCCGTTGCTGGAGCGGCTGAAGTTCCTGCTGATCTTCTCCAGCAACCTCGACGAATTCTTCGAAATCCGCGTCGCCGGCCTCAAGAAACAGATCACCTTCGCCCGTGAACAGGCCGGCGCCGACGGCCTGCAACCGCATCAGGCCCTGGCCCGGATCAGCGAGCTGGTGCACGGTCACGTAGATCGCCAGTACGCGATCCTCAACGACATCCTGCTCCCGGAGCTGGAAAAGCATCAGGTGCGTTTCATCCGTCGTCGCCACTGGACGACCAAGATCAAAACCTGGGTCCGCCGCTATTTCCGCGACGAGATCGCGCCGATCATCACTCCGATCGGCCTCGACCCGACGCACCCGTTCCCGTTGCTGGTGAACAAAAGCCTGAACTTCATCGTCGAGCTCGAAGGTATCGACGCCTTCGGTCGCGACTCCGGTCTGGCGATCATTCCGGCGCCGCGTCTGCTGCCGCGGATCATCAAGGTGCCGGAAGAAGTCGGCGGCCCCGGCGACAACTATGTGTTCCTGTCGTCGATGATCCACGCCCACGCCGATGACCTGTTCCAGGGCATGAAGGTTAAAGGCTGCTACCAGTTCCGTCTGACTCGAAACGCCGACCTGGCGCTCGACTCCGAAGACGTCGAAGACCTGGCCCGCGCGCTGCGTGGCGAGCTGTTTTCGCGTCGATACGGTGACGCCGTGCGCCTGGAAGTCGCCGACACCTGCCCGAAACACCTGTCGGACTACCTGCTCAAGCAGTTCAACCTGAGCGAGACCGAGCTGTATCAGGTCAACGGTCCGGTAAACCTGACGCGTCTGTTCAGCATCACCGGCCTGGACAGCCATCCGGAGCTGCAATACACGCCGTTCACGCCGCAGATCCCGAAACTGCTGCAGAACAGCGAAAACATTTTCAGCGTGATCAGCAAGCAGGACATCCTGCTGCTGCACCCGTTCGAGTCGTTCACCCCGGTGGTCGACCTGCTGCGCCAGGCTGCCAAGGACCCGCACGTCCTCGCCGTGCGCCAGACCCTGTACCGCTCCGGCGCCAACTCGGAAATCGTCGATGCGCTGGTGGACGCCGCGCGTAACGGCAAGGAAGTGACGGCGGTCATCGAGCTGCGTGCGCGCTTCGACGAAGAATCCAACCTGCAACTGGCCAGCCGCCTGCAAGCGGCGGGCGCGGTGGTGATCTACGGCGTGGTCGGCTTCAAGACCCACGCCAAGATGATGCTGATCCTGCGCCGCGAGGCCGGTGAGATCGTGCGTTACGCGCACCTCGGCACCGGTAACTACCACGCCGGCAACGCCCGCCTGTACACCGACTACAGCCTGCTGACTTCCGACGACGCCTTGTGCGAAGACGTCGGCAAACTGTTCAGCCAATTGATCGGCATGGGCAAGACGCTGCGCATGAAGAAGCTGCTGCATGCGCCGTTCACCCTGAAGAAGGGCATGCTCGACATGATCACCCGCGAGACGCAATTTGCGCTCGACGGCAAACCGGCGCACATCATCGCCAAGTTCAACTCGCTGACCGATCCGAAGATCATCCGCGCGTTGTACAAGGCCAGCCAGTCCGGCGTGCGCATCGATCTGGTGGTGCGCGGCATGTGCTGCCTGCGTCCGGGCATCGCCGGGGTTTCGCACAACATCCACGTGCGCTCGATCATCGGCCGCTTCCTTGAGCACACCCGGGTGTTCTACTTCCTCAACGGTGGCGAGGAGCAGATGTTCCTCTCCAGCGCCGACTGGATGGAGCGCAACCTCGACAAGCGCGTCGAGACCTGCTTCCCGGTGGAAGGCAAGAAGTTGCTGACCCGGGTCAAGAAAGAGCTGGAGCTGTACCTGACCGACAACACCCACAGCTGGAGCCTGCAATCGGACGGCCGCTACATCCGCAACACGCCGACCGGCAACCAGAACCCGCGCAGTGCGCAGGCGACTTTGCTGGAGCGGTTGGGCAGCCCGATTCTGCCGGTGAGCAGCTGACCGCAGGTTTCATAGCTATAAAAAAGGCGATCCATCCGGATCGCCTTTTTTGTGCCTGCCCGTTACTCAATGAACGGTCAGAACAATCCCTACCCGCGTCAGCCACTCGGCCTCAAGCCCGAAATCCGCCTGGGTCAGCTGGTTTTCATCCAGCCAGTTCTCCGGGAATTCCACGTCGAGGTGGTTGCCATTTGCATGCAGTGTCACTTGCGGCATCGCCTGGGTGCCACGGATGTGGTGGAACAGGATGGCGAAACGCAGCAGCACGCACAGGCGGATCAGCTTGTCGCCGTCGTCGCCGAACTCGGCGAACTTGTCCTTGGGGATGTTGCGACGGTGGCCGCGCACCAGCAGGGCGAGCATTTGTTGGTCTTCGCGGGAGAACCCGGCGAGGTCCGAGTGTTCGATCAGGTAGGCGCCGTGCTTGTGGTAGTGATAGTGCGCGATGTCGAGCCCGACTTCGTGCACTTTCGCCGCCCAGCCCAGCAGTTCGCGCCAGATGCCGTCGTCCAGCTCCCAATCCACGGCCACTTGATCGAAGGCGTGCAAGGCTTTGCGCTCGACCCGTGCGGCCTGTTCCTGATCGACGTGGTAGCGCTCCATCAGCGAGGTCAGGGTGCGTTCGCGCACGTCTTCGTGGTGATGTCGGCCGAGCAGGTCGTAGAGCACGCCTTCACGCAGCGCGCCTTCGCAGTGATCCATTCGTTGCAGTTCGAGGGCGTCGAAGATCGCTTCGAGAATCGCCAGACCGGCCGGGAAGATCGCCCGACGATCCGGCTTGATGCCTTCGAAATCGATCTTGTCGACATCGCCGAGCTTGAACAGACGGCGCTTGAGCCACGCCAGGCCTTCGGCATTCACCTCGCCGGTGCCATGACCGCCGGCCTTCAGCGCCAGACCAATGGCGCGGATGGTGCCCGAGGAGCCAATGGCTTCATCCCAGGTCAGGCGATGCAGGGCGTGTTCGATGCTCATGATTTCCAGGCGCGCCGCCGTGTACGCCTGGGCGTAGCGGGCCGGGGTGATCTTGCCGTCCTTGAAGTAGCGTTGGGTGAAGCTCACGCAGCCCATTTGCAGGCTTTCGCGCAGCAGCGGTTCGAAACGCTGGCCGATGATGAATTCGGTACTGCCGCCGCCGATGTCGGCGACCAGACGTTTGCCCGGAGTGTCGGCGAGGGTGTGGGACACGCCGAGGTAGATCAGGCGGGCCTCTTCACGGCCGGAGATGACTTCCACCGGATGGCCGAGGATTTCTTCGGCGCGACGGATGAATTCGCCACGGTTGCGCGCCTCACGCAGGGCGTTGGTGCCGACGATCCGCACGGCGCCCAGCGGCATGCCATTGATCAGTTGGGCAAAGCGCTTGAGGCAGTCGAGACCGCGCTGCATGGATTCTTCGTTGAGCTGACGCTCATCGTCGATGCCGGCGGCCAGCTGAACTTTTTCTCCGAGCCGTTCGAGAATACGGATTTCGCCGTTCTGGGCCTTGGCCACGACCATATGGAAGCTGTTGGAGCCCAGGTCGATCGCGGCGATCAGGGACAGATTCTTGGCTTGGGATTGCGGCATGGTCTGGGGGTCTCGGTCGATAACCCCGACATCGTGCCACGATCAAACGCTGCCGCCAACGCGCATGGTTCAAACCCTTGATCCTGCGCATAAAAGCCAGGGACCGTTGCGCACTCAACGACGCTGATCGTTCCCACGCTCTGCGTGGGAATGCCTCAACGGACGCTCTGCGTCCGCTTTTGGGACGCGGAGCGTCCCGGGCTGCATTCCCACGCGGACGGTTCGACGCCTCGACGTGGGAACGATCGGGTAGCAGGCTGTTTCAGGCAGTCGCTTCCACGGTGCCAATAAAGTTCGCCAGCTCCGGCGTCTGCGGATCGGCAAACAGCACTTTCGGGTCACCCACCTCGTGCACCTTGCCCTGGTGCATGAACACCAGTTTGTCCCCGACCTCCCGGGCGAAGCGCATTTCGTGGGTGACCATGATCAGCGTCATGCCTTCCTTCGCGAGCTGGCGGACCACGCTGAGCACTTCGTTGACCAGCTCGGGGTCCAGCGCCGAGGTGATCTCGTCGCACAGCAGCACCTTCGGCGACATCGCCAGCGCCCGGGCAATCGCCACGCGTTGTTGCTGGCCGCCCGAGAGGCGTTCCGGGAACGCGTCGAACTTCTCGCCCAGGCCGACGCGCTCCAGCATCTGCCGCGCCAGTTCTTGTGCCTTGGCCTTGGGCACTTTCTGCACCACCTGCGGCGCGAGCATCACGTTTTCACCCACCGTCAGGTGCGGAAACAGATTGAACTGCTGGAACACCATCCCGACTTTCTGCCGCAGGCTGCGCAGGTCGGCGCGGGCGGCGTCGAGGTATTCGCCGTCGACTTCGATCACGCCGTCGTTGATCGATTCCAGACCGTTGAGGGTGCGCAGCAGGGTGGACTTGCCCGAGCCGCTGCGGCCGATGATCGCCACCACCTGGCCTTCCTCGACGCTCAGGTCGATGCCTTTGAGCACGTGGTGATCGCCGTAATATTTATGCAGGGCAGAAATTCTAAGCAGAGGCATGCAGTCTCCTTTCCAGGTAGCGCGCACTGAGGGACAGGGGGTAGCAGAGCAGGAAGTAGCCCAGGGCGACGAGGCCGTAGACCATGAACGGTTCGAAGGTGGCGTTGGCGAGCATGCCGCCGGTCTTGGTCAGCTCGGTGAAGCCGATGATCGAGGTCACGGCGGTGCCCTTGACCACTTGCACCGAGAAACCCACGGTCGGCGCCACGGCAATCCGCAGCGCCTGCGGCAGGATCACGTAGCGCAGTTGCTCCAGCGGATTCAGCGCCAGGCTCGACGAAGCTTCCCACTGACCGTGGGGAATCGCCTCGACGCAGCCGCGCCAGATCTCCGCCAGATAAGCACTGGTGAACAGCGTCAGGGCAATCGCCGCCGCCATCCACGGCGAAATTTCCACCCCGGCCAGGGCCACGCCGAAGAACACCAGAAACAGCTGCATCAACAGCGGTGTGCCTTGGAACAGTTCGATCCAGGTGCGGGCGATGCTGCTGGGCAGCGGGTTTTTCGAGATGCGCATGATCAGGATCAGCAACCCGACGATCCCGCCGCCGATGAACGCCACCAGCGACAGCGCCAGTGTCCATTGCAGGCCGGTCAGCAGATTGCGCAGAATGTCCCAGAACGTGAAGTCGCTCATTGGCTGCTCCTTGCGCTGCTTTTAGACAGATAACGCCGACCGAGCCAGTTCAACAGCTGACGGATCAGCAACGCCATGCACAGATAGATGAGGGTGGTCAGGGCGTAGGTTTCAAAGGCGCGGAAGTTGCGCGACTGAATGAAGTTGGCGGCGAAGCTCAATTCTTCGGTGGCAATCTGCGAACACACCGCCGAACCGAGCATGACGATGATGATCTGGCTGCTCAGCGCCGGCCAGACCTTGCCCAGCGCCGGCAACAGCACCACGTGGCGGAACGCTTCGAAACGGCTCATCGCCAATGCCGCTGCGGCTTCCAGCTGCCCGCGCGGAATCGCCTGGATACCGGCGCGGATGATTTCGGTCGAGTACGCACCGAGGTTGATCACCATCGCCAGCACCGCCGCCTGCCACTCGGAAATCTGCACGCCGAGGGACGGCAGGCCGAAGAAGATGAAGAACAGCTGCACCAGAAACGGCGTGTTGCGGATCAACTCCACATATACGCCGAAGATCGCCGAGAACGGGCGGATGTTCCACGCCCGCACCAGCGCCCCGACGATGCCCACGCCAACCCCGAAGAGTGCGCCGATGGCCGTCAGCTCAAGGGTGAACAGCGCCCCGCGCAAGAGCAGGTCGGTGTTTTCCACCACCGGCAAAAAATCGAACTGATAGGCCATGAAAGTCTCCCGCGTCGCCGGTCAGAGGTCGGCCGGCAGCGGCTCTTTGAGCCAGGTCTGCGCGTTCTTTTCCAGCGCGCCGTCAGCCTTGGCGGTGGTCAGGATCTCGTTGACCTTGCCCAGCAGCGCCGGCTCGTTCTTGTTCACGCCGACGTAGACCGGCGAATCCTTGAGCTTCACTTTCAGCGCGGGGACGCGTTTGGGGTTCTTTTCACTGATCGCGACCATTACCACGTTGCCGCTGGCGATCAGGTCGACCTGACCTGCGAGGTAGGCGGCGATGGTCGAGTTGTTGTCTTCGAAGCGTTTGATGGTCACGCCTTCCGGGGCGACCTTGGTCAGCTCGATGTCTTCGATGGCACCACGGGTGACGCTGATGGTTTTGCCCTTGAGATCGTCGAGGGTGCTGACCGCTGCGTCCGGCGGGCCGAACACGGCGAGGTAGAACGGCGCATAGGCGCGGGAGAAATCGATGACCTTCTCGCGCTCGGGGTTCTTGCCGAGGCTGGAAATCACCAGGTCGACCTTGCCGGTGGTCAGGAACGGGATGCGGTTGGTGCTGTTGACCGGGGTCAGTTCGAGTTTGACCTTGAGCTGCTCGGCCAGCAGTTTCGCGGTGTCGATATCGAGGCCGCGCGGCTTCATGTCCGGGCCGACCGAACCGAACGGCGGGAAGTCCTGGGGCACGGCAACTTTCAAGGTGCCGCGTTTGACCACGTCATCCAGACCGTCGGCATGGGCGGGGGCCTGGCTCAACATCAGACCGGCAAGCAGGGCGGCGAGGAGGGCGCTGTAACGCTTCGTCATGGACAATCTCCGGATCGGCGGGAAGTGAATTCTGCGTTCGGACAGAGCATGGGCCGTGCCAAGACAGCGATTCGGCCCCGCAAAGCCACGGGTTTAGCGGGTTTGTTCGGTCTTACTGGTCTGAACAGTCAGGTCGGGTTTCGCACTGCGATAGCGCATCGACGCGCACCGTCGAACCCCGCTGGGGCACGACTTGCCTGATGCCTCGAATAGCATTACAACTGGCCGCACCTTGGCCTGGTCCGTCTGGAAAACCATGAACTCGATCTCCCGCGCCGTACCCGAAGTGGCGCTGCAAGCGATCCGCAAACTGATTACCGAGCAGGGCTTCGGCCCCGGCGATGCGCTGCCTTCGCAACGGGATCTGGCGGTTCAGCTGGGCGTCAGCCGCGCGTCGTTGCGTGAGGCGTTGTCGTCCTTGAGCGCGCTGGGTGTGGTCAGCATTCAGCCGGGCAAGGGCGTGTTCGTGCAGGCACCGGTGGAATTGCCGCGCGGCGAGGGCGCTCCGGCCTGGCCGTTTGCCGCCCAGGCTTCGCCGCTGGAAATCTTTCAGTTGCGCTACGCGCTGGAAGGGTTCGCGGCCGGTCTGGCGGCGGTGACGCTGAGTACGTTTGATCTGGACGAACTGGAAGACAACGTCGCCGCCATGCGCGAGCAACTGCGCGCCGGCGATTTCGAGGCCGCGGCGAAACTGGATTTCGAATTCCACCGGCGGATCCTGCTGGCCAGCGGCAATCAGGCGATGCTGAGCATCCTCACCGCCAGCGCCGACATCTTTCTGGAGAGCCAGAAACTACCGTTCATCCGCGCCGAACGGGCCATGGAAACCTGGCAGGAACATCGCAAGATCCTCCGCGCCCTGGCCCGCCGGGCCTCCGCTGCCGCGCAGAAGGCCATGCAGGAGCACGTGCGCAATGCGGCGCTGCGTACCGGAATCGCCTTCATCGCCCCCGCCGGCGCGTGACTTGAGCTATACCCAAACTCATCGAGTGCCATAGCAAGACTCAATCATCTGCGGCTTCCTGAACAAGGGAAGGGCGGCTATGATGGGCCACGTTTTTTTGCTTACAACCTGGAGAATTCCATGAGCAGCGATCTGATCAAACACGTTAGCGACGCTAGCTTCGAAGCCGACGTACTCAAGGCCGAAGGCGCTGTCCTGGTCGACTACTGGGCTGAATGGTGCGGCCCTTGCAAAATGATCGCTCCGGTTCTGGACGAGATTGCAGAGACTTACAAAGGCAAGCTGACCGTTGCCAAACTGAACATCGACGAAAACCAGGAAACCCCTGCCAAGCACGGCGTACGTGGTATTCCGACCCTGATGCTGTTCAAGAACGGCAACGTGGAAGCGACCAAGGTCGGCGCTCTGTCGAAGTCGCAACTGGCTGCTTTCCTCGACGCCAACATCTAAGCGTCGCGGTAAAGTTGTCCTCAAAAAGCCCCGCAAATTGCGGGGCTTTTTGCGTATTCAGGGCTAGACGCTCCGAAACTCAGGTGGTACATTCGGCCCCGCACTGGTTTCTCCACTGCCCCCTGCTAGCCGTCGCCGACGCACTTCCTTTCGAATAAGTACGCGATCCTGTCGCCTTCTCCGCGGCGCGGCCTCATTAAGCCAAAAGCTTAATTTCCCCCCTCCATAAATGATTACGTCATTCCTATATGAATCTGACTGAACTCAAGCAAAAGCCGATTACCGAACTGCTCGAATTGGCCGAACAGATGGGCATAGAAAATATGGCCCGTTCGCGCAAGCAGGACGTGATTTTCTCCCTGCTGAAAAAGCACGCTAAAAGCGGTGAGGAAATCTCCGGTGATGGCGTGCTGGAGATTCTCCAGGACGGCTTCGGCTTCCTGCGCTCCGCTGACGCTTCCTACCTCGCCGGCCCTGACGACATCTACGTCTCGCCGAGCCAGATCCGCCGTTTCAACTTGCGCACCGGTGACACCATCGTTGGCAAGATCCGCCCTCCGAAGGAAGGCGAGCGTTATTTCGCCCTGCTCAAGGTCGACACGATCAACTTCGATCGTCCTGAGAACGCGAAAAACAAGATTCTCTTCGAGAACCTGACCCCGCTGTTCCCGACCGTGCGCATGAAGATGGAAGCCGGCAACGGTTCCACCGAAGACCTGACCGGTCGTGTGATCGACCTGTGCGCCCCGATCGGCAAAGGCCAGCGCGGTCTGATCGTTGCACCGCCGAAAGCCGGTAAAACGATCATGCTGCAGAACATCGCAGCGAACATTGCCCGTAACAACCCTGAAGTTCACCTGATCGTGCTGTTGATCGACGAGCGTCCGGAAGAAGTGACCGAAATGCAGCGCACCGTGCGCGGCGAAGTGGTTGCCTCGACTTTCGACGAGCCACCGACCCGTCACGTGCAAGTGGCTGAAATGGTGATCGAGAAGGCCAAGCGCCTGGTCGAACACAAGAAGGACGTGGTGATCCTGCTCGACTCCATCACCCGTCTGGCCCGTGCCTACAACACTGTGATCCCGAGCTCCGGCAAGGTGCTGACCGGTGGTGTCGATGCCCACGCCCTGGAGAAACCGAAGCGTTTCTTCGGCGCCGCGCGAAACATCGAAGAAGGCGGCTCGCTGACCATCATCGCCACCGCGCTGGTTGAAACCGGCTCGAAGATGGATGAAGTGATCTACGAAGAGTTCAAGGGCACCGGCAACATGGAACTGCCACTGGACCGTCGTATCGCCGAGAAGCGTGTGTTCCCGGCCATCAACATCAACAAGTCCGGTACCCGTCGTGAAGAGCTGCTGACTGCCGACGACGAACTGCAGCGTATGTGGATCCTGCGCAAACTGCTGCACCCGATGGACGAAGTCGCGGCCATCGAGTTCCTGGTCGACAAGCTGAAAACGACCAAGACCAACGACGAATTCTTCCTGTCGATGAAGCGCAAGTAACATCGTCGGTTGATTCAGAAGATGGCGTCCTTTCGAGGGCGCCATTTTTTTGCCTGTTTTTTGTCCGGCCGATAGGAGGTTTGCGATCTGGTAAGGTCAGTGACTGGGCAAAACAAGAAGCAGCGTTCGATGCTGTACAAAATAACCATCTGATTGGCATTAAAGATTTATGAGCACACTCGCTTATCGAAGGGATATCGACGGCTTGCGGGCAGTCGCGGTGATAGCCGTGGTGCTGTTCCATTTTGGCGTCCCTGGGTTTACCGGCGGTTTTGTCGGTGTGGACGTGTTTTTCGTGATCTCCGGTTACCTCATCACCTCGATCATCTGGAACCAGCGCCAGGCCGGCCGGTTCAGTTTCGTCGAGTTCTGGTCGCGGCGTGCGCGGCGGATCCTGCCGGCGCTGTTTGCGATGATCATCGCGGTGCTGGCGGTGGGCTGGTTCCTGATGGCGCCCAAGGACTACGAAGAACTCGGGCGCTCGGTGCGCTATCAGGTGCTGTTCGTCTCGAACATCCTGTTCATGCGCCAGGACGGCTATTTCGATGTCGCCTCGGACCTCAAACCGCTGCTGCACACCTGGTCGCTGGCGGTAGAGGAGCAGTTCTACATTGTCTTCCCGCTATTGCTGACCCTGATGTCGAGCCGCTTGAAGCACTGGCGGCTGGCGCTGTTCGGCGTGCTGCTCGTTTCATTCGGGTTGAGCGTCTGGGCGGTCCACCACCATCCGGAAAAAGCCTTCTTCCTGCTGCCGATGCGCGCATGGGAGCTGCTGGCGGGGGCGATGCTGGCGATCGCACCGAAGCATGCCTGGCGCCTCAAGCCGATGGCCGCGCAACTGTTGAGCCTGCTCGGCATGGGCCTGATTCTGTTGGCGGTGTTCGGTTTCGACAAGCGTACGCCGTTCCCCGGTGCGGCCGCATTGCTGCCGGTGCTTGGCGTGGTGCTGTTGATCCTGGCCAACGGTCATCGCCAGACCTGGGTAGGTCAATTCTTGAGCGGTCGGGTCATGGTAGGTCTGGGTCTGATTTCCTATTCCTGGTACTTGTGGCACTGGCCGGTGTTCGTGTTTTCCAGCTACGCCAGCGTCGACGAGCCGAGCGCCTTCGACAGCGCCGGGTTTATTCTGCTGACCCTGGTGCTGGGTTATCTGTCGTGGAAATTCGTCGAGACGCCGTTCCGCGAGCGGCGCTTGCTGGCCGGACGTCGGCAGATTCTGATCGCCGGTGCGTTCGGCGTGCTGATAATCGGACTGGCCGGGCAAACCCTGCGCTGGACCGACGGCCTGCCGTGGCGCCTGTCCGATCAGGCATTGCAATACGCCAAGGGGCGCGAGTGGCGGCCGGAGTTGATGGCATGTCTGGCGGACGACAAGACCCCGGATGACAAGTTGTTCTGTCATTACGGTCTGCAGAACCAGGCTTCGCGAGCGCTGGTCTGGGGCGACAGTCATGCCACGGCGTTGATTCCGGTCTTCGATGATGGTGCGCAAGCCCATGGCGTCAGTGTGATCCTCGCCAGTTCGCCGGGGTGCATACCGGTGGAAGGTCTGGAGCATGACGCCCGCTGCGCACGGTTCAACCAACGTGTGGTGCAGGCAATCAAACCGCAAACCGTCAGTGATGTGGTGCTGGTTGCGCGCTGGAGTCTGTATCTCTATGGCGATGCCAGAGGTGATCTGGGCCATGTCTTGAGAACGCCTGACGGGCACTACGACCGTGCCGTCGCCGAGCAGCGTCTGGCTGACGGTCTGCGCGCGCGAGTGGCGCAATTGCGTGCGGGCGGGCATCGGGTCTGGCTGGTGAAAGAGGCGCCGTTGCAGGCTTTCAGTCCGCCGTACCGTCTGACGCGACTGGCGATGCTGGATCGTCCGGTGGATGACGTCGGGCTGAATGTCGCCGAACACCAAAAGCGCCAGGCCTTCATCAGTCAGCTGTTCGCCGATCTGGCGAAAGACCCGGCGGTACGCGTGGTCGATCCGGCGCCGAAGCTGTGCGATGAAAGCGGTCTGTGCCGTGCCGAGCTCGGTGGGTATTCACTGTACACCGATGACAATCATCTGTCGGAGGTCGGCGCGCGTTTCGTTGCGCCGATCCTTGAACCGCTGTTTGTCGACCTGCAGGCGAGGGCAAATCTGGGAAAAGGTCAGGCGAATGCAGCCAAGTAAGCAGTGACGGGCTGCCAGCGACCGGCATAGCAGGTAGGATGTACGCCTATTTTGAGGGTGCCATCGTCAATGAAATTCAAGGATCTTCGGGATTTCGTGCAGCAGCTTGAGCAGCGCGGAGAGTTGAAACGCATCCAGATTCCCGTTTCGCCGGTGCTGGAAATGACCGAGGTGTGCGACCGCACGCTGCGGGCCAAGGGCCCGGCGCTGCTGTTCGAGAACCCGACCGGCTACGACATCCCGGTGCTCGGCAACCTGTTCGGCACCCCCGAGCGGGTCGCCATGGGCATGGGCGCCGAGTCGGTCAGCGAGCTGCGCGAAATCGGCAAGCTGCTGGCGTTCCTCAAGGAACCGGAGCCGCCGAAGGGTTTGAAGGACGCGTGGTCGAAGCTGCCGATCTTCCGCAAGATCATTGCGATGGCGCCGAAAGTCATCAAGGACGCGCCGTGCCAGGAAGTGGTCATAGAAGGCGACGACGTCGATCTGGCGATGCTGCCGGTGCAGACCTGCTGGCCGGGCGACGTGGCGCCGCTGATCACTTGGGGCCTGACGGTCACCAAAGGTCCGAACAAGGATCGGCAGAACCTTGGCATCTACCGTCAGCAAGTGATCGGCCGCAACAAGGTCATCATGCGCTGGCTCAGCCACCGTGGCGGTGCGCTGGATTTCCGTGAGTGGTGCGAGAAGCACCCGGGCCAGCCGTTCCCGGTGTCCGTGGCCCTCGGTGCCGATCCGGCGACCATTCTCGGCGCCGTTACTCCGGTGCCGGACAGCCTCTCCGAATACGCCTTCGCCGGTCTGCTGCGCGACAGTCGCACGGAGCTGGTGAAGTGCCGTGGCAACGACCTGCAAGTGCCGGCCACTGCCGAAATCATCCTTGAAGGCGTGATCCATCCGGGCGAGATGGCCGACGAAGGCCCGTACGGTGACCACACCGGTTACTACAACGAAGTCGACAGCTTCCCGGTGTTCACCGTCGAGCGCATCACCCACCGGATCAAACCGATTTACCACAGCACCTACACCGGCCGTCCGCCGGATGAGCCGGCGATTCTCGGCGTGGCGCTGAACGAAGTGTTCGTGCCGATCCTGCAGAAGCAGTTTCCGGAGATCACCGACTTCTACCTGCCGCCGGAAGGCTGCTCGTACCGCATGGCCGTGGTGACGATGAAGAAGTCGTATCCGGGCCACGCCAAGCGCGTGATGCTGGGTGTCTGGTCGTTTTTGCGACAGTTCATGTACACCAAGTTCGTTATCGTCACCGACGACGACATCAACGCGCGTGACTGGAACGACGTGATCTGGGCCATCACCACGCGCATGGACCCCAAGCGCGACACGGTGATGATCGACAACACGCCGATCGACTACCTCGACTTTGCCTCGCCGGTGTCGGGACTCGGCTCGAAGATGGGCCTGGACGCCACCCACAAGTGGCCGGGCGAAACCACTCGCGAGTGGGGCCGCGTCATCGTCAAGGATGATGCCGTCACTCAACGGATCGATGCCATCTGGAATCAGTTAGGAATAGATTGATGCGTGTAACCCTGCAGCCCTCCGGAGCGGTGCTCGAGATACAGCCCGGAGAGCAGATTCTCGATGGTGCGCGGCGCCTGGGCTACGAATGCCCGCAAAGCTGTCGCAACGGCAATTGTCACGTGTGCGCGGCGCTGCTGGTGGAAGGCCGGGTCCAACAGGCCGGCAAGGTGCACGACCACGGCGAGTTCTACACTTGCATAGCGGAGCCGCTGGAAGACTGCATCGTGCTGTGGGATAGCGTGCTCGCGCTGGGAGAACTGCCGGTGCGCAGCGTGTCGTGTCAGGTCATCGAATGCCGGGACGTCGGTGGCGATACCTTTCGCGTGCGCCTGCGGGCGCCGGCCGGCAAACCGCCGCGCTACCACGCTGGCCAGTATTTGATGATCGAGCGCGAGAACGGCGAGAAGTCGGCGTTCTCCATGGCCTCGGCGCCCCACGGCGGGCGCGATCTGGAAATCCATGTGCTGGCGCGCGAATCCAGTGCGCTGAGCCTGATCGATCAGCTCAAGCGCAACCCGATGGTGCGGGTCGAACTGCCGTTCGGCGACACCCATCTGGCGGAACTGCCGGACGGGCCGCTGGTGCTGATCGCCGCCGGCACCGGCATGGGTCAGATCCACAGCCTGATCGAACATTGCCGGGCTTCGGGCTTCAAACATCCGGTGCACTTGTATTGGGGCGTGCGTCGTCCGGAAGATTTCTACGAAATCGAACATTGGGACGAATGGCTGAAATTGCCCAATCTGTTCCTGCACAAAGTCGTCAGTGACCAGTGCGGCTGGGAGGGGCGCTGCGGGATGTTGCACGAAGCGGTGTGCGAGGATTTCCCTGATCTGAAACCGTTGCACGTCTATGCCAGCGGCTCGCCGGCCATGGTCTACGGCACGCTGGATGCGCTGGTGGAAGCGGGGATGGATGCCCATCAGATGCGTGCGGATGTGTTTGCTTACGCACCCCGCGCCTGAGTCCGTTATAACTCTTCATATAGCCGATCGGTATTTATGTAATTGCATAAATGCCGGTAGGTTATATATCAAACAGGCAATCAATTAAGAACTGTGCCATGGCACTCAAATTGCCTTAAAACATATGTGCCTTATTGTTACAGCGGTGCGTTCTATTAAGTAATTCTTCACCCGCGGGGAGCTGAACGCTATTCGCCATGAGCGCCATTGAAAACGCTTTTCTGAACCTGGCTTACCCTCCGCGGCTCGATCTTGGGCCGCAGCTGACGCACGAACAACTTCTCGCATCCATGCAATCGACCATGGCACGCCACAAGGGCGGGCCGGTTTGGCTGTTCGCCTACGGTTCGCTGATCTGGCGGCCGGAATGCACAGCCGTGGAGCGGGTGCGTGGGCGCGTGCATGGCTATCACCGTGGCTTGTACTTGTGGTCCCACGAGCATCGCGGCACGCCGGAAATGCCGGGTCTGGTCTTTGGTCTGGATCGTGGCGGCTCGTGCAGCGGCTTCGCCTACCGGTTGCCGGAAGACAATCTGGACAGCGCGCTGTATGCGTTGTGGAAACGCGAAATGCCGTTCCCGTCCTATCGGCCACACTGGCTCAACTGCCGACTCGAAGATGGCAGCCAGGTTCAGGCGTTGGGATTCGTATTGGAGCGACACCTGCCCAGCTATGCCGGCAACTTGCCGGATCATGTGCTGAGCCAGGTGTTCGAAAGCGCTTGCGGGCGGTACGGCACGACTCGCGATTATGTCGAGCAGACCGCTCTCGCCCTGCGCAGCCACGCCATGCCAGACCGGAATCTGGAGGCGCGGCTCAAGCGCTGTAAGTCAAAGGCTGATCAGGCGACTGCTTCGCGGCTCTGACTGGCGACTTGCTTGTGCCACAGGGTCGGGGCCAGGAAGGCCATCGACAGCAGGCAAGCGCCCACCAGCAGCACGAAACCGCCATCCCAGCCGAAGTGGTCCACGGTGTAGCCCATCGCTGCACTGGCCGCGACCGAACCACCCAGATACCCGAACAGACCGGTGAAGCCCGCAGCGGTGCCGGCGGCTTTCTTCGGCGCCAGTTCCAGCGCCTGCAGACCGATCAGCATCACCGGGCCATAGATCAGGAAGCCGATGGAGAACAGCGCGATCATGTCGACGGTCGGGTTACCGGCCGGGTTCAGCCAGTACACCAGGGTCGCGACGGTCACCAATGCCATGAACACCATACCGGTCAGGCCACGGTTGCCACGGAAGATCTTGTCCGACATCCAGCCGCACAGCAGCGTGCCCGGAATCCCCGCCCACTCGTAGAAGAAATAGGCCCACGAGGTTTTATCCACGGTGAAACCCTTGGCTTCTTTCAGGTAGGTCGGCGCCCAGTCCAGCACGCCGTAGCGCAGCAGGTAGACGAAGACGTTGGCCATGGCGATGTACCAGAGCATTTTGTTGCGCAGCACGTATTTGACGAAGATTTCCTTGGCGCTGAATTCGTCTTCGTGGCTGGCGTCGTAGCCTTCCGGGTAGTCGTTCTTGTACTTCTCGATCGGCGGCAGGCCGACCGATTGCGGGGTGTCACGCATGGTCACGAAAGCGAACACCGCTACTGCCAGAGCCACGGCGGCCGGGACGTAGAACGCTGCGTGCCAGTCGTTGAACAGGCCCATGCCGATCAGGAACAGCGGGCCGATCAGACCGCCACCGACGTTATGCGCCACGTTCCACACCGACACCACGCCGCCACGTTCCTTCTGCGACCACCAGTGCACCATCGTGCGTCCGCTCGGCGGCCAGCCCATGCCCTGGGCCCAACCGTTGATGAACAGCAGGATGAACATCATGGTCACGCTGGAGGTTGCCCAAGGCGCGAAACCGAAAATGAACATGACCCCGGCCGATACCAGCAGGCCGAACGGCAGGAAGTAACGCGGGTTGGAGCGGTCGGACACCAGGCCCATGAGGAACTTGGACAGACCGTACGCGATGGCGATTGCCGACATCGCCAGACCCAGATCGCCACGGCTGTAGCCTTCGTCGATCAGGTACGGCATGGCCAGCGAGAAGTTCTTGCGCAGCAGGTAGTAACCCGCATAGCCAAAGAAGATGCCGGCGAAGATCTGCCAACGCAGGCGTCGGTAGGTGCTGTCGATTTTTTCTTCAGGCAATGGAGCCTGATGTGCGGCAGGACGAAAGAAAGCAAACATTCAAGAGCTCCAGATTTCTTGTTTTGACTGCGGATGCGAATGTTACAGTTTCGTTACCGAAAATAGCACCGCTTCCCATCGGCAAAACAGTGGAAATGTTGGATGTCGCACGTTCCTTTATGAACATGTCGCTCAGATATAAGTGCAGGGCGTTGTGGGAATGGTTACCTCCGCAGCTTCCTGCCGGGTTTCAGGATTTTGCAGGACGCAGGTTTGAGAAATGTCCTGCGAGCAATGCAGAAGGTGCTTTCTGTTTGAGGCTGCCGGCACATTTGCAGCCTGGAATGTTCTGAGGGGCGATCCGGAAGTGGGCATCAATTCCGGGTCGCCCGAGCAGGTCAGCGCACTTGCACCACAACCTTGCCTACAGCCTTGCGCTGCCCGAGATCATTGATCGCCTGCGCGGCATTGCCCAGCGGATAGACCTGCGACACCAGCGGCTTCAGCTTGCCCTCGGCAAACCAGCCGAACAATTGCTGGAAATTCGCCGCGTTGTCCTGCGGCTGGCGCTGGGCGAAGGAACCCCAGAACACGCCGAGTACCGCAGCGCCCTTGAGCAGGGCGAGGTTGACCGGCAGTTCGGGAATGCGTCCGCTGGCGAAACCGACCACCAGCAGGCGGCCGTTCCAGGCGATGGCGCGGACAGCCTGATCGAAAAGGTCACCGCCGACCGGGTCGTAGATCACGTCGGCGCCATGGCCGTCGGTCAGGCGCTTGATCTCGTCCTTGAGGCTGGTTTCGCTGTAGTTGATCAGTTCGTCTGCCCCGGCAGCCTTGGCCACCGCGAGTTTTTCCGCGCTGCTGGCGGCGGCGATCACCCGCGCGCCCATGGCTTTGCCGATTTCCACGGCGGCCAGGCCAACGCCGCCGGAGGCGCCGAGTACCAGCAGGGTTTCGCCCGGTTGCAGATTGCCGCGCTGCTTGAGGGCGTGCATCGACGTGCCGTAGGTCATGCTGAAGGCGGCGGCGGTGTTGAAATCCATCGATGGCGGGATCGGCAGCACGTTGTAGCCCGGCACTGCGACCTGCTCGGCGAAGCTGCCCCAGCCGGTCAGTGCCATGACCCGGTCACCGACTTTCAGGTGACTGACCTTTTCCCCCACCGCGCTGACCACGCCGGAGGCTTCGCCACCCGGCGAGAACGGGAAGGGCGGCTTGAACTGGTACTTGCCCTCGATGATCAGCGTGTCCGGGAAGTTGACCCCGGCGGCGTGCACGTCCAGCAGGATTTCGTTCTTCTTGGCGACAGGACTGGCGACGTCTTCCAGCACCAGCGATTCGGCAGGGCCGAAGGCTTTGCACAGCACGGCTTTCATCAGGGCTATTCCTTTGGGAGTGATGGCCGATAAGTGTAGGTGTGGCAGTCAACGGGTCAACGAGCATGCCCGGCCCTGATAGTCCGCCATAAGCTTGTGCTTGCGCGGCGGGTCGTTATGCTAGGCCGCAAACCGGATAAGGAGCGAATTGTGAAAGCGTGGATCATGTTGTTGCTGGCCCTGTCTCTGCCTGTGGCAGCGCTGGCCGAAGAAGCCAAAGAGGGCGAGGCGCCGAAGGTCAACTACATCACCCTGAGCCCGCCGTTTGTGGGCAACTACGGGCTGGATGGCACCCCGAAACTCAAGGTCTACAAGGCCGACGTGGCACTGCGGGTGACCGGCGAAGAGGCGACCAAACTGGTCAAGGCCAATGAACCGCTGATCCGCAATCAGCTGGTGGCGCTATTCACTCAGCAGACCACCGATGCGATGGGCAGCATCGAGGGCAAGGAAAAACTGCGTCAGGAAGCCTTGAAACAGACCCAGCAAGTGATGAACGACGAGACCGGCAAGCCGGTGGTTGAAGACCTGTTGTTCAACAACCTGATCATTCAGTAACAACTTTGCTGTCCGGCCCGGCCCCTTCGCGAGCAAGTCGAATCGTCGCACCGCAGCTCCCATAGGTATTTCTGGTGGTCACAAATTATGTGTTCACTAAAAATCCCTGTGGGAGCTGGCTTGCCAGCGAAGGCATCTTGTCAGGCGAAGGATGATTCAGGGTTTGAGCGCCATCACCGCCGCCCACTGCTTGGCAGTCACCGGCATCACCGACAGCCGCGAACCCTTTTGCACCAGCGGCATCTCGGCCAGCGCGGTCTGCTGCTTCAGATAATCCAGCTTCAAGACCCGGTTGAATGTCTCTACGTGGGCGACATCGATCGCGCTCCAGGCGTTTTTCTCCGGCGTGGCTTTCGGATCGAAGTAATGGCTTTCCGGTTCCAGTGCGGTGGGATCCGGGTACGCGGCTTCGATTATTTTGCCGATTCCGGCAATCCCCGGCTCCGGGCAGCTGGAATGGTAGAAAAAGAATTCATCCCCGACCGCCATGGCCCGCAGGAAATTGCGCGCTTGATAGTTGCGAACCCCGTCCCAGCGCGCTTTGCCGAGCTTTTCCAGGCCCTTGATCGAGAGCTCGTCGGGCTCGGATTTCATCAGCCAGTAGGCCATGGTGTGTGCTCCTCAAGCGGTCATTGGGCAGGTTGTCCGGCAATTTTATGACAAACCGACGGTCGGTTGACGTCAGCATTTGCGCGACGGTTCACGTTGTCGCAAAATGCCGGCCTTTAAAGCTTGACGCTGCTGCACGGCCTACGAATGGAAACCGCTGCTGTCATCGTGATGATGTGCCTTGAGGGGGGCAATCGATGAAACGCAAACCGGATTTGCTGTGGACTTTGGTAATTTTGTTCGGTCTGGGCGTCGTGACCACCGGTTATGCGCAAAGTCTGTGGGCCAACAAGGCCGATGCACCGATTGAAGTGGCGCAACAAGTACAACAGTCGACAGCCTTCAAGCGCTGAAACTGCCTTTTCGACGCCGTTGATCCGCGCGGCGTCTATCCTGCGAAATACCACGCCTTGTCCGTCACCGTTCCCTGCAACGGTACATCCCAGCTCGCCTGCGCCAGCCGTTCGACTTTCTGACATTCATGGGCCAGTCCCAATAGCGTCGGCTTGCGCCAGTTCTGGCGTCGGGCCAGATAGGCCAGGCTGCGATCGTAGAATCCGCCGCCCATGCCCAGGCGCCCGCCGACATCGTCGAATCCCACCAGTGGCAACAACACCAGGTCCAGTGCCCAGACCTTGCGCTGACGGGCCAGATTGGCGCGCGGCTCAAGAATGCGGAAACGGTTGGGTTTGAGCTTTTCGCCGGGGCGGATCTGCTGAAAGACCATTTTGGTCCGTGGCCAGGCACTGAGCACCGGCAGGTAGGTTTTCTTGCCGCGACGCTGGGCAGCGCTGAGCAACAGGCGCGGGTCGATTTCACCGTCGGTGGGCAGGTACAGGGAAATGTGTTTCGCCCGGCGAAAGTGCGGGTTTTGTGCCAGTTGTTTATACAGGCCTTCGGCGGCCTGGCGTTGTTCGCTTCGCGTCAGCGAGCGGCGGGCCTTGCGCAACAGGCGGCGCAGTTGGGGGCGGGGCAGCAACGCGGGTTCGGTCATGGTTCGGCTTCGGCAGGGTGGGACGAAAACGTACGCATAAAAAATCCGATGCCGGCATGCACCGGCATCGGATTCGAATCAGGCTCCCCGGATGAGCCGCTGTCGACTTAGCCCTTGAACCCGAGAGTTCAAGGTGGAGGATGCAGTAGGCTTTAAGGCTTTCCGTCTGGCGGACATGCACACCAGCCCAACGTGCAACCCCCAGGGTAGTGCAAATCGGCTCAGGGACATCGTCAACTGGCAAGCACCCCAGGGAGTGCGGCGAGTATAACTCAAGCGGCCTGGCGAATCAGCCCTTGGTGACGTCCGGATCGGTCGCCAGCACCAGATCGACACGATCGAGCAAGTCACGCACCTGTTCACGGGTCGAACCGCTGGCCTGGATGTCCGGACGCTCTTCTTTGTGCAAGAGGTCGTGGGTGATGTTCAGCGCGGCCATCACGGCGATGCGGTCGGCGCCGATGACTTTGCCGCTGCTGCGGATCTCGCGCATCTTGCCGTCCAGGTAGCGGGCGGCGCTGATCAGATTGCTGCGCTCTTCCTGGGGGCAGATGATCGAATACTCTTTGTCGAGGATCTGCACGGTAACGCTATTGCTTGAACTCATGAGTCTTGCTCCAGGGCCTTGAGGCGCGAAATCATCGATTCGACCTTACGCCGGGCGATTTCGTTTTTTTCAATGAGGTGCGCGCGTTCCTCGCGCCAGGTCTTTTCCTGAGCAAGTAAGAGTGCATTTTGACTCTTTAGTTGCTCGACTCGGGTAATCAGCAGTTCGAGTCTGGCCATCAGCGCTTGCAGGTCGGTGTCTTCCATTGTGTCCACTGATTCGGTCTGATGGGTTTGGCTGGCGGACAGCCTTTAATGGTCTTGGCGAGTCTGTCGATGTAGGATACAAGGCCTTCATTCTAGACATAGCGCCGTCTGGCGCCTAGCTGCCCATGCCCATTCAGAATTCCCCGTACCAAGGCTTTGCCACCCTGCTGAACTCCAGCGGTCACTCCGTTTCGCCTGCCGAACTGCACGGCCTGTTGCTGGGCCGCAGTTGCGCTGGCGCCGGCTTCAATGCCGAAGAGTGGCTGATCGATGCCGCCGAGCTGCTCGAGAGTGAGCCGCAGGACAACGTCCGCAACGCGCTGATCGGTCTGCAGGAAATGGTCAAGAGCGAACTCACCGGCGATGACGTCACCGTGGTTCTGCTGTTGCCGAACGATGACACGCCTCTGGCCGAGCGTGCCGCCGCGCTGGGCGAATGGTGCCAGGGCTTCCTCACCGGGTTCGGCCTGAACTGCCGCGACAGCAGCATGCTGAGCACCGAGGCCACGGAAGTGTTGCAGGATCTTGCAGCGATCTCCCAGGTGCAAGACGCACTGGAAGAATCCGAAGACGGCGAAAGCGACTATATGGAAGTCATGGAGTACCTGCGTGTCGCTCCGCTGCTGCTGTTCTCCGAAACCAAAAAGGCCGACGTGCCGCCAGCGGCCAAGCCGTCGCTGCACTGATCGCGTGCCAGGGAAAGCCATCTGCCCATGATCCATATCCCGAAAGCGGAATACGCCCGGCGCCGCAAGGCGCTGATGGCGCAGATGGAACCCAACAGTATCGCGATCCTGCCGGCCGCCGCGGTCGCCATCCGCAACCGCGACGTCGAGCACGTCTATCGCCAGGACAGCGACTTCCAGTACCTCAGCGGTTTCCCCGAGCCACAGGCGGTCATCGTCCTGATGCCCGGTCGCGAACACGGCGAGTACGTGCTGTTCTGCCGTGAACGCAACGCCGAACGCGAACTCTGGGACGGCCTGCGCGCCGGCCAGGAAGGCGCGATCCGCGATTTCGGCGCCGATGACGCTTTCCCCATCACCGACATCGACGACATCCTGCCGGGCCTGATCGAAGGCCGCGACCGGGTGTATTCGGCCATGGGCAGCAACCCGGAATTCGACCGCCACCTGATGGACTGGATCAACGTGATCCGCTCCAAGGCGCACCTCGGCGCCCAGCCGCCGAACGAATTCGTTGCTTTGGATCACCTGCTGCACGACATGCGCCTGTATAAATCGGCGGCAGAAGTGAAGGTGATGCGCGAGGCCGCGCGGATTTCCGCCCAGGCCCACATCCGGGCGATGCAGGCCAGCCGGGCCGGGCTGTATGAGTACAGCCTCGAAGCCGAACTGGATTACGAGTTCCGCAAGGGCGGGGCGAAGATGCCGGCCTACGGTTCGATCGTCGCTGCCGGGCGCAACAGCTGCATCCTGCATTACCAGCAGAATGACGCGCTGCTCAAGGACGGCGATCTGGTGCTGATCGACGCCGGTTGCGAGATCGACTGCTACGCCAGCGACATCACCCGCACCTGGCCGGTCAACGGTAAGTTTTCCGCCGAGCAGAAAGCGATCTACGAACTGGTGCTGGCTTCGCAGGAAGCGGCATTCGCCGAAATCGCTCCGAACAAGCACTGGAACCAGGCGCACGAAGCCACGGTTCGGGTCATCACCACCGGGCTGGTGAAGCTGGGGTTGTTGCAGGGCGAAGTCGACGAGTTGATCGCCTCCGAGGCCTACAAGGCGTTTTACATGCACCGCGCCGGTCACTGGCTCGGGATGGATGTGCATGACGTTGGCGAATACAAGGTCGGCGGCGAATGGCGGGTGCTGGAAGTCGGCATGGCGCTGACCGTGGAGCCGGGCATCTACATCGCCCCGGACAATCAGAACGTAGCGAAGAAATGGCGCGGCATTGGCGTGCGCATCGAGGATGACGTGGTAGTGACCAAGAGCGGTTGTGAAATCCTGACCGGCGGCGTGCCGAAAACCGTCGCCGAGATCGAAGCCCTGATGGCGCAAGCACGGACCTGCGCGGCATGAGTCGGGTCAATCTGGCAATCATCGGTGGCGGTCTGGTCGGCGCCAGTCTGGCGTTGGCCTTGCAGGCCGGGGCCAAGGCCCGTGGCTGGAAGATCGTGCTGATCGAACCGTTCGCCCCCGGTGACACCTGGCAGCCAAGCTACGACGCGCGCTCCTCGGCGCTGTCTTTCGGTTCGCGGCAGATTTATCAGCGGCTGGGCGTGTGGCAGGAAATCTCCCGCCGCGCCGAGCCGATCAAACAGATTCACGTGTCCGACCGTGGTCGGTTCTCCACTGCTCGCCTGTCGGCGATGGAAGAGGGCGTTCCGGCGCTCGGCTATGTCGTTGAAAACGCCTGGCTCGGCCAGTGCCTGTGGCAGCACCTCGACAAAGACGTGATCAGTTGGCGCTGCCCGGCGGAAGTTTCCCGCATGGAGCCGCTGCCCGACGGCTATCGGCTGACCCTCAACGATGAAACCACGGTCGAATGCGATCTGGCGGTGCTCGCCGATGGCGGCCGTTCCGGTCTGCGCGAGCAACTGGGCATCAACGTGCGCAAGCGCCCGTACAACCAGAGCGCGCTGATCGCCAACATCACCCCGAGCGAAGCGCACAACGGCATGGCGTTCGAGCGCTTCACCGACGAAGGCCCGATGGCGCTGCTGCCGCTGCCGGAAAACCGCTGCGCGCTGGTCTGGACCCGTCTGGGCATGGACGCGCAACGTCTGGCCGACCTGAGCGAGCGTGATTTCCTCAGCGAGCTGCAAGGTGTGTTCGGCTACCGTCTCGGCACTCTGAAACAGGTTGGCGCGCGGCATCTGTATCCGCTGTCGCTGGTGGAGGCGGAAGAGCAGGTGCGTTCGCATCTGGCCGTTCTCGGCAACGCCGCCCACAGCCTGCACCCAATTGCCGGGCAGGGTTTCAACCTGTCCCTGCGCGATGCCGATGCGTTGGCCGCCGCGCTGCTGGCCAGCGACAAACCGCTGGGGGATTTCGCCACGTTGCAGGCCTATCGCGAGCGTCAGCGCCTCGATCAGGACCTCACCGTCGGTTTCTCCGATCAGGTCACGCGCCTGTTCGGCAGTACCCAGCCGCTGGTATCGCTGGGGCGCAACATCGGTCTGCTCGGCCTTGATCTGCTGCCGCCGGCCAAACGCTGGTTCGCCCGTCAGGCCATGGGACTGGGGACGCGGCCGGATGCGTGAGTGGCTGATCAAACAGTTTGGCAAGGCGCGGCTGATGCGCTGGATCATGACGTTTTACCCGCCGTACTTCGGCGCCGGTGTCCGGGTGCAGCACATCAGCGATGACTTTCGTGACATCCGGGTCTCGATGGGCCTGGGCTGGTACAACCGCAATTACGTTGGCACCCAGTTCGGCGGCAGTCTGTATTCGATGGTCGACCCGTTCTTCATGTTGATGCTCATGGAGAATCTCGGCTCGAAGTACATTGTCTGGGACAAGGCTGCCGACATTGATTTCATATCGCCGGGCAAAGGCCCGGTGTTCGCCCGGTTCAACATCGACGACACCCTGCTCGACGAGATCCGTCGGCAGACCGCCAGTGGCGAGAAATACCTGCCGCAGTTGCAGGTCGACATTCATGACGGCGCCGGCAACCTGGTGGCGCGGGTCGGTAAAACCCTTTACGTGCGGCTCAAGCCGCCAGCGAGACAGGCTTAAAGCATGGAAATGCGCGCGGATGTGCTGATTGTCGGAGCCGGAATGGTCGGCAGTGCCCTGGCGCTGGCGTTGCAGGGCAGCGGGCTGGAAGTCCTGTTGCTCGACGGCAGCCCGCTGAGCGTCAAACCCTTCGACGGCGATGCGCCGTTCGAGCCGCGGGTGAGCGCGCTGTCGGCGGCCAGCCAGCGGATCCTCGATCGCCTCGGCGTATGGGACGGCATCGTCAACCGACGCAGCAGCCCGTACACCGACATGCACGTCTGGGACGGCAGCGGCACCGGCCAGATTCACTTCTCGGCCAGCAGCGTGCACGCCGAGGTGCTCGGCCACATTGTCGAAAACCGCGTGGTCCAGGATGCCTTGCTCGACCGTCTGCACGATTGCGACCTGGGTCTGCTGGCCAATGCGCGGCTGGAGCAGATGCGCCGTTCCGGTGACGACTGGCTGCTGACCCTGGCCGACGGCCGCACTTTGCGCGCGCCGCTGGTGATCGCGGCGGACGGCGCCAATTCTGCCGTGCGCCGTCTGACCGGTGTCGCCACCCGCGAATGGGACTACTTGCACCATGCCATCGTCACCAGCGTGCGCAGCAGCAAGCCGCACCGTATGACCGCGTGGCAGCGTTTCACCGATCACGGGCCGCTGGCGTTTCTGCCGCTGGAGCGTGACGGTCAGCAGGACTGGTGCTCGATCGTCTGGTCGACCACGCCGAGCGAAGCCGAACGGCTGATGGCGCTGGATGAGGCGGATTTCTGCCGCGAGCTGGAGCGCGCGTTCGAAGGTTGCCTCGGCGAGGTCATCAGCGCCGACCCGCGCCTGTGTGTGCCGTTACGTCAACGCCACGCCAAACGCTACGTGGCCGAAGGCCTGGCGCTGATCGGCGATGCCGCGCACACCATTCACCCGTTGGCGGGGCAGGGTGTGAACCTTGGCTTCCTCGACGCCGCAGTGCTGGCTGAAGTGCTGCTGCAAGCGCACGAACGCGGCGAACGCCTGGCGGACGTGAAAGTCCTGAGCCGCTACGAACGCCGGCGCATGCCGCACAATCTGGCGCTGATGGCGGCGATGGAAGGCTTCGAGCGGTTGTTCCAGGCCGATCCGCTGCCTCTGCGCTGGTTGCGCAACACCGGACTGAAAATCGTTGAGCAGATGCCTGAGGCCAAGGCGTTGTTCGTGCGTGAAGCATTGGGTCTGACCGGCGACTTGCCGGCCTTGGCCAAGGCCTGACAAATGTTGTGCAACATCTGGTAACTCCTTGGGAAAGTGTTCGATTGAGCTGGTAAATGTGAGTCCTTATCATTTGGGCCACTTTTCCCGACCGAGAGACCGCTCCCATGTTGGCATCCAAGCGTGTTCTGACCGCACTGGCCCTGACCCTGATCGGCAGCACCGCCGCCCAGGCCGCCGACGAGGTGGTGGTCTACTCCTCGCGTATCGATGAGCTGATCAAGCCGGTGTTCGATGCCTACACCGCCAAGACCGGGGTGAAGATCAAGTTCATCACCGACAAGGAAGCGCCGCTGATGCAGCGGATCAAGGCCGAAGGCGAGAACGCCACCGCCGACCTGCTGCTGACCGTCGATGCCGGCAACCTCTGGCAGGCCGAGCAGATGGGCATTCTCCAGCCGTTCACCTCGAAAACCATCGACACCAACATTCCCCTGCAATATCGCTCGTCCAGCCACGCCTGGACCGGCCTGAGCCTGCGCGCACGGACCATCGCCTACTCCACCGAACGGGTGAAACCGGGCGAACTGACCACCTACGAAGCACTGGCCGACAAGAACTGGGAAGGTCGCCTGTGCCTGCGCACGGCGAAGAAGGTCTACAACCAGTCGCTGACCGCCACCATGATCGAAGTCCACGGTGCCGAAAAGACCGAGAAGATCCTCAAGGGCTGGGTCAACAACCTGTCCACCGACGTGTTCTCCGACGACGTCGCGGTGCTGGAAGCGATCAACGCCGGCCAGTGCGACGTCGGCATCGTCAACACCTACTACTACGGTCGCCTGCACAAGCAGAAGCCGGAACTGCCGGTGAAACTGTTCTGGCCGAACCAGGCGGATCGTGGTGTGCACGTCAACCTGTCGGGCATCGGCCTGACCAAACATGCGCCGCACCCGGAAGCGGCCAAGGCTTTGGTCGAGTGGATGACCACGCCTGAGGCGCAGAAGATCTTTGCCGACGTGAACCAGGAGTTCCCGGCCAATCCAGCGGTGAAGCCTTCGGAAGAAGTGGCGGCGTGGGGACAGTTCGTGGCTGATACGCTGCCGGTTGAAGTGGCGGGCAAGCGTCAGGCTGAAGCGATCCGGATGATGGATCGGGCGGGTTGGAACTGAGTCATTCCTGACAGCACTGTTTGATCGTTCCCACGTCGAACCGTCTGCGTGGGAATGCAGCCCTCGGCGCTCTGCGTCGCATCATCGACAGCGTGACGCGGAGCGTCACAGAATGTGTGCCCACGCAGAGCGTGGGCACAATCATTTGAACGAGACTGTTTCCTTGGCCCACCCCGCCCAACGCCGCTGGTACCCCATCGTCTTCGCCATCGCCGCATTGGTGCTGCTCCCCCTCAGCGTGCTCCTGCTCTCATGGCAAACCATCGATCACCAGATCTGGTCGCACCTCTGGGAAACCCAGATGCCACGCCTGCTGGGCAACACCCTGACACTGGTCTTCGGCGTAGGCATCGGCGTAACCCTGCTGGGCGTAAGCCTCGCCTGGCTCACCAGCCTCTGCGAATTCCCCGGTCGCCGCTGGCTCGACTGGGCGCTGATGCTGCCGTTCGCCATCCCGGCCTACGTGCTGGCATTCGTCTTCGTCGGACTGCTGGACTTCGCAGGCCCCGTGCAAACCCTGCTGCGCGAATGGTTCGGCAGCGGCCTGCGCCTGCCGCGAGTGCGCTCCACCGGTGGCGTGATTCTGGTGCTGGTGCTGGTGTTTTATCCCTACGTTTATCTATTGGCGCGTACTGCGTTCCTGGCTCAGGGCAAGGGCCTGATGGAAGCGGCGCGAGTGCTCGGTCAGTCACCGTGGCAAGCGTTCTGGCGTGTCGCATTGCCGATGGCGCGGCCGGCCATCGGTGCTGGTGTGGCGCTGGCACTGATGGAAACGCTGGCGGATTTCGGTGCGGTGTCGGTGTTCAACTTCGACACCTTCACCACTGCCATCTACAAGACCTGGTACGGCTTTTTCAGTCTGCCCAGCGCTGCGCAACTGGCCAGCCTGTTGCTGCTGGTGGTGATGCTGGTGCTGTACGGCGAACGTCGCGCGCGCGGCGCCAATCGGGCGAGCAACGAGCGACCACGGGTCAAGGCGCTGTATCACCTGCGCGGGCCCAAGGCCTGGGCGGCGACCGGTTGGTGCGGTCTGGTGTTCGCCTGTGCATTTGTCATTCCGGTGCTGCAACTGGTGGTGTGGTTCTGGCAGCGCGGGCGATTCGACCTGGATGAGCGCTACGCCGGGCTGATTCTCCATACGCTGTATCTGGGCGGCATGGCCGCGTTGATCACAGTCAGCGTGGCGATGTTGTTGGCCTTCGCCCGGCGTCTGGCGCCGACCCGGACGATCAACTCCGCAGTCGGTCTGGCCAATCTCGGTTATGCCTTGCCGGGCTCGGTGCTGGCGGTGTCGATCATGCTCGCGTTCAGCTATCTGGACCGGGAGCTGGTGATTCCGCTGTCCGGCTGGCTTGGCGGGGCGGGCAAGCCGTTGCTGCTGGGCAGTCTGGCGGCGTTGCTGCTGGCGTATCTGGTGCGGTTCGTGGCCGTGGCCTATGGGCCGCTGGAAAGCAGTCTGGCGCGTATACGGCCTTCTTTGCCTGAAGCGGCACGTAGCCTGGGTGTCAGTGGGCCGCGACTGTTTTTCAAAGTGTATCTGCCGTTGCTGCTGCCCGGCACGCTCAGCGCCGCGCTGCTGGTGTTCGTCGACGTGCTCAAGGAAATGCCCGCCACCCTGCTGATGCGCCCGTTTGGCTGGGACACACTGGCGGTGCGGATCTTCGAAATGACCAGCGAAGGCGAATGGGCAAGGGCGTCGTTGCCGGCGCTGACCCTGGTGCTGGTCGGTCTGTTGCCGGTCATCGGACTTATTCGCCGTTCGGCGCATCGAAACACTTAGTCGTCAGTCCTGAATCATGCGGCTACAATGCGCGGCATTCGGTGCGGTCCGTCTGACAGACCCTGTCGCTGAAATCGGCTGAAGGCCCTTTTTTACAGGGTTTTCCGAACCGTGCAGCAGCGCTCCGCACCTTCGCCACGCCCGGAAGGAGAAACCCATGGGACAGCGTACGCCTCTGTATGACCTGCATCTCGCCCTCGGCGCGAAGATGGTCGATTTTGGCGGTTGGGACATGCCCCTGCATTACGGCTCGCAGGTCGAGGAGCACCACGAGGTGCGTCGCGATTGCGGGGTGTTCGATGTTTCCCACATGACCGTGATCGATGTCACCGGCCCCCAGGCCAAGGCCTGGCTTCAGCATTTGCTGGCCAATGACGTCGAACGCCTGCACAGCCCCGGCCGTGCGTTGTACAGCACCATGCTCAACGAGCGCGGCGGCATCGTCGACGACATGATCGTTTACCGCCTCGAAGACGGTTATCGTCTGGTGGTCAACGCCTCCACTCGCGATCAGGATCTGGCCTGGATGCAGGCACAGTTGGGCAGCTTCGATGTTCAGATGACCGAACGCTCCGAGCTGGCGATGCTCGCCATTCAAGGGCCCCATGCCCGGCACAGGATTGCCGAACTGGTGAGCCAGTCCCGCGCCAACCTGATCCAGATGCTCAAGCCTTTCGAGGGCCACGTCGACGGCGACTGGTTCATTGCGCGCACCGGCTACACCGGTGAGGACGGTTTGGAAATTGCCCTGCCGGCCGATCAGGCCCCCGGATTTTTTAACGATCTGGTGGGCGCCGGTATTTCCCCCATTGGCCTCGGCGCTCGCGACACGCTGCGGGTCGAAGCCGGCATGAACCTTTACGGTCAGGACATCCACCAGGACGTTTCGCCACTGGCCTCGAACATGGCCTGGAGCATCGCCTGGGAGCCGACCACGCGCCGGTTCATCGGTCGCGATGCGCTGGAAGCGGAAAAAGCCGCCGGTGTGCAGCACAAACTGGTCGGCCTGGTGCTTGAGGAACGCGGGGTTTTGCGGGCTCATCAGGTGGTTCGTATCGCTGATGTTGGCGAAGGGGAGATCACCAGTGGTAGTTTCTCTCCTACGCTTAGCAAGTCGATTGCCCTGGCGCGTGTACCGATGGCGACTGCCGACCGCGCCGAAGTGGAAATCCGTGGCAAGTGGTATCCGGTACGCGTGGTCAAACCGACCTTCGTACGCCATGGTAAAACCCTGATCTAAACCTTTTCCGGCGGGCACGACCGCTGACAATTTCTTGAGGACACCGAGCATGAGCAACATCCCAGCTGAACTGCGTTTTGCCGAAAGTCATGAATGGGCGCGCCTGGAAGCCGACGGCACCGTCACCGTGGGCATCAGCGATCACGCCCAGGAAGCGTTGGGTGATGTGGTGTTTGTCGAGCTGGCAGAAGTGGGCAAGGTGTTCGCCGCCGGTGATACCGCCGGTGTCGTCGAGTCGGTCAAGGCCGCTTCCGACATCTACTCCCCGGTCGGTGGCGAAGTGATTGCCGTCAACGAAGACCTGGCCGGTTCGCCGGAAGAACTGAACAACGATCCGTACGCCGCGTGGATCTTCAAGCTCAAGCCAAGCGACAAGGCCGAGCTGGACAAGCTGCTTGACGCTGCCGGCTACAAGGCTGCCATCGGCGAATAAGCTGCACGCCAGCCCCCAAAGCCCCGACCCGTCGGGGCTTTTTTCTGCCCGGGACTTTGGCTTTCGGGGTGGCTGCTATGCTGGTTTGACCGTGTTGCATTGACGCTGAGCCGCCAGCCAAGAGAGAGCCCGTCATGTCCCAGTTGCCATCCCTGAGCCAGTTACGCGATCCCCATGCCTTTCCGCGCCGCCACCTCGGCCCCGATGCCGCCGAGCAGCAGGCGATGCTCGACAGCCTCGGCCTCGGCAGCCGGGTCGAACTGATCGAACAGACCGTGCCGCCGGGCATTCGCCTCAACCGCGAGCTGGACCTGCCGCCGGCGCTGGACGAGCAGGCAGCGCTGGCCAAACTGCGTGGTTATGCCGAACAGAACCAGGTCTGGACCAGCCTGATCGGCATGGGCTACCACGGCACCCTGACGCCGACCGTCATCCTGCGCAACGTGCTGGAAAATCCCGGCTGGTACACCGCCTACACGCCTTACCAGCCGGAAATCGCTCAGGGCCGGCTCGAAGCGTTGCTCAACTTTCAGCAATTGACCATTGACCTCACCGGCCTTGAACTGGCCAACGCTTCGCTGCTCGATGAAGCCACCGCCGCCGCGGAAGCCATGGCCCTGGCCAAGCGCGTGGCGAAGTCGAAGAGCAATCTGTTCTTCGTCGACGAAAACTGTCATCCACAAACCATTTCCGTGGTGCAGACCCGCGCCGAAGGCTTCGGCTTCGAGTTGATCGTCGACGCTGTGGATAACTTGAAGCAGCACCAGGTATTCGGCGCGCTGCTGCAATACCCCGACACCCACGGCGAGATCCGTGACCTGCGACCCTTGATCGATCACCTGCACGCGCAGCAGGCGCTGGCCTGCGTGGCGACCGACCTGTTGAGTCTGTTGCTGCTGACCCCGCCGGGCGAACTGGGTGCCGACGTGGTGTTCGGCTCATCCCAGCGCTTCGGCGTGCCGATGGGTTACGGCGGCCCGCACGCGGCGTTTTTCGCCAGTCGCGAGGAATACAAACGAGCGATTCCCGGGCGGATCATCGGCGTGTCGAAAGATGCTCGCGGCAACGTCGCGCTGCGCATGGCCCTGCAAACCCGCGAGCAGCATATTCGTCGGGAGAAGGCCAATTCGAACATCTGCACTGCCCAGGTCCTGTTGGCCAACATCGCCAGTTTCTATGCGGTCTATCACGGCCCGGAAGGACTGAAACGAATCGCCCAGCGCGTGCACCGGCTGACCTGCATTCTCGCCGCCGGGCTCGAACGCCATGGCATCCAGCGCCTCAACCAACACTTCTTCGACACGCTGACGCTGGACGTGGGCGGGGCGCAAACCGCGATCATCGAAAGCGCCCGGGCCGCGCAGATCAACCTGCGCATCCTCGGTCGTGGCCGACTGGGTCTGAGCCTTGACGAGACCTGTGATGAAAGCACCGTGGCCAGACTGTTCGATGTGCTGCTGGGCGCCGATCACGGGTTGAACGTCGCTGATCTCGACGCTGAAACGCTGACCTCCGGCATTCCCGACGCGCTGCAACGCAGCACGCCGTACCTGCGTCATCCGGTGTTCAACGCCCACCACAGCGAAACCGAGATGCTGCGCTACCTCAAGCAACTGGAGAACAAGGATCTGGCGCTTAACCAGTCGATGATTCCGCTGGGCTCCTGCACCATGAAACTCAACGCCACCAGCGAGATGATCCCGATCACCTGGCCGCAATTCGCCAACCTGCACCCGTTCGTGCCCCGGGAGCAGGCCGTTGGTTACACGCTGATGATCGAAGAGCTGGAGCGCTGGCTGTGCGCTATCACCGGGTTCGATGCGATCTGCATGCAGCCCAACTCCGGCGCCCAGGGCGAGTACGCCGGGTTGCTGGCGATCCGCAAATATCACGAGAGCCGCCAGCAGGGTGGGCGCGACATCTGCCTGATTCCTTCTTCGGCCCACGGCACCAACCCGGCCTCGGCGCAGATGGCCGGGATGCGCGTGGTGATTGTCGAGTGTGACGACGCCGGCAACGTCGATCTGGAGGACTTGAAAGCCAAGGCGTCCGAGGCCGGGGCCAAGCTGTCGTGCCTGATGGCGACCTACCCGTCGACTCATGGTGTGTACGAGGAAGGCATCAGCGAAATCTGCGAAGTTATCCACCAGCACGGCGGCCAGGTGTACATGGACGGCGCCAACCTCAATGCCCAGGTCGGGTTGGCGCGGCCGGCGGACATTGGCGCCGACGTGTCACACATGAACCTGCACAAGACCTTCTGCATACCCCACGGCGGAGGCGGGCCGGGCATGGGGCCGATTGGTGTGCGTGCGCATCTGGCGCCGTTCGTTGCCAACCATCCGGTGGTGCCGATCGACGGGCCGCAACCGCAGAACGGAGCGGTCAGTGCCGCGCCGTGGGGCAGTGCGAGCATTCTGCCGATCAGCTGGATGTACATCGCGATGATGGGGCCGCAACTGGCGGATGCCAGCGAGGTGGCGATCCTCGCGGCCAATTATCTGGCGCAGCATCTATCCGGTGCTTTCCCCGTTCTGTACACCGGCCGCAACGAGCGAGTCGCCCACGAATGCATTCTGGATCTGCGGCCGCTGAAAGCGCAGACCGGCATCAGCGAAGAAGACGTCGCCAAACGCCTGATGGATTACGGCTTCCACGCGCCGACCATGTCATTCCCGGTGCCAGGCACCTTGATGGTCGAGCCGACCGAGAGCGAGTCCAAGGCCGAACTGGATCGCTTCATCGGCGCGATGCTGAGCATCCGCGCAGAAATCACCGAGGTGCAGAACGGCAACTGGCCGGCCGAGGACAACCCGCTCAAACGGGCGCCGCATACCCTGGCCGATATCACCGGCGTGTGGGAGCGGCCGTACAGCATCGAGCAGGGCATCACGCCGGATGCACACACCAAGGCGCACAAGTATTGGCCGGCAGTGAACCGGGTCGATAACGTCTACGGCGACCGCAACCTGTTCTGCGCTTGCGTGCCGGTGGACGATTACCGCTGATCAGCGGGCAAAAAAATGCCGCTCATGTAGAGCGGCATTTTTTTTGAGCCTCTTATTCCGACGCCACGGCATTCTTCGCCAGGATCGCGTTCGCCAGTTCCATATCGGTGGCCTGCAGGCCCGGGTTGTCGGCGCGGACTTTCTGCATCGCCGCTTCCAGGTACGGGCCACGGATACCGCCGTCGCTGGCGACGAAGCTGCCCGCGTCGTCCTGGGCGGCAACGATCAGTTTGTGATCCTTGAAGGTCAGGTAGGTCGAGCCGGTGGTGGCACCGGACGAAATGACGTTACGCCAAAAGCTGTCGGCCATCGCTGAACCAACAGGGAGGGACAGCAAGGCGAGGGTGGCGACAGCAAGTTTGAGACGCATGTTGGGTGACTCCACTGGTGTTGAATAACCGCTTGGATCGCCGTTTCCCCGATCCGGTTCCGTGAGCGGCTATTTCTGCTCGCTCTGTGGTGTCACCCGCAATACTTCTTCAAGAGTTGTCAGCCCCGCCGCGACTTTCTGCGCGCCGGACAATCGCAGGCTGCGCATGCCTTCCTTGAACGCCTGCCGACGGATCGCGGTGAGATCGGTGTCGGGGCTGATCAAGGCCTTGAGGCTGTCGCTCAGTTGCATGATTTCGTAGACCCCGGCGCGCCCGTGATAACCGGTGTCGCGACACTCCAGGCAACCGATGGCCCGTTGCGCATTGCCCGGCAGCGGCGCCTGCCACGGCCGGGTCAGGGTTTGCCAGTCTTCTTCATCAAGAGTCAGCGGCGCCTTGCAGTGCGGGCACAGGGTTCGCACCAGTCGTTGCGCCATCACACCGAGCACGGTGGCCTTGATCAGGTAATGCGGCACGCCGAGTTCCAGCAGACGGCTGATGGCGCTCGGCGCGTCGTTGGTGTGCAGGGTCGAGAGCACCAGGTGCCCGGTCAGCGCCGCCTGGATCGCCATTTCGGCGGTTTCCAGGTCACGGATCTCGCCGATCATGATGATGTCCGGGTCCTGCCGCATCAGCGCGCGCACACCGGCGGCGAAGGTCAGGTCGATGTTGTGCTGGACCTGCATCTGGTTGAAGGCCGGCTCGACCATCTCGATCGGGTCTTCGATGGTGCAGAGGTTGACCTTCGGGGTCGCCAGTTTTTTCAGCGTGGTGTACAGCGTGGTGGTCTTTCCGGAACCGGTCGGGCCGGTGACCAGGATGATGCCGTTGGGCTGGCGGGTCATGTCCTGCCAGCGGCGCAGGTCGTCGGCGGAAAAGCCAAGTTGATCGAAATCCTTGAGCAGCACCTCCGGGTCGAAGATTCGCATGACCATTTTTTCGCCGAACGCGGTGGGCAGGGTCGACAGCCGCAACTCGACTTCACCGCCGTCCGGAGTCTTGGTCTTGACCCGGCCGTCCTGGGGTTTGCGTTTCTCGGCGACGTTCATCCGGCCAAGGCTTTTCAGGCGGCTGACGATGGCCATCGTTACCTGCGGCGGAAATTGATAGACGTTGTGCAGCACGCCGTCGATGCGAAAACGCACCGTGCCTTGTTCGCGCCGGGGTTCGATGTGGATATCGCTGGCCCGTTGCTGGAAGGCGTACTGGAACAGCCAGTCGACGATGTTGACGATGTGCGCATCGTTGGCGTCCGGCTCCTGATCGCTGGCGCCGAGGTTGAGCAGTTGCTCGAAGTTGCCGAGGTTGCCGCCCTGCGCATCGGCATTGCTGGCGCCGCTGACCGATTTGGCGAGGCGGAAGAACTCGACGCTGAAACGCTGAATGTCCGCCGGGTTGGCCACCACTCGCTTGATCGGCAATTTGAGGACGTGAGTCAGATCCGCCTCCCAGCCGCTGACATAGGGCTGAGCGCTGGCCACGGTCACCGCGTCTCGGTCGACCGATACCGCGAGGATCTTGTGGCGCTGGGCGAAGGCATAGGACATCAGCGGCGTGATGGCGGCGACGTTGATCTTCAGCGGATCGATTCGCAGGTACGGCTGGCCGGCCTGCTGCGCCAGCCACAGGGTCAGGCTTTCCAGGTCGAGGTGTTTGCCCGGACGGCTGAGGTCGTCCAGTTGCTGGCTGGCGATGAATTCCAGCGGGTGCTTCTGGCCGTGGGCGGCATGCCGGCGCCGGGCATTCAGCGCCTGCTCGGCCGAGTCCTGGCTGATGAAACCCTGGGCGACCAGTTCACGCAGTACCTCATTGAGATCCAGCCAGCGGTCCTGAGTGGCGAGTTGAACGGACATGCGGGCTCCTTTTGAACGACAGTGCGCAAAGGATAGTCGTGGCCCCACCGACCGTTGGGCCACTACCCGACGAAGACGTTTCGGTTCTTGTCAGCCGGCCGCCTGCGCCGGTGCATCCCACGCCGCGTCGGGATTTTGCAGGTTCACCGAGCAGACGCTGATCAGGTTACGAAGTTTTTCCGCGATCACCTGGGCGCGGTGCCAGCTCAGGCCGCTCATGACGATGTCGATCGACAGCAAGTCGTCCAGCCGCTGGACATTGAGCTGTTCCGGGGTGAGGCACTGCAAGGCGAACAGGTTCAGCACCCGCACCAGCAAATCCGGCTCGGCCTCGGCCAGGATCTGGTATTGCGCAAGGCAATGGGCGTTGCTGGCGTTCCACACATCGGCACGGGGCGCAGGGGTGTTGACGGCTTCGAGGTGTGGCATGGCAGGTCTCCGGAATCAGTGGAGGAATTTTTACATTCGATGCCGGGCATTTCTTGTCTAAGATGAGCCGATTACGTTATTGATCGGGTGGATCAATTCGAGTTTGGCTGAATTTGAGGATTATTTATGCACAGCGAGCTGGACAGCTACGACCGGCGCATTCTCGCCCTGCTGCAAGAGGACGCTTCCTTGTCCAGCGCACAGATCGCCGAACAGGTGGGCCTTTCGCAGTCGCCGTGCTGGCGGCGGATTCAGCGGATGAAGGAGGAGGGGATCATTCGTGGTCAGGTGACATTGCTTGATCGCAAGAAGATCGGCCTGAACACGCAGATCTTCGCCGAGATCAAACTCAACGCCCACGGCCGTTCGAACTTCACTGAGTTCACCGAGGCGATTCGCGGCTTTCCCGAAGTGCTGGAGTGTTACGTGCTGATGGGGGCGGTGGATTTTCTGTTGCGGATTGTCGCGGCGGACATCGAGGCGTATGAGCGGTTCTTTTTCGAGAAGCTGTCACTGGTGCCGGGGATTCAGGAAGTGAACTCGATTGTGGCGTTGTCGGAGATCAAGTCGACGACGAGTTTGCCGGTACTGCGCTGATCACGCGGGGGATGATCGTTCCCACGCTCCGCGTGGGAATGCCTCAATGGACGCTCTGCGTCCGCTTTGGGACGCGGAGCGTCCCGGGCTGCATTCCCCACGCAGACGGTTCGACGCCTCGACGTGGGAACGATCACAGTCTGCTGGCAATGGCGGTGTTACATGCGCAGCAGCATTTTCCAGGCACGGTTCTGGTAAACCGCAATCGCCTGATGCTTGCGTGCATCGAGCAGTTCGTCGGTGATGGTCGGTTCGTTGGCCAGTTGCGCGAGTTTGTTCAGCTCGCCGTACAGGCGATCCATTTCCGGGATCTCCAGCACGTTGCGCGCGTGGTGCAGCCAGACCTGGATGCGTTCGATGCGCGGCAATTGCTCGGCCAGATCTTCCGGCTGCTGCTGATAACGCTGCAGTTGCAGCGAAGTGGCTTCTTCGCCCAGCAGGCGCGGCAGCCAGCTTTGCAACTGCGCGGCACCCTGACGATTGCCACGGGTGTTGCGGTCAGCCGTCCAGGTACGGGCCAGCAACCAGCGCGAAGCGTTCAGCGAGAACAGGCCCCAGCGCGGGTCTTCCAGTTCTTCGAGGAACTGCTCCGGCGCGGCCTTGCGCACGTCTTCGTCTTCGATGCCGACCTGCACCAGCGGACGCCAGTCTTCCAGCAGGGCATCGAGGGCAACGCGCAAGTCGTGGGTCGACGGACGCGGTGCGGCCTGGCCGAGGCTGCTCAGCAGGGCGCGCATTTCCGCGAGGTTCTCGACCCAGTCCTGCAGCAGGCGCCAGTGGCCGTTGAAGCGATACTGTTCGGCCAGACGCTGGCTGCTGCCGAGCAAGTGCCAGGCCAGGGCGGCGAAGGCGTCGTCCAGCGGGGTTTCAGCGGTAATGGCCGGCGCCGGCAGGCTCAGCGAGTAGCTGTTGGCGTCGTACAGGCGATAGCCGCGCTCGGCCTTGCTGATGTCGCACGGCATCAGGGCCAGGGTTTCGGCCAGTTCGGCGGCCAGTTCCAGCAGCGCGGCAGGCTCGCCTTCGCGCAGCTCCAGTTCCAGCTCGCAGATTTCTTCTTTCTGTTTGCCGACTACCACGTGGCCCAGGTCCAGCGCGGCTTCGATGACCACTTTGGTCTTGCCACGGCCCCAGGCGATTTCGGCACGCTCGCGGACGAAATCGGTGGTGAAGATCGGCTTCAGGGTTTTCTTGTCCAGCTCGGCGAGGGACTCGGGCCAGCATTCACCGTCGAGTTTTTTCACGTCGAGCTTGGCTTTGGGCAGGTTCCAGTCGTACTCGTTACGCTCGGACAGGCCGGCGACGCTCTGGCCACGGGTCTTGAGGGTCTGAATCACCTCTTCGCCGTCCTTGCGCAGGCGCAGGGCAACCTTGGCCCGGGCCAGGTCACGCTCAGGCGTGTCGAAGTACTGATTCATCAACTCACGGCGTTCCCAGCCACTTTTGTTGCGTTTTTTCAGGAGAGGGTGCTCGCGCAGGGCGGCGAGGGTTTCGCGGCTGACGCGGAGTTTGATTTCGGTTTCTTTCTGCATGGCCGGAAAATCCAGGATCGGGAGCGCAGCCGGGGGAATGTGTGGCTGCCAAGGCCGTGCAGTGTACAGGACTGAACCTTCCTACGCTTTGCGGCGGTTTATTCTCGGCGCCGGATGGTTCTATGATGAACCTCAATTCGGGAGTTGGAGTCAGCGATGCCTTTGCCGTCCATGCAAGACCAGTTCGCTGCACTGATCGCCGCGCCGTCGGTCAGTTGCACCCAGCCGGGCCTCGACCAGTCCAACCGGGCGGTGATCGATCTGCTCGCGGGCTGGCTCGGCGACCTGGGTTTCAGCTGCGACATCCAGCAGGTCAACCCCGGCAAATTCAATCTGCTCGCCAGTTTCGGCAGCGGCCCCGGCGGGCTGGTGCTGGCCGGACACAGCGACACGGTGCCGTACGACGATGCGCTGTGGAAAACCGACCCGCTGAAACTCACCGAAGTCGACGGCCGCTGGGTCGGCCTCGGCAGTTGCGACATGAAGGGCTTCTTCGCCCTGATCATCGAAGCCGTGCAACCGCTGCTCGATCAATCGTTCAAGCAGCCGCTGCTGATCCTCGCTACCTGCGATGAAGAAAGCTCGATGTCCGGTGCCCGTGCGCTGGCCGAAGCGGGGCGACCGCTGGGCCGGGCGGCAGTGATCGGCGAGCCGACCGGGCTCAAGCCGATCCGCATGCACAAGGGCATCATGATGGAGCGCATCGATATCCTCGGGCAGAGCGGCCATTCGTCGGATCCGCGCCTGGGGCACAGTGCACTCGAAGCGATGCACGATGCCATCGGCGAACTGCGCGGCCTGCGCCTGCTGTGGCAGCGCGAATTCAACAACCCGCAGTTCAGCGTGCCGCAACCCACCATGAACTTCGGCTGTATCCACGGGGGCGACAACCCGAACCGCATCTGCGGCCAGTGTTCGCTGGAATTCGATCTGCGGCCGTTGCCGGGGATGGACCCGAACGTCTTGCGCAGCGAGATCCTGCGCAAACTCAACCCGGTCGCCGAGCGGCATAAAGTGAAGATCGATTACGCGCCGCTGTTTCCCGAAGTGCCGCCGTTCGAGCAGGCCGAAGACGCGGAACTGGTGCGAATTGCCGAAAAACTCACCGGCCACAAGGCCGAAGCGGTAGCGTTCGGCACCGAAGCGCCTTATCTTCAGCGCCTTGGCTGCGAAACCATCGTACTCGGCCCCGGCGACATCGGCTGTGCGCACCAACCGGGCGAGTACCTCGAAATGTCACGTTTGCAGCCTACCGTGCATCTATTGCGGCAGTTGATCGAACATTACTGTCTCAAAGCTGTATAAATTGCCCAAACACCCACCCGTATTCATGAGGAGAGCGCGCGTGTCGCCAAGCCTGTTCCGACGATAACCATCAGCCCGCTGTGCGTTTTCCGTTCTGCCCTTTTTCCGGCTGCTATTTATTACAGGCCCAGGTTCATGCCCGAATACGTCAATTGGCTTCGCCACGCGTCTCCTTATATCAATGCTCACCGCGATTGCACCTTCGTTGTCATGCTTCCGGGCGACGGCGTGGAGCATCCGAATTTCGGCAACATCGTCCATGACATCGTATTGCTGCACAGCCTCGGCGTGCGGCTGGTGCTGGTTCACGGTTCCCGTCCACAGATCGAAACTCGCCTCGCCGCACGCGGGCTGACCCCGCATTACCACCACGGCATGCGCATCACCGATGCCGCGACGCTGGAGTGCGTGATCGACGCGGTCGGCCAGTTGCGTATCGCCATCGAAGCGCGGCTGTCGATGGACATGGCCTCCTCGCCGATGCAGGGCTCGCGCCTGCGGGTGGCCAGCGGCAACCTCGTGACGGCGCGGCCGATCGGCGTGCTGGAAGGTGTCGACTATCACCACACCGGCGAAGTGCGCCGGGTCGACCGCAAAGGCATCAACCGCCTGCTCGACGAGCGCTCCATCGTGTTGCTGTCGCCGCTGGGTTATTCGCCGACCGGTGAAATCTTCAACCTGGCCTGCGAAGACGTGGCGACCCGCGCTGCCATCGATCTGGGCGCAGACAAGCTGCTGCTGTTCGGTGCCGACCTCGGTCTGATCGACGAAAACGGCAAACTGGTGCGCGAGCTACGTCCGCAGCAAGTGCCGGCGCATTTGCAGCGTCTGGGCAGCAACTATCAGGCGGAACTGCTGGATGCCGCCGCCGAAGCCTGTCGTGGCGGCGTGGCGCGCAGCCATATCGTCAGTTATGCCGAGGACGGCGCGCTGCTGACCGAACTGTTCACCCGTGACGGTGGCGGTACGCTGGTGGCCCAGGAGCAATTCGAACTGGTACGCGAGGCGGCGATTGAAGACGTCGGCGGCTTGCTCGATCTGATCAGCCCGCTGGAAGAGCAGGGGATTCTGGTGCGTCGCTCGCGCGAAGTGCTGGAGCGCGAGATCGAGCAGTTCAGCGTGGTCGAGCGTGAAGGGATGATCATCGCCTGTGCGGCGCTGTATCAGATTGCCGATTCGGATGCCGGCGAGCTGGCGTGCCTGGCGGTGAATCCTGAGTATCGCCATGGCGGTCGCGGCGACGAACTGCTCGAGCGCATCGAGACCCGTGCCCGGGCGCAAGGCCTGAAAACCCTGTTCGTTCTCACCACCCGCACCGCCCACTGGTTCCGCGAGCGTGGCTTCGAACCAAGCAGCGTCGAACGTCTGCCGGCGGCTCGGGCTTCTCTTTATAACTATCAGCGCAATTCGAAGATCTTCGAGAAGTCTCTGTGAGATGCGATTGCCCCCACAGGATGCGTGGGGGCAATTGTTTTACTCCGCTACAAACTTCGCACTGACATAAGCCGAGTAGTCAGGCAGAACGCTTTCGACCTTGCCCTGCTCCTTCAAAAACTTCGCCGTCTCACCAATCGCCTTCGCCGTGCCGCCGTCCAGCAGCGCCGTGGTCTGTTGCGCCTTGGCGTCCGGGAACGCCGAGCCCGCGAGCAATTCCGGAACGTCGGCAGGATTGGCACCGGTCAGTTTGGCGATTTTCTGTACAGGTACGGAATCGGCTGTCCAGCTGTCTTTATGGGCGGCGTAATCAGCGAACGAGTCCAGAGTCACCTTGGCGAATTTGGCCACGGCTTCAGGATGCTTCTCGGCAAAGTCCTTGCGCGCTACCCAGACTTCAAAGGTCGGCGCGCCCCACTGGCCGACCTGCGCGGCATCGGTCAGGGTCTTGCCGGTTTTGCGGATTTCACCCAGCGCCGGCGACCAGACAAAGGCGCCGTCGATGTCGCCACGTTTCCAGGCCGCCGCGATTTCTGCGGGTTGCAGGTTCACCACTTTGACTTTCGAAGTGTCCAGGCCCCAGTGCTTGAGCGCGCCGAGCAGGCTGTAGTGGGAGGTGGAAACGAACGGGGTGGCGATGGTCTTGCCGATCAGGTCTTCGGGCTTGTTGATACCGCTGCCGTTGCGCACCACCAGCGCTTCGGCGGCATTGATCTGCGCCGAGACGATAAAGGCCACGATCGGCAGATTGCGCGAAGCGGCGGCCGCCAGCGGGCTCGAGCCAAGGTTGCCGATCTGCACATCGCCGGAGGCGATGGCTGTCACAACTTCCGGGCCGCTGTTGAACCGACGCCAGTCGATTTTCTCGCCGATGGCCTTCTCGTACACGCCGTCGGCCTGGGGGACTTTGCTTGGGTCGATACCGGTCTGGTAGCCCACGGTGAGGTTGGCGGCATGGGCTGAAAAAGAAATCAGCGCCGACACACAAACTGTAACAAATTGACTAGATAGTGCGCGTTTGGCCATCATGGCGTCGCCTTTTCGATAGGGTTTGACGAATCGGGGTTGCGTCAAAGCTAATCGATCTAAAAAAAGGCTAACAAATACCATTTAGTAATGAGCTTAGTCGCCGATACGCTGTATCCCGGTGCAGATGGCAATTGGCTGGCCATATAGCCGAATGGTATGAAAAAGAATGAATAAATTCTTTTTGGGTTTATCAGGAAGTCTTTACCCTGCAGGGACCAAATCACTGCGATTAGACCTTGGTCGTAGACATACAAGGTTACGATTGACTTGTCAGTCACGGTCTGGCGCTAATCGCGCATCTTAGGATCCAGGGGCATCAGACCCCGGACCAGGAACACAAGAATTAGAAACGAGAGGAGCGAAACATGAACAAGTCCACCTTGGCCCTGGCCGTGGCCGTAGGGGTTTTGGCGCAGCAGGCAGGCGCCGCCGGTTTCATCGAAGACAGCAAGGCCACTCTGGGTCTGCGTAACTTCTACATCAACACTGACAACCGCGATGGCGCTGGTGCCAACAAGAACGAAGAGTGGGGCCAAGGCTTCGATCTGCGTTTCATCTCCGGCTACACCCAAGGCACCGTAGGCTTCGGTATTGATGCCATCGGCCTGCTGGGCGTGCGTCTGGATTCGGGCGGCGGCACCAACGGCAACAGCGGCACCGCTTACGGCGGCACTGTGTTCCCGAGCGAGTCCAACGGCAAAGCAGTGGACAACTTCTCCAGCCTGGGTCTGACTGCCAAAGCCAAGATCTCCCAGACCGAACTGAAGCTGGGCACCCTGCAGCCGAAAAACCCGGTGATCGTGACCAACGACGGTCGTCTGCTGCCACAAACCTGGCAGGGCGGTCAGATCACTTCCGGCGAAATCAAGGACCTGACCCTGGTCGGTGGTCAGATCGAAGCCGTGAAAGGCCGTAACTCCAGCAACAACGAAAACTTGTCCATCGGCGGTGCAAACACCCGTGGCACTGGCTTCCGTGACAGCAACAAATTCATCTATGCCGGTGGCGACTACAAGATCACCAAAGACCTGACTGCCCAGTACTACTACGGCAACCTGGAAGACTTCTATAAGCAGCACTTCCTGGGTCTGGTACACAACTGGGCCATCGGCCCGGGTGTCTTGAAGTCTGACTTCCGTTACTTCAACAGCTCCGACGACGGCAAGAACGGCACTGATCCGGCCTACTACAGCAGCGGCAACTACACCGGTTTCCGTTCCGGTCGTGGCGAAGTCGACAACAACCTGTACAGCGGCCTGTTCCTGTACACCGTTGAAGGTCACACTTTCGGTGGCGGTTACCAGGTTTCCAACGGCAGCTCCGACTTCCCTTGGCTGAACCAGGGCGACGGTTCGTCGAACTACACCATCACCGACATGCAGATCCAGAAGTTCGGTCGTGCCGGCGAGAAAACCTGGCAGGCCCGCTACTCGTATGACTTCGCTAAAGTCGGCGTACCTGGCCTGACCGCTGGTGTGGTTTACCTGAAAGGCGATTCGATCGACACCGTTGGCACCAACGGCCGCGAAAACGCTTCGAACCGTTCCGAGTGGGAACGCGACTTCACCATCGGTTACGTCGTACCGGAAGGTCCGTTCAAGAACGTCGGCCTGATGTGGAAAAACGCTGTATGGCGCACCGACCTGCCGAACACCCGTTCGCAGGACGAAAACCGCCTGATCGTCAGCTACTCGATCCCGCTGCTGTAATAGCGCGCTCCTGCATTGATGTAAAAAAAGCCCCGTCCGGCATCGCGCCGGACGGGGCTTTTGCGTTTTCGGGTCCGGCTCACCCCCGTAAGCCTTTCCCGATGTTCCCCTCTTTACAGCAACTCAAGGCCTTCTCGAACCTTGAGCGCGATGTTCGTCGCGATGCTGCGGGGCGTCCAGTGAACAGATGTTTAATATTCAATAAAGATATAGATATCTAGTTATTTATTCTTTTTCAGAAGAACGAATCACGAGCTACAGTTGAGGTCTCCAACCACTCATCAGGAGCCGCACCATGAGCCTCAGACTTGGCGATATCGCCCCCGATTTCGAACAGGATTCCAGCGCCGGCAAGATTCGTTTCCACGAATGGCTGGGCGATAGCTGGGGCGTGCTGTTTTCCCACCCGGCAGACTTCACCCCGGTGTGCACCACCGAGCTGGGCTTCACCGCCAAACTCAAGGACGAGTTCACCAAACGCGGCGTGAAGGCCATTGCACTGTCGGTCGACCCGGTGGATTCGCACCACAAGTGGATCGAGGACATCAACGAAACCCAGAACACCATCGTCAACTTCCCGATCCTGGCCGATGCCGATCGCAAGGTGTCCGATCTGTACGATCTGATCCACCCGAACGCCAACGACACCCTGACCGTGCGTTCGCTGTTCGTGATCGATCCGAACAAGAAGATCCGCCTGACCATCACTTATCCGGCCAGCACCGGGCGCAACTTCCACGAGATCCTGCGGGTGATCGATTCGCTGCAGCTCACCGACAACTACAAGGTAGCCACCCCGGCCAACTGGCAGGACGGTGAAGAAGTGGTGATCGTGCCGTCGCTCAAGGACGAAGACGAAATCAAGCAACGCTTTCCGAAAGGCTACCGCGCGGTGAAACCGTACCTGCGCCTCACCCCACAGCCGAACAAATAACCTATCTCGGATCGTTCCCACGCGGAGCGTGGGAACGATCAGTCACTAGGAACCACGATGCAGGGTTTCAGGCCGTTTTCACGGCCTGTTTTTTTGTCCGCAGGAAAGTGAAATGCATATCTCCATAAGGAATAACCAAATGAATAAATATGATTTATGGATATATAAATCAGCTGGTAAGGTCACTCACATCGAAGCGAGATCGCAACCCGCGAATCGCCTGTAACGCGCAAGGAATTTTCTGAATGCTGGTCGTCTCACTCGGTGGCAGTCCCAGTCAACGTTCCCGCTCCGGGGTGTTGCTGGAACGCTCGCAACGCTGGTTGCAGCAGCAAGGGGTGGAAGTGGTGAGTTATCAGGTGCGGGACTTCCCGGCCGAAGACCTGCTTCACGCCCGCTTCGACAGCCCGAAGGTGCTCGACTTGCTGCAACAGATTGAAAACGCCGATGGCCTGCTGATCGCTACGCCGGTGTACAAGGCGTCGTTTTCCGGTGCCCTGAAGACCGTGCTGGATCTGCTGCCCGAGCGTGCGCTGAACCACAAGATTGTTTTGCCGATGGCTACCGGCGGCAGCATCGCTCACATGCTGGTGGTGGATTACGCCCTCAAGCCTGTGCTGTCGGCGTTGAAGGCCCAGGAAATGCTGCAAGGGATTTTTGCCGAGGACAGCCAGATCGCTTACGGCGAAGGCAGTGCCCAGGCGCAGTTGGCTCCGGCGCTGGAGCAGCGGTTGCATGAAGCGCTGGACCAGTTTGTCAGCGCCATGGCCCGCCGGCCGAAGCCGCTGGAGCCGGGACTGCTGAACGAACGTTTGTTGAGTGCTCGCTGGAGCATTTGAGCCACACCGAAACTTGAAGTACTCACCTTACTCAGCCGCCAACGGCCAAGCAGGTGCAGCCAAAACCCAACAGCAAAAAGGAGAGCGCTATGCGCACTGTATTTTTGCGTCGTGGTCTGGTCGCTCTGTTTGCTGCGGCTGTGTCCTTCGGCGCCATCACTCAAGCTCAGGCCGAGACGCTACGAATCGGTTATCAGAAATACGGCACGCTGGTGCTGCTCAAAGCCAAGGGCACCCTGGAAAAACGTCTCGCCGCCCAAGGCGTCGACGTGCAATGGACTGAATTCCCCGGCGGCCCGCAACTGCTGGAAGGCCTGAACGTCGGCTCGATCGACTTCGGCGTCACCGGCGAAACCCCGCCGGTCTTTGCCCAGGCGGCCGGTGCCGATCTGCTCTACGTGGCTTACGAGCCGCCAGCGCCAAACAGCGAAGCGATCCTCGTGCCGAAAGACTCGCCGATCAAATCGGTGGCGGATCTCAAGGGCAAGAAAGTCGCCCTGAACAAAGGCTCCAACGTCCACTACTTGCTGGTGCGTGCGCTGGAAGATGCCGGCCTCAAGTACACCGACATTCAAACCGTATTCCTGCCGCCGGCGGATGCCCGCGCCGCGTTCGAGCGTGGCAGCGTCGACGCCTGGGTCATCTGGGACCCGTACCAGGCCGCCGCCGAAAAACAGCTGCAAGCGCACACCCTGCGTGACGGCAAAGGCATCGTCGACAACCACCAGTTCTACCTGGCGACCAAACCCTACGCACAGAAAAATCCCGAGGTGATCAAGACCCTCGTGGAAGAAGTGCGCGCCGTCGGCGAGTGGTCCAAGGCCAATCCGGAAGACGTGACCCAACAGGTGTCGCCGCTGCTCGGCCTGCCGGCAGACATCACCCTGACCTCGGTGAAGCGCCAGGGCTACGGCGCGCTGTTCCTGACCCCGGAAGTGGTCGCCGCGCAACAGAAAATCGCTGACACCTTCTACCAGCTCAAGCTGATTCCCAAGCCGTTGAGCATCAAGGACGTGATCTGGACCCCACCGGCCGCTGTGGCCCAAAGCTCGGTCACCCAAGCCCAGTAAATCGAATCCCCAAGGAGACCACTCCATGAGCCTCAACATCTTCTGGTTCCTGCCAACCCACGGCGACGGCCATTACCTTGGCACCGCCGAAGGCGCCCGCGCCGTCGATCACGGCTATCTGCAACAGGTCGCGCAAGCGGCGGATCGCCTGGGCTTCGGCGGCGTGCTGATTCCCACCGGCCGTTCCTGCGAAGACTCGTGGCTGGTGGCGGCATCGCTGATCCCGGTGACCCAGCGTCTGAAATTCCTTGTCGCCCTGCGCCCCGGGATCATTTCCCCGACGGTGGCGGCGCGTCAGGCGGCAACGCTGGATCGGTTGTCCGGCGGTCGTGCGCTGTTCAACCTGGTGACCGGTGGCGATCCGGAAGAGTTGGCCGGCGACGGTCTGTTCCTCGATCACGAAGCGCGCTATCAGGCCTCGGTGGAATTCACCCGGATCTGGCGTCGGGTGCTGGAAGGCGAAACCGTGGATTACGACGGCGAGCACATCAGCGTGAAGGGCGCCAAATTGCTCTATCCGCCGATCCAGCAACCGCGTCCGCCGCTGTATTTCGGTGGCTCGTCGGAAGCCGCGCAGGATCTGGCCGCCGAACAAGTGGAAATGGTCCTGACCTGGGGCGAGCCGCCCGCAGCCGTGGCCGAGAAGATTGAACAGGTGCGCGCCAAGGCCGCCAAGCTCGGCCGCACCGTGCGCTTCGGCATTCGTCTGCATGTGATCGTGCGGGAAACCAATGCCGAGGCCTGGCAAGCGGCAGATCGCCTGATCTCGCACCTGGACGACGACACCATCAAACGTGCCCAGGCTTCGCTGGCGCGGTTCGATTCGGTCGGCCAGCAACGCATGGCTGCGCTGCACGGTGGCAGTCGCGACAACCTCGAAGTCAGCCCGAACCTGTGGGCCGGCGTCGGTCTGGTGCGCGGCGGTGCCGGGACGGCGTTGGTCGGCGACGGCCCGACCGTGGCGGCGCGCGTTAAGGAATACGCGGACCTGGGCATCGATACTTTCATCTTCTCCGGTTATCCACACCTCGAAGAATCGTATCGTGTGGCTGAACTGCTGTTCCCGCACCTCGACGTCGAGCGTCCGGAACTGCCGAAAAGCGCCGGTTACGTCAGCCCGTTCGGCGAGATGGTGGCCAACGACATTCTTCCCAAAGCCGCGTCCCAGAGCTGAGGCGCCGCCATGAAGAAATTTATCCACAGCCTCGCGCCCTGGGCGTTGCCGGTGTTGTTGCTGGCGGTGTGGCAGTTGTCGGTGTCGGCCGGTTGGCTGTCGACGCGGATTCTGCCGGCGCCGGTGGCGGTGATCGAAGCCGGCGTGAGCCTGGTACGCAGCGGCGAAATCTGGACGCACCTGGCAATCAGCGGCTGGCGCGCCGCGCTGGGCTTCACTATCGGTGGCAGCATCGGCCTGGTGCTGGGGTTCATCACCGGCCTGTCGAAGTGGGGTGAACGCCTGCTCGACAGCTCGGTGCAGATGATCCGCAACGTGCCGCACCTGGCGCTGATTCCGCTGGTGATCCTGTGGTTCGGCATCGACGAGTCGGCGAAGATTTTCCTGGTGGCATTGGGCACCTTGTTCCCGATCTACCTCAACACCTATCACGGCATCCGCAACGTCGATCCGGCGCTGGTGGAAATGGCGCGCAGTTATGGCCTGTCCGGTTTCAGCCTGTTCTGGCAGGTGATTCTGCCGGGCGCGCTGCCTTCGATTCTGGTCGGCGTGCGCTTCGCCCTGGGCTTCATGTGGCTGACGCTGATCGTGGCGGAAACCATCTCCGCCAGCTCCGGCATCGGTTACCTGGCGATGAATGCCCGCGAGTTCCTGCAGACCGACGTGGTGGTGCTGGCGATTCTGCTGTACGCGGTGCTCGGCAAACTGGCCGACCTCGCGGCCCGTGGACTTGAACGTGTGTGGCTGCGCTGGCATCCGGCGTATCAAGTGGCGAAAGGAGGTGCGGCATGACCGCTCAACAACCTCCACGCCTGCTGCGCGGGATTCCGCTGGCGGTGCGCAACCTGCAAAAGACTTTCGGCTCGCGGCAGGTACTGCGTGACATCGATCTGCACATTCCGGCAGGGCAGTTTGTCGCCGTGGTCGGGCGCAGCGGATGCGGCAAGAGCACATTTCTGCGCTTGCTCGCCGGCCTCGATCAACCCACTGGCGGCGATCTGCTCGCCGGTGCCGCACCGCTCAGCGATGCGCGGGATGACACCCGGTTGATGTTCCAGGAAGCGCGGCTGCTGCCGTGGAAAAAGATCATCGACAACGTCGGTCTCGGCCTCAAGGGCGACTGGCGCCCGCAAGCCTTGCAGGCGCTGGATGCAGTCGGCCTCGCCGATCGCGCCAATGAATGGCCGGCGGCACTGTCCGGTGGGCAGAAGCAGCGCGTGGCGCTGGCCCGAGCCTTGATCCATCAGCCGCGTCTGCTGTTGCTCGACGAGCCGCTGGGCGCACTGGATGCGCTGACCCGGATCGAGATGCAGCAACTGATCGAACGTCTCTGGCAACAGCATGGTTTCACCGTGTTGCTGGTGACCCACGACGTCAGCGAAGCGGTGGCGATTGCCGACCGGGTGATTCTGATCGAGGACGGCGAAGTCGGCCTCGACCTGCAAGTGGAGCTGCCGCGTCCTCGGGTGCGTGGCTCCCATCGCCTGGCCGCGCTGGAAACCGAAGTGCTCAACCGAGTGTTGTCCCTGCCCGGCGAGCCGCCGGCGCCGGAACCCGTTTCACCCTTGCCTACGCAACTGCGTTGGGCGCAATGAAGCAGCTGCGAGCAGCAAGCTACAAGCTGCAAGTAGAAGCTCAGTGCTTTTGCTTGCAGCTTGAAGCTCGCAACTTGCGGCTTATTTCGACCTCAGGAGAAATATCATGACTATCAAAGCCATCAACGTACGCAACCAGTTCAAAGGCGCGATCAAGGAGATCGTTCTCGGCGACGTGCTGTCGGAAATCGACGTGCAGACCGCTTCCGGCATCGTCACGTCGGTGATCACCACCCGTTCGGTCAAGGAGCTGGAACTGGAGGTCGGCAGCGAAGTGATCGCCTTCGTGAAGTCCACCGAGGTGTCCATCGCCAAGTTGTAAGCCTGTGAGTAAAAAACAACCCCGAAGGGTGTGAGCCCTTCGGGGTTTTTTATTGGCTTGAGATTGACCGTGCTGATCGTTCCCATGCTCTGCGTGGGAATGCCTCTGGGGACGCTCCGCGTCCAGTGACGCGGAGCGTCACGGGCTGCATTCCCACGCAGAGCGTGGCAACGATCATCGCTAGAGAATCCGTTTGGGCAGATAGGGCGGAAGATACAGCCCGATGTAGGCATCGAACACCCGCATGCCTTCCTCGGCCATGCGCGGGGTGATCTGCCCGTGCTGCTGCACCGAGCGGGCGTAGACGCGGTCGCCCAGTTCCATGGCCAGTGCGAACACATCGACGTCATCCGGCAGTCGCGGCAGTTCGAAGTGATGATCGAACAGCTTGTGCATCAGGTCGCCGAGTTCGAGGTCGTGCTGGCGGTCGGCCTGGGTGACTTCGGTGAGGCCGTGCTGCGCGAGGATCAGTTGGCGGGCGGCGGCATCCTCGCCATAGATCTCCAGCATCCGCTCTTCGACCAGCCGCGACAGGTCGCGCCAGTCGCGCAGGGCATCGTGATCGATCGGTGCTTGCAGGCAGGCACGGAAGGCCGCGTGCACATCCGCCGTCAGCGCTTCGAGCAGCGCCGGAACACTGGCGAAGAAGTGGTAGACCGAGGAGGGCGGAATCTGCGCGCGCTCGGCCACGCTGTAGATCGACAGGCTCGCCACGCCCTCGGCGGCCAGCAGCGTGCGCGCGGCGTCGAGTATCGAATCGATCCGCGCCTGACTGCGGGCACGAGGTTTGCGAACGGGGGCGGGACGCGTCATGAAAGTCTCCTGCGGGGCAGCGGGCATTGTACGAGCCGGCTCTTGCGTTGTCTTGTCGGCCGCCATCGCTGGCAAGCCAGCTCCCACAGGTATCTGTGTCGAACACAAGATCTGAGTACACAACAGAACCCTGTGGGAGCTGGCTTGCCAGCGATCCGCCGCAGGCGGCCATAAAAAAACGCTGCGGGCTGATGAAGCCGGCAGCGCTTTTTATTCCTGCAATCCGCTTAAACGGTATGCAGGTACCAGTTGTACTCGAGGTCGGAGATGGAGTGTTCGAACTCCTCCAGCTCGCTCTCTTTACAGGCGACGAAGATATCGATGTATTTCGGATCGATGTACTTGGCCATCACCTCGCTGTCGTCCAGCTCGCGCAGGGCATCGCGCAAGTTGTTCGGCAGGCTCTGCTCGTTCTGCTCGTAGCTGTTGCCTTCGGTGGGAGGCGGCGGCTCGATCTTGTTGGTCAGGCCGTGATGCACGCCCGCCAGCACCGAAGCCATCAGCAGGTACGGGTTGGCATCGGCGCCGGCCACGCGGTGTTCCAGACGGACCGCGTCGGCGGAGCCGGTCGGTACGCGCAGGGCCACGGTGCGGTTGTCCAGGCCCCAGCTCGGCGAGTTCGGCACGTAGAACTGTGCGCCGAAACGACGGTAGGAGTTGACGTTCGGGCAGAGGAAAGCCATCTGCGCGGGCAGGGTCTCGAGCACACCGCCGATCGCGTGACGCAGCGCGGCGTTCTGCTCGGGATCCTCGCTGGCAAAAATGTTTTTGCCTTCTTTGTCGAGAACCGAAATGTGGACGTGCAGACCATTGCCTGCCTGGCCCGGGTACGGCTTGGCCATGAAGGTGGTGTCCATTTCATGGTCGTAGGCGATGTTCTTGATCAGACGCTTGAGCAGGACCGCGTAGTCGCATGCCTTGATCGGGTCGGCGACGTGGTGCAGGTTCACTTCGAACTGCGCCGGGGCACTTTCCTTGACGATGGCGTCGGCCGGAATGCCTTGCTCTTTCGCGCCTTCCAGAATGTCCTGGAGGCAGTCGACGTATTCGTCGAGGTCGTCGATCAGGTAAACCTGGGTCGAATGCGGGCGTTTGCCGGAGATCGGCGAGCGTGGCGGCTGAGGGCGGCCGTTCACGTTTTCCTGGTCGATCAGGTAGAACTCGAGTTCGAACGCGGCGCAGATGGTCAGGCCGAGCTCGTCAAACTTTGCAACAACTTGACGGAGCACTTCGCGCGGGTCGGCGAAGAAAGGGTCACCTTCCAGTTCGTGCATGGTCATCAACAGTTGCGCGGTCGGGCGCTTCTGCCATGGCTCGTTGCACAGGGTATCGGGGATTGGATAGCAGATACGGTCGGCGTCGCCGATGTCCAGGCCCAGACCGGTGCTTTCCACCGTGGAGCCATTGATATCCAGAGCAAATAGAGAGGCCGGCAGGTTGATGCCTTTCTCGTAAACCTTGTGGAGGCTGGTGCGTTCGATGCGCTTGCCGCGCACCACACCATTCATATCCGCAATCAGAAGGTCAACGTACAGAACCTCAGGATGTTCCTTAAGGAACGCGTTCGCTTCGTTAAGCTGAACGGCACGCGGGGGTACCGACATGATGCAACACCTTTGTTGTTAAAAATATCAATCATTGATCTTTTCTGGTTTCAGTCAACCCGAACGGCCTGCCGAAGTCAAGCGAGGCCTTTTGTGCCCTGAAAAAGCGCCGCGAGGGCGTTTATGGGGCACTTTGGGGCATTTTTTTATCCGTGAAGGACGCGCCACCCGCAGGCTTGAGCAGGCCGTGTTGTATTTTTTACGGGGGTGTTGTGTAAAAAAATGAACAAGGCTAAGCTCCGATCAAACCCATAACAGCAATAATACCGGGGTGCTTCATGTCTCGCCTGCCGTTAATCGGCGTCACCGACTGCTCTTTGCAGTCCGGTCTGCATGCTTACCACATCAGTGGCGACACGTCCGTCCGCAGCGCGGCCAGCAAGGCCTGCAACGTGTCAGCGATCTCCAGATCCATGGCAGATCGAGCGGCAGCGTCCGATATTCTGGACGTGTGCGAAGGCATCCTCTTTAGCGGTTCTCCTTTCAATATAGATCTCTTTCCCTCTCCCGGCCCGCACCGCGCCCGTCGTCGTGCCCGTGATTCTGCACGCCCGGGATGTGCACAGGAAATGCAACGCCAGCGTAAAGGGCAGGTAAGCTCCTCCTTCATTGTCTATGCGCGGTGCCGGGCGTAAGCCGGCACTGCGCGCAAGCAAGGCCCTTTAACGCGACGCCTGGTGCGTCAAACATTGCCTGACATCTGTCAGGAGACTCAGCCCAGAGGCATTTATGAGTAACAACCTCGACCAGCTCACCGATTGGTTGAAAGACCACAAGATCACAGAAGTCGAATGCATGATCGGCGACTTGACCGGCATTACCCGGGGCAAGATCTCGCCGACCAACAAGTTCATCGCCGAAAAAGGCATGCGCCTGCCAGAGAGCGTTCTGTTGCAGACCGTGACTGGCGACTACGTCGAAGACGACATCTATTACGAACTGCTCGACCCGGCCGACATCGACATGATCTGCCGTCCCGACCAGAACGCCGTGTACCTGGTGCCATGGGCCATCGAGCCGACCGCCCAGGTGATCCACGACACCTACGACAAGCAAGGCAACCCGATCGAGCTGTCGCCGCGCAACGTCCTCAAGAAAGTCCTGAAACTCTATGCCGACAAGGGCTGGCAGCCGATCGTGGCGCCGGAAATGGAGTTCTACCTGACCAAGCGCAGCGACGACCCCGACTATCCGTTGCAGCCGCCGGTCGGCCGCTCCGGGCGCCCGGAGATCGGGCGTCAGTCGTTCTCCATCGAAGCGGCGAACGAATTCGATCCGCTGTTCGAAGACGTCTACGACTGGTGCGAATTGCAGGAGCTGGACCTCGACACGCTGATCCACGAGGACGGCACGGCGCAGATGGAAATCAACTTCCGTCACGGCGATGCCCTGTCGCTGGCCGACCAGATCCTGGTGTTCAAACGCACCATGCGTGAGGCCGCGCTCAAGCACAACGTGGCCGCGACCTTCATGGCCAAGCCGATGACCGGTGAGCCGGGCAGTGCGATGCACCTGCACCAGAGCATCATCGACATCGAGACCGGCAAGAACGTGTTCTCGAATGAAGACGGGACCATGAGCCAGCTGTTCCTGCACCACATCGGTGGCCTGCAGAAACTGATCCCTGAGCTGTTGCCGCTGTTCGCCCCGAACGTCAACTCGTTCCGCCGCTTCCTGCCGGACACCTCGGCGCCGGTGAACGTGGAGTGGGGCGAAGAAAACCGCACCGTGGGCCTGCGCGTCCCGGATGCCGGCCCGCAGAACCGCCGGGTGGAAAACCGCCTGCCGGGCGCCGACGCCAACCCGTACCTGGCGATTGCCGCGAGCCTGCTCTGCGGCTACATCGGCATGGTCGAAGGCATCAACCCGAGCGCGCCGGTCGTGGGCCGTGGTTACGAGCGCCGCAACCTGCGCCTGCCGCTGACCATCGAAGACGCCCTGGAACGCATGGAAAACAGCGCGACCATCGAGAAGTACCTGGGCAAGACCTTCATCACCGGCTACGTCGCGGTCAAGCGGGCCGAGCATGAAAACTTCAAGCGCGTGATCAGTTCCTGGGAGCGTGAGTACCTGCTCTTCGCCGTCTGATACGCCGGGCGCGGTGGTCAGCCGCCGCGCCTTCACCGATAACAAGGAGAATTGGCATGACCAGCAACAACCCGCAAACCCGTGAGTGGCAAGCCCTCAGCAGCGATCACCACCTGGCCCCGTTCAGCGACTTCAAGCAGCTGAAAGAAAAGGGTCCACGGATCATCACCAACGCCAAGGGCGTGTACCTGTGGGACAGCGAGGGCAACAAGATCCTCGATGGCATGGCGGGTCTGTGGTGTGTGGCGATCGGTTATGGACGCGATGAGCTGGCGGATGCTGCCGCCAAACAGATGCGCGAACTGCCTTACTACAACCTGTTCTTCCAGACCGCGCACCCGCCGGCGCTGGAACTGGCCAAGGCCATCGCCGACGTGGCGCCAGAAGGCATGAACCACGTGTTCTTCACCGGCTCCGGTTCCGAAGGCAACGACACCATGCTGCGTATGGTTCGCCACTACTGGGCGATCAAGGGCCAGCCGAACAAGAAAGTCATCATCAGCCGCAAGAACGGCTACCACGGTTCCACCGTGGCCGGCGCAAGCCTGGGCGGCATGACCTACATGCACGAACAGGGCGACCTGCCGATTCCGGGCATCGTCCACATCGCCCAGCCGTACTGGTTCGCCGAAGGCGGCGACATGACCCCGGAAGAGTTCGGGATCTGGGCGGCAAATCAGCTGGAAGAAAAGATTCTGGAAGTCGGCGTGGACAACGTCGGTGCCTTTATTGCCGAGCCGATCCAGGGCGCCGGCGGTGTGATCATTCCGCCAGACACCTACTGGCCGCGCATCAAGGAGATCCTCGCCAAGTACGACATTCTGTTCGTGGCTGACGAAGTGATCTGCGGTTTCGGCCGTACCGGTGAATGGTTCGGCAGCGATTTCTACGACCTCAAGCCACACATGATGACGATCGCCAAAGGCCTGACGTCCGGCTACATCCCGATGGGTGGCCTGATCGTGCGTGACGAAGTGGTGGCGGTGCTCAACGAGGGCGGCGACTTCAACCACGGCTTCACCTACTCCGGTCACCCGGTGGCGGCGGCGGTGGGTCTGGAAAACATCCGGATTCTGCGCGAAGAGAAAATCATCGAACGCGCCCATGAAGAAACGGCACCGTATTTGCAGAAACGTCTGCGCGAACTGAACGATCACCCGTTGGTGGGTGAAGTGCGCGGAGTCGGTCTGCTGGGGGCCATCGAGCTGGTGCAGGACAAGGCCACTCGCAAGCGTTACGAAGGCAAGGGTGTGGGCATGATCTGCCGCCAGTTCTGCTTCGACAACGGGCTGATCATGCGTGCCGTGGGCGACACCATGATCATCGCGCCGCCGCTGGTGATCAGCAAGGCGGAGATCGACGAGCTGGTGACAAAGGCACGCAAGTGCCTGGACCTGACCCTGAGTGCGTTGCAGGGCTAAGTGCTAGGCTCTGAGCGATGGAGCTGTTGCGCTGTCGCTCGGAGCTGTCAGAAAGGCTGGTCTTTTCTTGAAAGACCGCCTCGGATCTTGCCAGACTAGCCGCGGTTCCAGTTGTCCGGGTTCGGCCGCTGAACAAAGTGGTTCAAAAAAGAAAAATTTGGAGCATTAACGCATGAAGGCATTAGGCAAAAAGCTCGCTGGCAAGACTCTGCTCGCCATGTCCCTGATGGGCGTGATGGCGGGTGCGGTCCAGGCGGACGACAAGGTGTTGCACGTTTACAACTGGTCCGACTACATCGCGCCGGACACGGTTGCCAATTTCGAAAAAGAGACGGGCATCAAGGTCGTCTATGACGTTTTCGACAGCAACGAAACCCTGGAAGCCAAGCTGCTGGCCGGCAAATCCGGTTACGACATCGTGGTGCCTTCCAACAACTTCCTGGCCAAGCAGATCAAGGCCGGCGTTTATCAGGAACTGGACAAGTCCAAGCTGACGAACTGGAAGAACCTCGACGAAGACTTGCTCAAGGCCGTTGGCGACGCCAGCGACCCGGGCAACAAGCATGCGTTCCCGTACATGTGGGGTTCGATCGGCATCGGCTACAACCCGGCCAAGGTCAAGGCTGCGCTGGGCATCGACAAGATCGATTCCTGGGACATCGTGTTCAAGCCTGAAAACATCGAGAAGCTGAAAAGCTGCGGCGTTAGCTTCCTCGACGCGCCGACCGAAATGATTCCGGCGGCTCTGCACTATCTGGGCAAGCCGACCAACAGCAAGGACAAGGCTGACCTGAAAGCCGCCGAAGACCTGTTCCTCAAGATTCGTCCTTCGGTGGCTTATTTCCACTCCTCGAAGTACATCTCGGACCTGGCCAACGGCAACATCTGCGTAGCGGTCGGCTATTCGGGTGACCTGGAGCAATCCAAGACCCGCGCCAAGGAAGCCGGTGACAAGGTCAAACTGGCCTACACCATTCCGAAAGAAGGTGCCGGTACTTTCTACGACATGGTCGCCATTCCCAAGGATGCCGAAAACGTCGAAGCCGCCTACAAGTTCATGAACTACCTGCTCGAGCCGAAAGTGATGGCTGAAATCACCAACGCCGTGCGTTTCCCGAACGGCAACAAGGCGGCCACCGCCCTGGTGGACAAGGAAATCACCAGCGATCCGAGCATCTACCCTTCGGCTGAAGTGAAGAAGCAGCTCTATGCGATCAGCGATCTGGACGCGGCCACCCTGCGCCTGATCACTCGCAGCTGGACCAAGATCAAATCCGGTAAATAAGCCGGTTTGAAGCGGCCACCGTTGGCCGTCGCCTTCAACCGGGCGGTCAGCGGTGCAATTAAATGACGGAAAGTTTTGCTGGAACGGTTTTTCGAAGGTAAGTTGCGCGCCGGTTTTGTTGCCGGGCAACCGTGACTGTCATGCAGCACGGGGCAACTTGGGCCCAACTAAATCAGAGGACCTCCACTTGCCTGTTTTTTCTTCTTTGCGCAATGCCCTGCTGGCCGCTGCCGGCCTGACGTTCGCTGTCGGTGCCCACGCCGCCGGTACTGTGCATATTTATAACTGGTCGGATTACATCGGCGAGACCACCCTGGCCGATTTCCAGAAAGAAACCGGGATCAAACCGGTCTACGACGTGTTCGACTCCAACGAAACCCTGGAAGGCAAACTGCTCGCCGGGCGTACCGGTTACGACGTGGTCGTGCCGTCGAACCACTTCCTCGGCAAGCAGATCAAGGCGGGCGCTTTCCAGAAGCTCGACAAGGCGCAGCTGCCGAACTATTCCAACCTTGATCCGGTGCTGCTCAAGCGTCTGGAGCAGAACGATCCGGGCAACCTGTACGCCGTGCCGTACCTGTGGGGCACCAACGGCATCGGCTACAACGTCGACAAAGTGAAAGCCGTGCTCGGCGTCGACAAGATCGACTCCTGGAGCGTGCTGTTCGAGCCGGAGAACATCAAGAAGCTGCACAGCTGCGGCGTGGCGTTCCTCGATTCGGCCGATGAAATGATGCCGACCGTGCTCAACTATATGGGCCTGAACGCCAACAGCACCAATCCCAAGGATTACGAGAAGGCCACGGCCAAGTTGCTGGCGGTGCGTCCTTACGTGACCTACTTCCATTCTTCGAAATACATCGGTGATCTGGCCAACGGCGACATCTGCGTGGCCATCGGTTTCTCCGGCGACATCTTCCAGGCCAAGAATCGCGCCGAAGAAGCCAAGAAGGGCGTGAACATCGCCTACTCGATCCCGAAAGAGGGCGGCGCGCTGTGGTTCGACATGCTGGCGATTCCGAAGGATTCGGCCAACGTCAAGGAAGCCCACGCCTTCATCAACTATTTGCTGAAACCTGAGGTGATCGCTCAGGTCAGTGATTACGTCGGTTACGCCAACCCCAACCCGGGTTCGGACAAGCTGATGGAGCAGTCCATCCGCACCGATGAGTCGGTTTATCCACCGCAGGCGGTGCTCGACAAGACCTACGTGTCGATCGAGCTGCCACCGAACATTCAGCGTTTGATGACCCGCAGCTGGACCAAGGTCAAGTCGGGTAAATAGCGTCAACGTACCAACTATCCTGGGTTCGTCTTGCGTGGGCGGACTGCACTCTTTTTTTCTGGGAGTTTCGTAAATGGCAGTTGCCTCCGGCGCCTATAAGAAAGCCCTCGAGGGCGACCAGACACCGAAACAGGTGCTGGTCAAAATCGACCGGGTCACGAAGAAGTTCGACGAGACGGTTGCCGTGGACGATGTGTCCCTGGAAATCAAGAAGGGCGAAATCTTTGCCCTGCTCGGCGGTTCGGGATCGGGCAAATCCACTCTGCTGCGGATGCTGGCAGGGTTCGAACGGCCCACGGAGGGGCGCATTTTCCTCGACGGCGTCGACATCACCGACATGCCGCCGTACGAGCGACCGATCAACATGATGTTCCAGTCCTACGCCCTGTTCCCGCACATGACCGTGGCGCAGAACATCGCCTTCGGCCTGCAACAGGACAAGATTCCCAAGGCCGAGATCGACGCCCGCGTGGCCGAGATGCTCAAGCTGGTGCAGATGAGCCAGTACGCCAAGCGCAAGCCGCACCAGTTGTCCGGCGGCCAGCGTCAGCGTGTGGCACTCGCGCGTTCGCTGGCCAAGCGGCCGAAACTGCTGCTGCTCGACGAGCCGATGGGCGCACTGGACAAAAAATTGCGTTCGCAGATGCAGCTGGAGCTGGTGGAGATCATCGAGCGCGTCGGCGTGACCTGCGTGATGGTGACCCACGACCAGGAAGAGGCCATGACCATGGCCGAGCGCATCGCGATCATGCACCTGGGCTGGATCGCCCAGATCGGCAGCCCGATCGACATCTACGAAACGCCGACCAGCCGCTTGGTCTGCGAATTCATCGGTAACGTGAACATCTTCGAAGGCGAAGTGATCGACGACGCCGAAGGCCACGCGACCATCACCTGCAAGGATCTCGACCGGCAGATCTACGTCGGCCACGGCATCAGCACCTCGGTGCAGGACAAGTCCGTGACCTACGCGATCCGTCCGGAAAAACTGCTGGTCACCGCCGATCAGCCGACCTGCGAGTACAACTGGTCGAGCGGCAAGGTGCATGACATCGCCTACCTCGGCGGTCACTCGGTGTTCTACGTCGAATTGCCGAGCGGCAAGCTGGTGCAGTCGTTCGTGGCCAACGCCGAACGCCGTGGCGCACGTCCGACCTGGGGCGATCAGGTCTACGTGTGGTGGGAAGACGACAGCGGCGTGGTACTTCGCTCATGAACATGCGCAAATTCAAACGCCGGCTCAATCGAATAATTCCCGGTGGCCGCCAACTGGTCATCGGGGTCCCGTTCATCTGGCTGTTCCTGTTCTTCATGCTGCCGTTCTTCATCGTCCTGAAGATCAGCTTCGCCGAAGCGGACGTGGCCATTCCGCCGTACACCGAGATCTACACCTACGCCGAGCAGAAGCTGCAACTGCTGCTGAATCTGGGCAACTACGCGATGCTCGGCGACGACGAGCTGTACATCGCCGCCTACCTCGGCTCGCTGAAGATGGCGTTTTTCAGCACGCTGCTGTGCCTGTTGATCGGTTACCCGATGGCCTACGCCATCGCCAGCGCCCGCAAAGAGCTACAAACGGTGCTGGTGCTGCTGATCATGATGCCGACCTGGACCGCGATCCTGATCCGCGTCTATGCGTGGATGGGCATCCTCAGCAACAACGGCCTGCTCAACGGTTTCCTGATGAGCATGGGCCTGATCGATGAGCCGCTGCAGATCCTCAACACCAACCTCGCGGTGTACATCGGCGTCGTCTACTCGTACCTGCCGTTCATGATCCTGCCGCTGTACGCCAACCTGGTGAAGCACGACACCAGCCTGCTGGAGGCCGCTTCCGACCTGGGTTCGAGCACCTTCAACAGCTTCTGGAAAATCACCGTGCCGCTGTCCAAGAACGGCATCATCGCCGGCTGCATGCTGGTGTTCATCCCGGTGGTGGGCGAGTTCGTGATCCCGGAACTGCTCGGCGGTCCGGAAACCCTGATGATCGGTAAAGTGCTCTGGCAAGAGTTCTTCAACAACCGTGACTGGCCGGTGGCGTCCGCCCTGGCGGTGGTGATGCTGGCGATCCTGATCGTGCCGATCATCCTGTTCAACCGCAGTCAGGCCAAGGAAATGGAGGGTAAAGAATGAAGCGCTTCCGTTTCTCCAGCCTGATGCTGGTGCTCGGCCTGTTGTTCATCTACCTGCCGATGCTGATCCTGGTGATCTACTCGTTCAACGCCTCGAAACTGGTGACGGTGTGGGGCGGCTGGTCGGTGAAGTGGTACGTCGGCCTGCTCGACAACTCGCAGCTGATGGGCTCGGTGGTGCGCTCGCTGGAAATCGCCTGCTACACCGCGATTGCCGCCGTGGCGCTGGGTACGCTGGCAGCCTTCGTGCTGACCCGCATCACCCGCTTCAAGGGCCGCACGCTGTTCGGCGGCCTGGTCACCGCGCCGCTGGTCATGCCTGAGGTGATTACCGGTCTGTCGCTGTTGCTGCTGTTCGTGGCGATGGCGCAGATGATCGGCTGGCCGCAGGAGCGTGGCATCGTCACCATCTGGATCGCCCACACCACGTTCTGTGCGGCGTATGTGGCGGTGGTGGTGTCGGCGCGTCTGCGTGAGCTGGACCTGTCGATCGAAGAAGCGGCGATGGACCTCGGTGCGCGTCCGTGGAAGGTGTTCTTCCTGATCACCATCCCGATGATCGCGCCGTCGCTGGCGGCGGGCGGCATGATGTCGTTCGCCCTGTCGCTGGATGACCTGGTATTGGCGAGCTTCGTCTCCGGCCCGGGTTCGACGACCCTGCCGATGGAAGTGTTCTCGGCGGTGCGTCTGGGCGTGAAGCCTGAGATCAACGCCGTGGCCAGCCTGATTCTGCTGGCGGTGTCGCTGGTGACCTTCCTGGTCTGGTTCTTCAGCCGCCGTGCCGAAGAAGCCCGCAAGAAAGCGATTCAGCAGGCCATCGAAGAAGGTGCTGCGGATTCGTGGAAGCAACCGGACGTGCGCCGGGCGCCGACGCCGGAAGCGGCTTAAGTCTGCGGATACAAAAAACCTCGCGACCGGTCACGGTCGCGAGGTTTTTTTATGCCGGTCAGGAAACCCAGGGCGACTGGCGAATCACTTCGACGAAGTTCATCGGCTTGAACCCCGGCGCCTGATCCTTCAGCACATCGGTCTTCACATTGCCGAACGTGGTCTGCGGACGATGACGCAAGCCGTCGGCGAACGCGCAGATGATGCATTCCTTGAAGCTCTGGCCCCGTGGGTGCGCATGCACCACCGCCTCACGCTGCACCGTGGTGAACGCCGCGTAGTCCATGCCCAGCACGTCCATCTCGACGCCTGCGGTCACCAGCGCCACGGTCGGGCGCAGATGCTTCGGCACCCCCGGCGTGGTGTGCAGGGCGATCGACAGCCACACCTGCTCGATGTCGTCGTCGCTCAGCCCATACGGTTTTAGAAACGCTGCGGCTGCGTTGGCACCATCGACCTCGAAGCGCTCGTCGTCGCTGCGGTGGCCTTCGACCAGACCCAGGTCGTGGAACATCGCGCCGACGTACAGCAGCTCCGGATCGTAGGCCAGTTGCTGGCGTTCTCCACTCAAGGCACCGAACAGAAACACCCGGCGCGAGTGGTGGTAAAGCAGGTCGGATTCGATGTCGCGGATGTATTCGGTGGTGGCCCGGGCGAGGGCGCTGTCGGGGATCCGGATACCGGCAATGGTCGTGGTCATGTTGAGCTTCCTCGTCGAAAACGCCGTCACGGCGCTGATGGAGAAAGTCTGTTCCCGGGGGCCAGACCGGACAATCGATCCATGGCTGCGATCCTTGCCATTGCACCTGCAAATCGTGCCAGCTCGCTTCTGCGGCGAGGATTGGCTAGGGTTGGCGCTGATCCGCCATTCCCCGGGAGCTGACATCGTCATGAACAGAACCGTCGCCATCGTGGTATTTCCCGGCGTGCAGGCGCTGGATGTCAGCGGGCCGATGGACGTGTTTGCCGAGGCCAACCGCTTCCTGGCGCCGGAGGATCATTACCGGCTCGACGTGATCGGCGTCGAGCGCGGGCCGATGGCGTGTTCCAACGGGCTGACCCTGAGTGCGCATCGGCATTTCAGCGAAGCGTCGCAGGTCTACGATTTGCTGCTGGTGGCGGGCGGACCGCAGTTGCCGTTTCTGGATTTCGGCGAGGCATTCGATGCCTGGTTGCGTGAGGCCTGTGGTCGGGCGCGGCGTTTTGGCTCGATCTGCAACGGCGCGTTCATGCTCGCCCGTGCCGGGTTGCTGGATGGGCGCACGGTCACCACCCACTGGAACGACGCCGAGGCACTGGCGCAGTTGTGCCCGTCGAGCCGGGTTGAGGCCGATCGGTTGTACGTCGAGGACGGCCAGCTCTACACCTCGGCGGGGGTGACGGCGGGGATCGATCTGTCGCTGTACCTGCTGGCGCGTGATCACGGGGCCGAGGTGGCGCTGAGTGTGGCCAAGCGGCTGGTGGTGTTCACCCAGCGCTCGGGCGGGCAGTCGCAGTTCAGTCCGTTCCTTACGCCCCACGCCGAACCGACGTCGGCGGTGGCGATGGTGCAGCTGTATGTGCTGGCCAATCTCACCGGCGACCTGACCATCGCTGATCTGGCGAATGCCGCGAACATGAGTGCGCGGAATTTCTCTCGGGTGTTTGCCAGGGAGGCGAAAGTCACCCCGGCGGAATTCGTCGAACGGGCGCGGGTGGATGCGGCGCGGGTGATGCTCGAAAGCACCAGGGCGCCGCTGAAGACGGTGGCGTATCAGTGCGGGTTTCGTGATGCGCAACATATGCGCAGCGTGTTCAGCCGGCGGTTGGGGGTGACGGCGCAGCAGTTTCGGCTGAATTTTGCGGCGATGGTTTGAGCCGAGGGCGGCTTTTATGGCTCAGCCCGCTTTGGCAGCAGCTTCAGCGTACTCCGCGTATTCGCCGTCACCTCTTCCTCACTGAAATGCGCCTGCACATACATCCCGTCCACATACGCCTCTGCCTGATCGTCATAGTGACTGTCGAACGGCACGCCGCTCTGGCCGACCGGGTTGATGGTCAGGCTGTGAGCCGGATCAGCGAAGTCCACCAAGCGCCGGGTCGACGGGCCGTAGGTCACGGGCCACGGCGCCGGGCCGATCTTCGCCGAGAGGTTGTTCGGCACTTCATGGGAGCCCGGTGCGGCGAACGGGCCGACGTTGAAAATGCGATCCAGCGGTTTCTGCTGACCCAGCGGATGACCATGGGTCAGCGTATGCGCCTTGCCCCATTGCCAGCCGGAAGCGTCGTCGCCGAGGGTCGACTTCAGGTGCGCCATGCTCGCCTGCCACGCAGCGCGCACGGTGTCGGCGCGGGTCTCCTTGTTCGGCGTGCTGCGGTTGTCCCACCACGGTGAATCGGCATTCGCCGCGAGCCGGGGCAGGGCTGCATCGATCACTCGTGTCGACAGCAGGGTTTCGAAGAAATCATTGCCCAGCTCATCGCGCATCGCCGCGTCGGCGAGGTCGTAGAGGAACTGGTTGAACACCGTCGCACTGACCGAATCCAGCGGGTAGTCGCCTTGCCATTGGGCCAGTTGCTCGACCAGTTTCAGCTGCGCCGGATCACTCACCACTTCACGCAATACCGGCAGCAACGGCGCCAGCAGACGCGGGCCATAACCGGTGGCGGTACCCAGTTGCAGCTTCTGGTTGGCCTCGTTGTCCCACTTCACGTTCTTGTCGGCGAGCTGGCGGTTGAGCTGCTGGCCACGGTCGGCAAGATTGTAATAGCCGGGAATCTCCATGCCGGTCGGCGACACGGGCTGGAAGTTGGCCGAGACGATATAGCCCCGCGCCGGGTTCTCTTCCTGCGGGTTGGCGCTGAACGGGAAGTAGCCGTCCTTGTCCGCCTGATTGCCGCTGCCGTCGAGAATGAAGCCAGGCTTCACCCCGGTCGGACGCTTGGGCAGCAGCGCCGAGGCCCACCAGGCGATATCGCCCTTGGCGTTGGCGTAGACGATGTTCAGTCCCGGCGCCTGCACCTTGGCCGCTGCGGCGCGAGCCTTGGCCAGGGTGTCGGCGCGGTTGAGCTGGTAAAAACCTTCGAGGATCGGGTTCGGTGTTTCGAGGAACGCCCACCACATCGCAATCGGGGTTTTCCCTGCGGCTGTACCGAGGGCGTCGTTGACGATCGGCCCGTGGGGCGACTGGCGCAGGGTGATGGTCACCGGCGTCTGGCCTTTCACCGCGATCTGCTGCTCGGTCTTGACCATGTCGCTCCACTGGCCGCGATACCAGACCTGATCCGGGTTGTCCGGATTGACCTTCTCGGCGATCAGATCCAGGTCATCGTTCTGGAACATGGTCAGGCTCCAGCCGAAATCCAGGTTGTGGCCGAGAAAGGCAAACGGCACCAGCGCCTGATGATGACCGTAGAGTTCGAAGCCCGGCGCCGACAGCTGTGCCTCGTACCACACCGACGGCACCGAAAAGCGAATGTGCGGATCGCCCGCCAGCAAGGGCTTGGCGCTCTTGCTGTGGCTGCCGGCGATGACCCAGGCGTTGCTGCCTTCGAACTGCGGCAGGCCGTTGTCGATCAGCGCCTGTTGGCTGACGCGGGCGAGGGTGTTCAGGTCTTTCCAGTCTTCGGCGGCGAGGGTCGGTGCGCTGCTGGCGTGGCCCTTGGCGAGCACGCCCTTGGGCTGCCAGTCGAGGTCGAAGACGTTGAGGTAATCGGCGCCCAGTTGATCGCGCACGTAGGTCAACAGCGGTTCGGTGCGAAACGCGGCGGCAAAGCTGTAGGCCATGTAGCCGGCGACGCTGATGCTGTCTTCGGCGGTGAACGGCCGCTTGGGGATGCCCAGCACGTCGAACTCGACGGGGGCGGCGTGCGAGTCCTGATATTGATTGATGCCGTCCAGATAGGCTTGCAGGGCCTTCCACGCCGGTGACTGCTTGTCGAGGCCGGCCACGTAACTGGCGGCGCGTTCGCGGATGCGCAGGCTGCGGAACAGCTTGTCGGTGTCGAGCAGTTTCGGCCCGAGCACTTCGGCCAGCTCGCCTCGGGCGAGACGGCGCATGGCTTCCATCTGAAACAGGCGATCCTGGGCGTGCACATAACCGAGGGCGCGGTAGAGGTCGGTTTCGTTTTCGGCACGGATGTGCGGCACACCGCGCTCGTCGTAACGCACAGTCACTGAACCTTGCAGGTTGCGCAATTCCACCTGGCCCTGACGCGTTGGTTGCTTGCTGTAGACATACCAGCCGCCGGCGGCGAGCAGGACAACGATGAGCAAGGCAAGAACGGTGAAGACGCGTTTCATGGTGACTCCTTGTGCATTCGGGGTTGCCGCCCGTGCGGGCTGCAAACAATTAGCACACGCCTCGTGTGCTGCGCATCGCCGTCCTTGAAAAGTCCGGAATGCCTTACTTCGTCTCCGCCGGCCACGGACAGTAGCAACCGACCGCCAACGTATGAGTCGCATTGACCGGGCGATCATCACTCAACGCTTGCAGGATCGGTTCGATAAAACTGTTGCTGGAGTTGCACGTCAGGCCTTCGCTGTACGGGCCGAAGTACGCCAGTCTGCCGCTGCGGTCCCAGATCGCCACGGCCGGGCTCGCGGGAATCTGTTCGGAGCCGGGCAGCACCGCGATGGTTTTGAGATTGCTGAGGGTGGCGGGCAACTGGCCGTGGCTGCCGGCCTTCTGCACTGCGAAGAATTCCACGCCCTTGGGGCTGAACTGTTCGACCATTTCGGTCAGGTGTTGTTGATTGCCGACGTTGCACGGGCAGGCGGGATCCCAGAAGTGCACCAGACGGATATTGCCGGGGCCGGCGAGGTCGTCGGGCAGGCGCAACGGGTCGCCGGAAAACACCGCAGTGTGTTCGCTGAACGCCCGCAGGTAGCGGCCCTGAAACCAGTCGTACGCGGCCCACAGCACGCCGGCACACACGATGGCGAGCAGGCTGGCAAACAGTGCGGTGCGGTAGGGCGAACGCATGGTTTTGATTCCTCGAAGGCCGGCTAGCTTGCCATGCTTGCCGCGACAGATGAATATCGCAGGCCGATAAAGTCCGTTTACCGTTCTGGAATTGCCCATGTCTGTTGCTTTCGATCCCGATCATCTGCGTGCGAGCCTCAAGCCTCTGGCCGAGTGGCAGCCGTTGTCCGAGGAGGCGAAGGCGTATCAGCGGTTCTACAAGACCGACTTTCCGGAACGTGATGTCTGGCGCGGCATGGGCCGGTTCGACATCGATGGCTATCAACTGGTCAGCCATTGCTGGTGGCCGGCGGAAACGGCCAGGGCCACGCTGTTTCTTGTGCACGGTTTTTATGATCACACTGGTCTTTACCGGCATGTGATCGAGTGGGCACTGGATCAAGGCTTCGCGGTGATTGCCTGCGATCTGCCGGGGCATGGTCTGTCCAGCGGCGAGCGGGCGAGCATCCGTGACTTCTCGGAATATCAGGATGCGCTGCAAGGCCTGTTCGCCGAGGCGCGCTCGATGGCCCTGCCGCAGCCTTGGCACCTGTGCGGGCAAAGCACCGGCGGCGCGATCATTGTCGATCACGTGCTCAATCATGGTGAAAACAGCCCGGCGCAGGGGCAGTTGATTTTGTTGGCGCCGCTGGTGCGTCCGCGTGCCTGGGGCTGGTCGCAGTTCAGTTATTACCTGCTCAGGCCTTTTGTCAGGGGTATCGCCCGGCGTTTCAGCGAGAACTCCAATGACCCGGATTTCCTGCCGTTTCTGCAGGCCGATCCATTGCAGCCAAAACGCTTGCCGACCGCATGGGTCGGGGCGTTGTCACGCTGGATCAACCGCGTTGAATACGCGAAGAAAAGTCCGCGCCGGCCGCTGATTGTTCAAGGCCAGGCGGACATGACCGTGGACTGGCAGCACAACCTGCAGGTGTTGAAGTGGAAGTTCGACCGGCCACAGATTCTGTTGCTGGCCGAGGCGCGGCATCACCTGGCCAACGAGACGGCAGAAATGCGCGAGGAGTATTTCGAGTTTCTGAGCAAGCGGATCAAGGGCCGCAATCCCTAGATCACTGGTTGAGGTTCGAGGTGCTCTGGCCGACGGCGAGCCCGGCGCGGATTGCTGCCAGCGCGGCCTGATAGTAGGCCTTGCCTTCGGTGGATTCGGCAAAGGTCGCGAACTCTTCCAGTTCTTCATCCGACAGGTCGCGATAGACGTACAGCAGCGTGTTGTTCAGGTCGGCGCCGATCTGATCCATCAGGCGCTGGCGTTGACCGTTCAACATGCCCTGGGCCTGACCGCCGCCGAGCAGGCCGGGGATCATCGAACTCAGGCTGTCCGCCGCCACGCCGGCAATCGCCAGGCTGACTTCGGCGCCGGCTTCACGGGCGGGAAGGGCCTGGGCGAGGTGGCCGATGATCAGCAGGCGGCTGTCGCTGGCCGGCATCTTCGGCAGGCCCTTGGCGTTTTTTGCCAGTTGATCGCGGCGGGTCGCCAGCAGTTCGGCGGCGACGATCTTCTTGCCCAACGGAGACTGAAAGAACGACAGGGCCGGTTTCGGATCAGCGAGGTTCTTGCGCAGTTGCGCTTCGGCGCGTTGATCCACGGCCTGGGGGGCGAAGCGCTGGTTGCTGTTGTTCACCAGCGCCTGAAACACCGCCGGCGGCAGGCTGTTCTGGTAACGCTGCTGCGCGGCACTCAGGGCGTCGTTGAAATGCGCGCGTTGTTCTGGCCAGCCGGCGACCTTGTACAACTGGTCGTGGCCGTCCGCCCAGGCGGGCAAAACGCAGAACATCAACAGTGAAAAAAGCAAACGGCGCATAAGGACTCCTGTCGGCAGCCGACTATTCTCCGTGCGGTGCCAGTACTTGTCGAGAATTCGTATCAAGCCGCCGCGTGGCTCTGTCGGATTTCTTGCCGCAGGCATACTATGCGCGCCATGCAAATATCCTCTGATCACCCGCTGCTGTTACGTATCGTCGACGACCTGGCCGAGCGCGGCTGGTCGCAGCAGAACATTTTCCTGCCTGCGGATTTGACCCGCGCACTGGCGGCCGAGTGCCGCAAACGTGACGCCGAAGGTGAACTGGCGCCGGCGGGGGTCGGACGTGGCCCGTTTTCGGAGATCCGCGAGGGGATTCGTGGCGACCATATCCAATGGATCGATCCTGGTCAGGCCGAAGCCAGCGACCGTTACCTGAACCTGATGGACAGCTTGCGTGAAGCGCTCAACCGGGGCCTGTTCCTCGGGCTTGAAGACTTCGAGTGCCACTTCGCCCTGTACCCGCCGGGTGCTTTCTATCGCAAGCATGTCGACCGTTTCCGCGACGATGACCGGCGCATGGTCTCGGCGGTGATCTACCTCAATGACGGCTGGTTGCCGGAGGATGGCGGGCAACTGCGTATGTACCTGGAGCATGACCGCGTTCATGACGTACAGCCTACGGGCGGTTGTCTGGTGGTGTTCCTCTCCGGCGAAGTCCCTCATGAAGTGTTGCCGGCCAATCGCGAGCGGCTGTCGCTGACAGGCTGGTTCCGCCGCCGTGGCAACGAGCCGTTCTGAGATGCACAGGATTCTGGTCAGTCGCTGCCTGCTGGGCCATCGCGTGCGTTACGACGGTGGAGCCAGCGGGCCGTTCGATCTGCTGGAGCAGTGGATCAGCGAAGGCCGGGTAGTGCCGTTGTGTCCGGAAGTCGCCGGTGGTTTGCCGACGCCACGGGCGGCGGCGGAGATTCCGGGCGGGCAGGGCCGCGAAGTGCTGGACGGGCTTGCCTCGGTGATCACCACCGACGGCGAAGACGTCAGTGCGCAGTTTCTCGACGGTGCGCGGCAGGCGCTGGCGCTGGTGCAAAAGCACGGGATTCGGGTGGCAGTGCTCAAGGCCAACAGTCCTTCGTGCGGGAATCTGTTGACCTATGACGGCACGTTCAGTGGGGTGAAGGTGAGTGGCGAGGGGGTTACCGCCGCGTTGCTGAAGCGCCATGGGGTGCAGGTCTTCAGCGAACTCGAACTGCCGCAAGCCGCACAGGCCCTCAACGTGCTCGACTAGTCACGTTCACTTCAGTTTTCCGTAGCCTGCACACTCAGCCACTTCTGCCTCAATGCCTCCAACCGCCCATCCGCCCTGATCCGCTGCAAGGCATTCTCCAGACTCGCGTGAAACGCCGGGTTGCCCTTCTGAAACGGAATCGCCAGATCTACCGGCGGCCCAACCTTCGGCTTTTCCTCAGTCAACGTCTGCACCAGCACCATCGGCCGAGGTTGCTCGTCCTTTTTCGCCAGCAACTGCGCATTGACCTGCGTGTAAGGTTCGCTGACGTCGAAACGATCCTTGAGTTCCGGGGTCAGTGCTATGTGGTTGAGCGCGATGTCGTACTTGCCGCTTTCAACACCCTGGAGCAGGTCGGCCTCGTCGGTGACGATGAAGTCGGCCCGCACATCCAGTTCGTTGGCCAGCAGTTGCCCAAGCTCGACCTCGAACCCCGTGAGCGTGTCGCCGTCCTTGAAATTGAAGGGCGGTGTATTAGCCTCAAGGGCTATGCGCAACTCGCCACGGTCGTAGACGTCATCAATCAGTTCGGCGTGAGCCAGAGGGCTCAGAAGGGGAAGCAGGCAGATCAGGCCAGGCAGAAAACGCATGGTCACTCCTTTGAAATCGATATCGGCCTGTTTTCCAGGCTCGCTTTGCTATGGTTGTCGAGTGCCTTCGACAACGAATGGTCATGAAGTTGTCATGACCGTGCGGATTTTACGGAAAAACTGGAGAAGAAAATGAAAAGCTTTATGTCACGTGCAGCGTTGGCCGGTGTGCTGATGGGTGTTTCGGTACTGGCCAGTGCGGCCACACCGGCACCGAAGGGCGCCGAAGTGTTCATCGTTTCTCCCGAGGACGGAGCCACGGTTCCGCAGACCTTCACGGTCAAGTTCGGTGTAAAGGACATCGCGCTGGCACCGGCCGGTGACGTCACCAAGAACACCGGTCATCACCACCTGCTGATCGATGCCAAGGAAATCGTTCCGGCCGGCTCCGTCGTGCCGACCGACGCCAACCACATGCACTTCGGCAAGGCGCAGACCCAGGCCGACATCAAACTCGCGCCGGGCAAGCACACCCTGCAGCTGGAGCTGGGTGACAGCGGCCACATGGCGTTCGATCCGCCGATCGTGTCGAAGAAGATCACCGTCAACGTCGAATAAAAAAGGGAGCCCTTCGGGGCTCCCTTTTTTATCAGTGGCGAGTTGCGAGCTTCAAGCTTCAAGCAAAAGCGCTGTTCACTTGCCGCTTGAAGCTTGCTGCTCGCAGCTGCTCTTAAAACAGCACGCGGCTACGGATGGTGCCGTTGACGTGTTGCAGCTTCTCTTGCGCCAGCTCCGAGTACTCGGCGTCGACGTCGATCACCACGTAGCCGACCTTCTCGTTGGTCTGCAGGAACTGACCGGAGATGTTGATGCCGTTTTCGGCGAAGACCTTGTTGATCTCGCTCATCACACCCGGAATGTTCTCGTGGATGTGCAGCAGGCGGTGCTTGCCAGGGTGAGCCGGCAGGGCCACTTCCGGGAAGTTCACCGACGATACCGAAGTACCGTTGTCGCTGTACTTGACCAGTTTCTCTGCCACTTCCAGACCGATGTTGGCCTGTGCTTCAGCGGTGGAACCGCCGATGTGCGGGGTCAGGATCACGTTGTCCAGGCCACGCAGCGGGCTTTCGAACTCTTCGTCGTTGGAACGCGGCTCGACCGGGAACACGTCGATGGCGGCGCCGATCAGGTGCTTGTCCTTGATCGCAGCGGCCAGGTGATCCAGCTCGACCACGGTGCCGCGTGCAGCGTTGATCAGGATGCCGCCCTTCTTGATGGCGCGGATTTCCTTCTCGCCGATCATCCACTGGGTCGCAGCGGTTTCCGGAACGTGCAGGGTGACGATGTCGGACATGCCCAGCAGCTCGTGCAGGTTGCCGACCTGGGTCGCGTTGCCCAGTGGCAGCTTGGTCACGGTGTCGTAGAAGAACACCTGCATGCCCAGGCCTTCAGCCAGGACCGACAGCTGAGTGCCGATCGAGCCGTAGCCGACGATGCCCAGTTTCTTGCCACGGATCTCGAAGGAGTTGGCTGCGGACTTGATCCAGCCGCCACGGTGGCAGGAAGCGTTTTTCTCAGGGATGCCGCGCAGCAGCAGGATCGCTTCGGCCAGCACCAGCTCGGCCACGGAGCGGGTGTTGGAGTACGGCGCGTTGAACACGGCGATGCCGCGCTCGCGGGCCGCTTCCAGGTCAACCTGGTTGGTGCCGATGCAGAAACAGCCGACCGCGACCAGCTTCTTCGCGTGATCGAAGATCTCTTCGGTCAGTTGGGTGCGCGAACGAATGCCGATGAAGTGAGCGTCAGCGATCTTTTCCTTGAGCTGGGCTTCCGGCAGGGAGCCTGTCAGGTATTCGATGCTGGTGTAGCCCGCCGCCTTGAGGACGTCGACAGCCGATTGGTGGACGCCTTCGAGAAGAAGGAACTTGATCTTGCTCTTATCGAGAGAAGTCTTGCTCATCTGCGTAAACCTGTATCCCGGAGAAAAATGGCAGGAAATGGTCAACAGACATTGACCTGGACGACAAGAAAGCCGTCACCGCAGAACCGGCCTTGGGCACTGGCCTGCGGGGTCGGTATGCTAGCATAGCCACCCCGCTAAACACTCATTCCTGCGACGTGAAGCGTTCTCAGGATGACCATGAATTGTTCGAGAGTTCCGTCGATGACCAATCCTGCCCTGATTGATGAACTGAAGACCCTGGTCGAGCCTGGCAAAGTCCTGACCGATGCCGACTCCTTGAACGCTTACGGCAAGGACTGGACCAAACACTTCGCCCCGGCGCCCAGCGCCATCGTGTTTCCCAAGACCATCGAGCAGGTGCAGGCCGTCGTCCGCTGGGCCAACGAACACAAAGTGGCGCTGGTGCCGTCGGGCGGGCGCACCGGGCTTTCCGCCGCAGCCGTGGCGGCCAATGGCGAAGTGGTCGTGTCCTTCGACTACATGAACCAGATTCTCGACATCAACCTGACCGACCGCACCGCCGTCTGTCAGCCGGGTGTGGTCACCGAGCAATTGCAGAACGCCGCCGAAGAACATGACTTGTACTACCCGGTGGATTTCGCTTCGGCAGGTTCCAGCCAAATTGGCGGCAATATCGGCACCAATGCCGGCGGAATCAAGGTCATTCGCTACGGCATGACCCGCAACTGGGTGGCAGGCATGAAAGTCGTGACCGGCAAGGGCGACGTGCTGGAACTGAACAAGGATCTGATCAAGAACGCCACCGGTTATGACCTGCGGCAGCTGTTCATCGGCGCCGAAGGCACTCTCGGTTTTGTGGTCGAGGCCACCATGCGCCTGGACCGTGCGCCAAAGAACCTGACCGCGATGGTCCTCGGCACCGCTGATTTCGATTCGATCATGCCGGTGCTGCACGCCTTTCAGGGCCGGCTCGACCTGACCGCGTTCGAATTTTTCTCCGACAAGGCGCTGGCCAAGGTCATGGGCCGTGGCGATGTCCCGGCGCCATTCGAAACCGACTGCCCGTTCTATGCTTTGCTGGAATTCGAGGCGACCACCGAAGAAGTGGCCAACACCGCCCTGGAAACCTTCGAGCATTGCGTGGAGCAGGGCTGGGTGCTGGACGGCGTGATGAGCCAGAGCGAAACCCAGTTGCAGAACCTGTGGAAGCTGCGCGAGTACATCTCCGAAACCATCTCCCACTGGACTCCGTACAAGAACGACATCTCGGTCACCGTCTCCAAAGTCCCGGCGTTCCTGCAGGAAATCGACGCGATCGTCGGCGAACACTACCCGGACTTCGAAATCGTCTGGTTCGGCCACATCGGCGATGGCAACCTGCACCTGAACATCCTCAAGCCGGACAACCTGAGCAAGGACGAGTTTTTCGCCAAGTGTGCCACCGTCAACAAATGGGTATTCGAAACCGTCGAGAAGTACAACGGTTCGATTTCCGCCGAACACGGGGTGGGCATGACCAAGCGCGACTACTTGACCTACAGCCGCTCACCGGTGGAAATCGAATACATGAAAGCGGTCAAGGCGGTGTTCGACCCGAACGGCATCATGAATCCGGGCAAGATTTTCGCGGTTTGATTGGCAATCCCTGATGAATCAATAAAGGCAGGAGTCGGTAATGAGCTATCAGCACCAGTATGTCGACGGTACGCGGATTCATTTTCCGCTGGGGAAAGTGGTGTGCATCGGCCGTAACTACGCCGAACACGCCAAGGAACTGGACAACCCGGTGCCTACCGAGCCGTTGCTGTTCATCAAACCGGGCAGTTGCGTGGTGCCGCTGGAAGGCGGTTTCAGCATTCCGACCGAGCGTGGCTCGGTGCATTACGAGGCGGAAATCGCCGTGTTGATCGGCAAACCGCTGTCGACCAAACCGAGCCGTGAAGAAGTGCTGGACGCGATCTCCGGTTTCGCCCCGGCGCTGGACCTGACCCTGCGTGACAAGCAGGCCGAGCTCAAGTCCAAGGGCCTGCCGTGGGAAATCGCCAAGTCGTTCGACGGCGCGGCGGTGATTGCGCCATTCGTGGTGGGCAGCACCTTTGCCGACCTGACCGACATCGGCATTCGCCTGACCATCAACGGCGAAGTGCGCCAGGACGGCAACAGCAGCGCAATGCTCAACCCGATCGTGCCGATGATCCAGCACATGGCCGGCTGCTTCTCGCTGCAGGCCGGTGACGTGATCCTGACCGGCACGCCGGTGGGCGTCGGCCCGCTGAATGTCGGTGATGAGATCGTGCTGGAGCTGCCGGGCGCCAGTCGCTTCACCAGCAGCGTTCGCTGACTGCAACTCTGAAATACCTTTGTGGGAGCCAGCCTGCTGGCGATGACGGACTGTCAGTTGATGTTTCATTCGACTGATACACCGCCATCGCCAGCAGGCTGGCTCCCACGTTTGTTTTTGTGTTGTAGCCCGCAAACACATAAGGCATTCCGGCCATTTACCGTTTTTTTCACATTCTGTCCGGATAATTCCGGCCATTCTGGCGTCTGAGCCGGCCTCTTTGTGCTATTACCCGTAGCCTGAATTTTCGGAACGCGTCCTTTGATGTCATCTCAAACTCAGCTCAAACCCGCCCGCCGTTCACGCTTCGCCCTGCGCTGGTATTCCTGGCTGTTGCTGGCAGCCGCCGCTGCGTACGGGCTGGCGTTTGCCATGCATTGGGATGATCGGGGTGTGCTGTGGCTGCTGGAGCGCTTCGAAAGTACGGCCGAGAAGCAGGAAAGCGTCTGGCTCCCGGACTACCGGGTGGTCATCGACGCCAAGCTGTTGCCGGGCATGGAAAAGGACGAAGCTTCGGACCTTTCCTATAACCCGCAGACCAAAACCCTGTTTTCGGTGATGGGCAAGAATCCGTTCCTGGTCGAGCTGACCCTGCAGGGCGACGTGTTGCGCAAGATGCCCCTGGTGGGCTGGAGCAATCCGGAAGGCCTTACGGTGATGGAAAACGGCTTGATGGCGATTGTCGATGAGCGCGAGCACTTGCTCTCCATCGTCAAGGTCGATGCCGAGACTCGTGAACTGAAGCGTGACGATTTCCCTAAATACGACCTCGGCCCGTCAAAGGACCAGAACAAGGCCTTCGAAGCCATCACCTGGGACGCCCGTAACCAGCAACTGCTACTGGGCGAAGAGCGTCCACCCGCGCTGTTCACCTGGAAAAGCGACGGCAGCCAGACGCTCAAGGGCGACAAGCAGAAACTCGACAGCGACGAACTCGATATTCGTAACCTGTCGGCCCTGGCGATCGATCCGCGCACCGGTCACACCCTCGTTCTGTCCGCTGATTCGCACCTGTTGCTGGAGCTGGACGAGAAGGGCGAACAGGTCAGCTTCATGACCCTGCTCGGCGGTTTCAACGGTTTGAAGAAAACCATTCCCCGCGCCGAAGGCGTAACCATGGACGACTCGGGCACGCTGTACATGGTCAGCGAGCCGAACCTGTTCTACCGCTTCGAAAAGCAGAAGTAATCTCTCCTACAGCAATTGCAGATCTGTGCAGTTGTGGCCTGAGGCAAGTGGCCATTAAGCTTCAGTTCAGACAGGCGTGATATTTCATCCGCCTGTTTTGACTCCGAGCCTGCCTGAATGCGTCGACTTGCCCGCCCCAAGCCTCTGTTCATCACCCTGTCGATGATTGCCCTGGTCGCATTGATTGCGATCGGCCAATACATGCGCCTGTTCGAGCGTGCCTGGTTCAACCTGCATACGCTCTGGCAGCCGATGAGCAGCCAGTCCATCGGGCTGGATCAATATCGGGCAGAGATTGAAGCGAAAGTCATCGATGGGCTGAACGACGACGTGTCCGCGCTGACCTACGATCCGGTGCGCAAGAGCCTGTTCACCGTGACCAACAAGAATGCCGAACTGATCGAGCTGTCGCTGGATGGCACGATCCTGCGCCGTGTCGCCTTGATCGGCTTCGGCGATCCGGAGGCGGTGGAGTTCATCAGCGCCGACACCTATGTGATCACCGACGAGCGCCAGCAGCGCCTGATCAAGATCCATCTGGAGCACGACACCACGTTCCTTGATGCGGCGGACGCCGAGCAAATGACCCTCGGTGTGCACATGAGCGGCAACAAGGGGTTTGAAGGCCTGGCGTACGACTCGGTGGGCAAGCGCCTGTTCGTGGCCAAGGAGCGGGACCCGATGCTGATCTATGAAGTGCACGGTTTCCCGCACTTCAATCCGGAAAAATCCTACGCAGTACACGTGATCAACAATCCCAAGCGCGATGCCGGGATGTTCGTGCGCGATCTGTCGAGCCTGCAATATGACGAGCGCAGCGGTCATTTACTGGCGCTGTCCGACGAGTCGCGGCTGATTCTGGAGCTGGATGTGGACGGGCGCCCGTTGAGCACCATGTCGTTGAGCGGTGGCCGGCAGGGTCTGAAGAAAACCGTGCCGCAGGCGGAAGGTATCGCGATGGATGACGATGGGGCGTTGTATCTGGTGAGCGAGCCGAATCTGTTTTATGTCTTCAGGAAGCCTGTGCAGAACTAACCAACACCTTCAAACAATGTGGGAGCTAGCAAACTGGCTCCCACAGTTTTTTCATCTGCCCACAAAAATGTGGGCAGTTTCGGCTTACTCAGCCTTCAGGGTCTTCACACCTTCGGAAGTCCCCAGCAACAACAGATCCGCCGGACGCGCCGCGAACAGGCCGTTGGTGACCACGCCGACGATCGCGTTGATCTGCGCTTCCAGCTCCACCGGGTTGGTGATCTGCAGGTTGTGCACGTCGAGGATGATGTTGCCGTTGTCGGTCAGCACGCCTTCGCGATAGACCGGGTCGCCGCCCAGTTTCACCAGTTGGCGGGCGACGTGGCTGCGGGCCATCGGGATCACTTCCACCGGCAGCGGGAACGCGCCGAGCACCGGCACCAGTTTGCTGGCGTCGGCGATACAGATGAAGGTCTGGGCCACGGCCGCGACGATCTTCTCGCGGGTCAGGGCTGCGCCGCCGCCCTTGATCAGGTTCAGGTGTTCGTCGCTTTCATCGGCGCCGTCGACGTAGAACTCCAGGTTGCTCACGGTGTTCAGCTCGTACACCGGAATCCCGTGGCCCTTGAGGCGCGCGGCAGTGGCTTCGGAGCTTGCGACCGCGCCATCGAACGCGCCCTTGTGCTGGGCCAGGGCGTCGATGAAGCAGTTGGCGGTGGAGCCGGTGCCGACCCCCACGATGCTCTTGTCGTCGAGTTTCGGAAGGATGAAGTCGACGGCGGCCTGGGCTACGGCCTGTTTGAGTTGATCCTGGGTCATGCGGGCTCCGGAAGCGGGCAAGGTAAGAACGGAAAGGCCGGCATTATAGCCTCAAGCCGGGCTAAAACCTCTGGATTCGTGTGGTCGTGCGCCCAAAAGCCGGGTTAGACTCGCTGGTCCCGCCCAATCGCCAGTGATGCTTTCCGATGCTCGAACAGTACGTCAAGAAGATCCTCACCTCGCGCGTTTATGACGTTGCCGTAGAAACCCCGCTGCAGAACGCCCGCCAGCTCTCCGAGCGGCTGGGCAACGACATCTGGCTCAAGCGTGAAGACTTGCAGCCAGTGTTCTCGTTCAAGATTCGCGGCGCCTACAACAAGCTGACCCAGTTGAGCGACGAAGAGCGCGCTCGCGGCGTGGTCACCGCGTCGGCGGGCAACCATGCACAGGGCCTGGCCCTGGCGGCGAAAGTGTTGGGCGTGAAAGCGACCATCGTGATGCCCAAGACCACCCCGGAGATCAAGGTCGAAGGCGTGCGCTCGCGCGGTGGCAAAGTGGTGCTGCACGGCGATTCCTTCCCGGAAGCGCTGGCCTACTCGCTGAAGCTGGTCGACGAAAAAGGCTACGTCTACATCCACCCGTACGACGATCCGCACACCATTGCCGGGCAGGGCACCGTGGCGATGGAAATTCTGCGCCAGCACCCGCAGCCGCTGGATGCGATCTTCGTTCCGGTGGGCGGCGGCGGTCTGATCGCCGGCATCGCGGCCTACGTGAAATACCTGCGCCCGGACATCAAGGTCATCGGCGTCGAGCCCGACGACTCCAACTGCCTGCAAGCGGCGATGGCCGCGGGCGAACGCGTTGTTCTGCCGACCGTGGGTATCTTCGCCGATGGCGTGGCGGTGGCGCAGATCGGCCAGCACACCTTCGACATCTGCAAGGATTACGTCGACGAAGTGATCACCGTCAGCACCGACGAAATCTGCGCGGCGATCAAGGACATCTACGACGACACCCGTTCGATCACCGAACCGGCTGGTGCCCTGGGCGTGGCCGGTATCAAGAAGTATGTCGAGCAGCGCGGCGTCAGCGGCCAGACCTTCGTGGCCATCGACTCCGGGGCCAACGTCAACTTCGACCGCTTGCGCCACGTCGCCGAGCGCGCCGAACTGGGTGAAGGCCGCGAAGCGATTATCGCCGTGACCATCCCGGAGAAGGCCGGCAGCTTCAAGGCGTTCTGCGAGGCCATCGGCAAGCGCCAGATCACCGAATTCAACTACCGCTATAACAATGGCAGCGAAGCGCACATCTTCGTCGGCGTGCAGACCCACCCGGACAACGACCCGCGCAGTGCACTGCTGGCGAGCCTGACCGAGCAGGGTTTCCCGGTACTCGACCTGACCGACAACGAACTGGCCAAACTGCACATCCGTCACATGGTCGGCGGGCGCGCCGCGCACGTGGTCGATGAAGTGGTGCTGCGCTTCGAGTTCCCGGAGCGTCCGGGCGCGCTGTTCAACTTCCTCAACAAGCTCGGCGGTCGCTGGAACATCTCGATGTTCCACTACCGCAACCACGGAGCAGCGGACGGACGAGTAGTGGCGGGCCTGCAAGTGCCCCACGACGAACGTCATCTGGTTCCCGCAGCCCTTGAGGAAATCGGCTACCCGTACTGGGACGAAAGCGACAACCCGGCCTATCAGCTGTTTCTTGGCTGAACGGCTACGCTGATGGGTATGGCCCAAGGAAAGAGAAATACATGGAAACCCTGACCACCCTGAAAGTCCTTCACGTCGCGGCGACCGTGGTAATCCTGGCGAGCGGGCTGGGGCTCGCCGCTGCTTCCTGGCGTAATCGCAGCGAAGGGCCGGCCAGCACGATGCAGCGACCCTGGCTGTTCGTCTGGTGTCTGATGCTGATCGGCGTGCTCAGCATGCCTTTCACCGGCTGGTGGCTGGTGCACCTGGTTGGCTGGCCACTGGGGCAGTTCTGGATTCTGGGGTCCAGCGTGATCTATGCCGTGGCCACCTTCAGTGCGGTCTGGCTGCTTGTTCGGCTTAATCGGCTGTGGACAAGCGGGGTCGGCAACCGGAAATTCAATCTGGCGCTGGCGATTGTCAGCGGCGTCGGATTTCTGGCCATTGCGGCGTTGATGGGGGCCAAGCCGGTTTGAGGCTTGGCATCGTGTCGACCCGTTCGCGAGCAGGCTCGCTCCCACATTGATCTGATGCGTTCACAAATTCCTTGTGGGAGCTGGCCTTGCCAGCGATGGCGATATCAGCCGCGCAGACTGATGACGGGCCAGCCACGTTTCTCGGCTTCGGCCAGCAGGTTCGGGTCAGGGTCGACCGCCACCGGATTCGTCACCTGCTCCAGCAGCGGCAAGTCGTTCATCGAGTCGCTGTAGAAGTAGCTGCCTTCCAGCGAATATCCGGTTTCTTCCAGCCAGCGGTTCAGGCGCGTCACCTTGCCTTCGCGGAAGCACGGCACGTCGGTGCTGCGTCCGGTGTAGCGACCGTCCTGCATCTCGCACTCGGTGGCGATCAGGGTTTCGACGCCCAGGCGCACGGCGATCGGCGCGGTGACGAAGCGGTTGGTGGCGGTGATGATCACCAGTTTGTCGCCGGCATCGCGGTGCTTTTTCAGCAGATCGAGCGCCTTGGGCAGGACGATCGGCTCGATGCAGTCGCGCATGTAATCGCTGTGCCATTGCTCAAGCACGGCCATCTCGGTACGGCCGAGGATTTCCAGGCAGAAGTTCAGGTAAGCGGCGTTATCCAGTTTGCCGGCCAGGTAATCCTGATAGAACTCGTCGTTGCGCGCCTTGTAGGCGATCGGGTCGAGGAAGCCGCGTTCGCACAGATAATCGCCCCAAGCGTGATCGCTGTCGCCGCCCAGAAGGGTGTTGTCCAAATCGAATAAAGCCAGGCGCATTGCAGTTACCCGCTGAAAAGTCAGTAAAAAGGCCACAAGAATACGGTCTTTTCACAAGAGTGCACATAAGCTCGGAACCTTCGTTGCCGCCTTCACAACCTTTGTGGAACAATGCGGCGACATGCGTTTGCGAGGTTGTTGCCGTGATCGACCCCGATGGTTTCCGCCCTAATGTCGGGATCATTCTGACGAATGACGCCGGCCAGGTGCTATGGGCTCGCCGTATCAATCAGGATGCCTGGCAGTTTCCGCAAGGGGGAATCAACCCCGAGGAGACGCCCGAAGACGCCTTGTACCGCGAGCTGAACGAAGAAGTTGGCCTGGAACGCGAAGATGTTGAAATACTGGCCTGCACCCGGGGCTGGTTGCGCTATCGTTTGCCGCAACGTCTGGTGCGAACCCACAGCCAACCGCTGTGCATCGGCCAGAAACAGAAATGGTTTCTCCTGCGCCTGATCTCCAACGAGCAGCGGGTGCGGATGGATTTGACCGGTAAACCGGAGTTCGATGGCTGGCGCTGGGTCAGTTATTGGTATCCGTTGGGCCAGGTGGTGACATTCAAGCGCGAAGTGTATCGCCGCGCTCTCAAAGAGCTTGCCCCGCGCCTTTTAGCGCGCGACTGACGACGGAGTTCGACCCCGAGCCATGCTCAATACGCTGCGCAAGATCGTCCAGGAAGTTAACTCCGCCAAGGATCTCAAGGCGGCGTTGGGGATTATTGTGTTGCGCGTCAAAGAGGCCATGGGCAGCCAGGTCTGCTCGGTCTACCTGCTTGATCCAGAGACCAATCGCTTCGTGCTGATGGCCACCGAGGGCTTGAACAAGCGCTCGATCGGCAAGGTCAGCATGGCACCCAACGAGGGTCTGGTCGGCCTGGTCGGCACGCGTGAAGAACCCCTGAACCTCGAAAACGCCGCGGATCACCCGCGCTACCGCTACTTTGCCGAGACCGGCGAGGAGCGCTACGCCTCGTTTCTCGGGGCGCCGATCATTCACCACCGCCGCGTCGTCGGCGTGTTGGTCATCCAGCAGAAAGAACGCCGCCAGTTCGATGAGGGTGAAGAAGCCTTCCTCGTGACCATGAGCGCGCAGCTCGCCGGCGTAATCGCCCACGCCGAGGCCACCGGCTCGATCCGTGGTCTGGGCCGTCAGGGCAAGGGCATCCAGGAAGCCAAGTTCGTCGGCGTCCCGGGTTCGCCGGGCGCAGCGGTCGGTACCGCGGTGGTCATGCTGCCACCGGCGGATCTGGACGTGGTGCCGGACAAGACCATCACCGACATCGACGCGGAACTGGCGCTGTTCAAGACCGCCATCGAAGGCGTGCGCGCCGACATGCGTGCGTTGTCGGCCAAACTGGCGACCCAGCTGCGGCCGGAAGAGCGCGCGCTGTTCGACGTCTACCTGATGATGCTCGACGATGCCTCGCTGGGCAGCGAAATCACCAACGTGATCAAGACCGGGCAGTGGGCCCAGGGCGCACTGCGCCAGGTCGTGACCGATCACGTCAACCGTTTCGATCTGATGGACGACGAGTACCTGCGGGAGCGGGCGTCGGACGTCAAGGACCTGGGCCGCCGGCTGCTCGCCTATTTGCAGGAAGAGCGTCAGCAGAACCTGGTCTACCCGGAAAAAACCATTCTGGTCAGCGAAGAACTGACGCCGGCGATGCTCGGCGAGGTGCCGGAAGGCACGCTGGTCGGTCTGGTGTCGGTACTCGGTTCGGGCAACTCCCACGTCGCGATCCTGGCCCGGGCCATGGGCATCCCGACAGTAATGGGTCTGGTCGATCTGCCGTACGCCAAGGTTGACGGCATCGAAATGATCGTCGACGGCACACGGGGCGAGGTCTACACCAACCCCAGCGAAGTGCTGCGCAAGCAGTTCACCGAGGTGGTGGAGGAAGAGAAGCAACTGGCGCTGGGGCTCGATACCCTGCGCGACCTGCCGTGTGTGACCCTGGACGGCCACCGCATGCCACTGTGGGTCAACACCGGCCTGCTGGCGGACGTGGCGCGAGCGCAGAAGCGCGGCGCCGAAGGCGTCGGTCTGTACCGCACCGAAGTGCCGTTCATGATCAACCAGCGCTTCCCGAGCGAGAAGGAACAACTGGCGATTTACCGCGAGCAGCTCGCTGCATTCCACCCGCAACCGGTGACCATGCGCAGCCTGGACATCGGCGGTGACAAGTCGCTGTCGTACTTCCCGATCAAGGAAGACAACCCGTTCCTCGGCTGGCGCGGCATTCGCGTCACCCTCGACCACCCGGAAATCTTCCTGGTGCAGACCCGTGCGATGCTCAAGGCCAGCGAAGGCCTGAACAACTTGCGGATCCTGCTGCCGATGATCTCCGGCATCCACGAACTCGAAGAGGCGCTGCACCTGATCCACCGGGCCTGGGGCGAAGTGCGCGACGAAGGCACCGACGTGCCGATGCCGCCGGTGGGCGTGATGATCGAAATTCCTGCGGCGGTCTACCAGACCAAAGAGCTGGCGCGGATGGTGGACTTCCTGTCGGTCGGCTCCAACGACCTGACCCAGTACCTGCTGGCGGTGGACCGCAACAACCCGCGGGTGGCCGATCTCTACGACTACCTGCACCCGGCGGTGCTGCAAGCCCTGCAAACCGTGGTGCGCGACGCCCATGCCGAAGGCAAGCCGGTGAGCATCTGCGGCGAGATGGCCGGTGACCCGGCGGCCGCGGTGCTGTTGATGGCGATGGGTTTCGACAGCCTGTCGATGAACGCCACCAACCTGCCGAAGGTGAAGTGGATGCTGCGTCAGATCAACCTGAGCAAGGCCAAGGACCTGCTGGCGGAACTGATGACCATCGACAACCCGCAGGTCATCCACAGCTCGCTGCAACTGGCGCTGAAGAATCTTGGGTTGGCGAAGATGGTCAATCCGGCGGCGGCCAAGGTCTGAAGTCAAAAGCCTGAGATCAAAAGCTTACCCTCACCCTAACCCTCTCCCGGAGGGAGAGGGGACTGATTGGGGGTTGCTGCAGAGATCCGTCGACCTGGAGTTGCTGTAGTGAATCCATAATCGACACAGGTTTTTCAGGTCGATGTCTAGCTCAAGACACCTCGGTCGGCCCCCTCTCCCTCCGGGAGAGGGCTGGGTGGGCGGCGTTCCGATGAGGGCTTGCTTTTAAAGGTAAATCTCAACTTCCCCCAAGTGCCCGCCATACGGCCCGAAACTCCGCTCCACCATCCGCCGCGTCCCATCCGCCTGCACAATCAACGCCGTACTCGCCCGAGTCCCATAGCTCTGGCTGGCAATAAACACACTCGACAACAACGACTCGGTCGCCAGGCCCACGCCGGTGTCCGGCAGCTCGGCAAACGGCGCGGTCTGGGCATCGCTCAATAAGGCCAGCAGCCGCTCGGGCTGCGGATCATCCAGCACCGCACTCAATGCCGCCTTGGCCTTGAGCAGTTTCGGCCACGGCGTATCCAGCCCGGCGTTGGACAGGCCATAGACGCCGGGCTGCAACATCACCGGTTCCGAAGACCGCGCATTGAAGTGCCACAGCTCGTTGGCATTGCCCAGCAGCAGGTTGAAGCCGGCATAGTCCGGCGAACGGGTGACAACGTCGGACAAATAGTCATCGATCGACAGGTTTCCGGTCAGAAAACCCGCCACCAACTCGCCCCGAGAGCGTCGGGCCGGCGGCTGATGCGGATCACGAATATTGGTCAGCGCCGCAAAACGACCGTTGGCGCCCAGACCGAGCCAGGTTCCCCCAGCCTCAAGATCGCGACCGGCGTGAACGTGCGGCGACTCGGGCCACTGCGCCAGCGGCAGGCTGGGCCGGGCGTAGAACTCGTCACGGTTGGCCGCGACGATCAGCGGCTGGGCATGCCCCGGCCGCCAGGCGAAAACGATCAGGCACATAAGGTGGTCCTTGTGTGTTTTTTGCCCACTCTACGCAGACATCGTCCGTGCATCCATCGCCAGTGGAGCCGAAGGGTATCCATCCGTTACCATGCCGCTCCGGTTTTGGGGACGCGCCTTGGGAGGCAGTCATGGAATTTCTGCTCTATCTGGCGCTGGGCGCCTGTGCGGGCGTACTGGCCGGGCTGTTCGGGGTGGGCGGCGGGATCATCATCGTCCCGGTGCTGGTGTTCAGTTTCACCTTGCAGGGCTTCGATCCGTCGATCCTGACCCATCTGGCGGTCGGCACGTCCCTGGCGACGATCATCTTCACTTCGGTCAACGCCGTGCGTGAGCATCACCGGCGCGGTGCGGTGCGCTGGCCGATCTTCCGCTGGATGACCGTGGGCATTCTGCTCGGCGCCGGTTTCGGTGCATTGACCGCCGAAGCGATATCCGGTCCGAACCTGCAAAAGATCATCGGTGTGTTCGCCCTGATAATCGCCGCGCAGCTGGCGCTGGACGTCAAACCCAAGGCCAGCCGAACGGTGCCGGGCAAACTCGGTCTGACCGTGGCCGGCAGTGTGATCGGCTGGGCATCGGCGATTTTCGGGATTGGCGGCGGTTCGCTGACCGTGCCGTTCCTGACCTGGCGCAGCGTGCCGATGCAGCAGGCGGTGGCGACCTCGTCGGCCTGTGGCCTGCCGATCGCCGTCGCCAGTGCCATAAGTTTCATGATTCTGGGCTGGCATGATCCGTTGCTGCCGGCCCATAGTCTCGGTTTTGTGTATTTGCCGGCGCTTTTGGGCATTGCCCTGACCAGCATGGTGTTCGCCCGTCTCGGCGCGCGGCTGGCGCACAGGTTGTCGCCGAAGTTGCTGAAACGGCTGTTCGCGGCTTTGCTGTTTTGCGTGGGCCTGAGCTTTCTGTTCTGAGCCGTCTGTTTTGGCAGGTCGCAATCCTGGCTTAATCCTGAGGTGACAGCGTCGCCCGGGAATTTTTGAAGATTTGAACGCTAACGAGGAGTCGCAATGCTGCCTTACCCGCAGATCGATCCGGTGGCTTTGGCCATCGGTCCGCTGAAAATCCACTGGTACGGCCTGATGTACCTGGTCGGCATCGGCGGCGCGTGGCTGCTGGCATCGCGCCGGCTCAACCGTTTCGACCCGACCTGGACCAAGGAAAAACTGTCCGACCTGGTGTTCTGGCTGTCGATGGGGGTGATTGTCGGCGGGCGTCTGGGTTATGTGCTGTTCTATGACCTGAGCGCTTACCTGGCCAACCCGACACTGATTTTCGAAGTGTGGAAGGGCGGCATGTCGTTCCACGGCGGTTTCATCGGCGTGATGCTGGCCGCACTGTGGTTCGGCAAGCGTAACGGCAAGTCGTTCTTCCAGCTGATGGACTTCGTCGCGCCGATGGTGCCGATCGGCCTGGGCGCCGGGCGTATCGGCAACTTCATCAACGCCGAGTTGTGGGGCAAGGCCACCGACGTGCCGTGGGCCATGGTGTTCCCGCCGTTCAGCGACCCGGCGCAACTGCCTCGTCACCCGTCGCAGCTGTATCAGTTCGCGCTCGAAGGCGTGGCGCTGTTCCTGATCCTCTGGCTGTTCTCGCGCAAGCCACGGCCGACCATGGCGGTCTCGGGCATGTTCGCGCTGTTTTATGGCATCTTCCGTTTCATCGTCGAATTCGTCCGCGTGCCGGACGCGCAACTGGGCTATCTGGCCTGGAACTGGCTGACCATGGGTCAGGTACTCTGCGTACCGATGATCATCGGCGGGCTGTTCCTGATCTGGCTGGCCTACCACCGCGCCCCGGCGGCGCCGGTTGCACCGACAGCTTAAATATTCGAACCCCGGCGATGTCTGCCGGGGCTCAAGGACACAGGTAACTCATGAAGCAATATCTCGATCTGGTGTCGCACGTCATCAACAACGGCACCAAACAGGCCAACCGTACCGGCGTGAACACCATCAGCTTTCCGGGCGCCATGCTGCGCTTCGATCTGCAGGAAGGTTTCCCGGCGATCACCACCCGCAAGATGGCCTTCAAATCGGCCATCGGCGAGATGTGCGGCTTTCTGCGTGGCGTGAACAACGCCGCCGAATTCCGTGCGCTGGGCTGCAAGGTCTGGGATCAGAACGCCAACGAAAACGCTCAGTGGCTGGCCAATCCGTTCCGTCAGGGCGAAGACGACCTCGGCGAAATCTACGGCGTGCAATGGCGCAAATGGCCGGCGTACAAGCAGATCCCGCTGAGCAACACCGCCGCCATCGAACAAACCCTGAGCAACGGCTACAAGCAGATTGCCCAGGGCGAAGAAGACGGCCAGGCCTACGTGGTGCTGTACAAGGCCATCGATCAGGTGCGCCAGTGCGTCGACACGATCATCAAGGATCCGGGCAGCCGGCGCATCCTGTTCCACGGCTGGAACTGCGCCCAGCTCGATGAAATGGCCCTGCCGCCGTGCCATCTGCTGTACCAGTTCCACCCGAATGTCGAGACCAAGGAAATCTCCCTGACCCTCTACATCCGCTCCAACGACCTGGGCCTGGGCACGCCGTTCAACCTCACCGAAGGCGCCGCGCTGCTGAGCCTGATCGGTCGCCTGACCGGCTACACGCCGCGCTGGTTCACCTATTTCATCGGTGACGCCCACGTCTACGAAAACCACCTGGACATGCTCAACGAACAGCTCAAGCGCGAGCCGTTCGCCATGCCGAAACTGAAGATTTCGGATCGCGTGCCGGAGTTTGCCAAGACCGGTGTTTATCAGCCGGAGTGGCTGGAGCTGGTTGAACCGAGTGATTTTTCGCTGGAAGGCTACGAGCACCATGCGCCGATGACCGCGCCGATGGCGGTCTAGTCGGCAGGATCGTTCCCACGCTCTGCGTGGGAATGAATCCCGTGACGCTCCGCGTCACTTTGGACGCGGAGCGTCCATGGCGGCATGCCCACGCGGAGCATGGGAACGAGCGTCAATCGTTAGTGGCCGTGGCTGCGGCCCACATGCGAATGCTCAACCTCCGCCGCCACAACCCCGCCACTCACTTCCAGCCGCTGCAGGATCCCGCACTGATCCGCCTCCGGCCCTTCGCCACAACGCTGGCGCAGGTCGAGCAGTTGCGTCTGCAACGCCAGTAGCCCGTCGATCCGCGCCTTGACGTGCTGGATGTGTTCGTCGATCAGCGCATTCACGCTTTCGCACTGATCCTGCGGGCTGTCGCGCAGGGCGAGCAGGCTGCGGATTTCTTCGAGGGTCATGTCGAGTGTGCGGCAGTTGCGGATGAAGGTCAGGCGCTCGGCATGCGCCTGGGTGTAGACGCGGTAGTTGCCGTCGCTGCGGGCCGGTTCCGGCAGCAGGTTTTCACGCTCGTAGTAGCGGATGGTTTCCACGGCGCAATCGGTCTGTTTCGCCAGTTCTCCGATCTTCATGACGGCAATCTCCAAAAGGGTGCTTGACCCTATAGTGGCTACAGGGTCTTTACTTGGCAACAGGCACCTTCATGGACGCGACCAATGAGCGATTCCCTGCACACCCACAAGCCCGGCGACGGGCACGATCACAGTCACAAACTGCAGCCTGTGCATAAACATGCCCACGCCGGCGATTCCTGCTGCGGGTCGAAAACCGTTACGCCTGCGCCGGTTCATTCGAGTGAAGACTCGTGCTGTTCGTCGAAAGTCGCCGCACCTTCGCTTGTTCAACTGAGCGAGGCAAAAAGCGCCGACGCCCGGCTGAGCAGCTTCCGCATCGAAGCGATGGACTGCCCGACCGAACAGACGCTGATCCAGAACAAGCTCGGCAAACTGGCCGGGATCCAGCAGCTGGAATTCAACCTGATCAATCGCGTGCTCGGCGTGACCCACAATCTGCCGGACACCGCGCCAATCATCGACGCGATCAAATCCCTCGGTATGCAGGCCGAGCCGCTGGAGGCGGGCGTTGAATCGCCGGTTGCAGCGCCGGTGAAAAAACATTGGTGGCCACTGGCGCTGTCCGGCGTCGGTGCGCTGGCTGCTGAAGTTATCCACTTCACCAGCGCCGCGCCGACCTGGGTGGTGGCGATCATCGCGTTGATCTCGATCCTCAGCGGCGGCCTCACCACCTACAAAAAGGGCTGGATCGCCCTGAAGAACCGCAACCTCAACATCAATGCGCTGATGAGCATCGCCGTGACCGGCGCCGTGTTGATCGGCCAGTGGCCGGAAGCGGCGATGGTGATGTTCCTGTTCACCGTGGCCGAGCTGATCGAAGCGCGCTCGCTGGATCGCGCGCGCAACGCCATCAGCGGCCTGATGCAGATGACTCCGGAGCAGGCGACGGTGTTGCAGGCTGACGGCAACTGGGTCGAACTGGACGTCAAAAGTATCGATCTCGGCGCCCGCGTGCGGGTCAAGCCCGGTGAGCGTATCGCGCTGGACGGTGAAGTCGTCAGCGGCAGTTCGACCATTGATCAGGCGCCGATCACCGGTGAAAGCCTGCCGGTGGAAAAAACCGTTGGCGACAAGGTGTTCGCCGGCACCATCAACCAGGCCGGTTCGCTGGAATATGCGGTGACCGCTGCGGCGAACAATTCCACCCTGGCGCGAATCATCCACGCCGTGGAACAGGCGCAAGGTGCACGGGCGCCGACTCAGCGCTTCGTCGATCAGTTCTCGAAAATCTACACCCCGGTGGTCTTCGTCCTGGCCCTGGCCGTGGCGATCATCCCGCCGCTGTTCATGGGCGCCGCGTGGTTCGACTGGATCTACCGCGCGCTGGTGCTGCTGGTGGTCGCTTGCCCGTGTGCGCTTGTTATTTCCACCCCGGTGACCATCGTCAGTGGCCTCGCCGCAGCGGCGCGCAAAGGCATTCTGGTCAAGGGCGGCGTGTACCTGGAGGGCGGTTTCAAACTCGACTATCTGGCCCTCGACAAGACCGGCACCCTCACCCACGGCAAACCGGTGCAGACCGATTACCTGTCCCTCGACCCGACCGCCGACGCCACGGCCCCGGCCATTGCCGCCGCGCTGGCCGGGCGCTCCGATCACCCGGTGTCGCTGGCCATCGCCAACGCTGCTGTGGATAAAGGTTTGGCGGCGCGGGTTGTGGATAACTTCGAAGCGCTGGCCGGCCGTGGGGTAAAAGGCGAGGTCAACGGTCAGGTCTACCATTTGGGCAACCACCGTCTGGTCGAAGAGCTGGGCCTGTGCTCGCCGCAACTGGAAGAAAAACTGTTCGCGCTGGAGAAACAGGGCAAGTCCGTGGTGCTGCTGCTCGACCGCTCCGGCCCGCTGGCGCTGTTCGCCGTGGCGGATACGGTCAAGGAAACCAGCCGCGAGGCGATCCGCCAATTGCACGAACTGGGCGTGAAAACCCTGATGCTCACCGGCGACAACGTCCACACCGCCCAGGCGATTGCGGCGCAGGTCGGGATCGATCAGGCCAAGGGCGACTTGCTGCCCACCGATAAACTGCAAGCCATCGAAGACCTGTACGCGCAGGGCCATCGGGTCGGCATGGTCGGCGACGGTATCAACGACGCGCCTGCACTGGCGCGGGCGGAGATCGGTTTTGCGATGGCGGCGGCAGGCACCGACACGGCGATCGAAACCGCCGATGTCGCCCTGATGGACGACGATCTGCGCAAGATTCCGGCGTTCATCAGCCTGTCGCGCCATACCGCCGCTATCCTCAAACAGAACATCGCGCTGGCGCTGGTGATCAAGGCGATCTTTCTTGGGGTAACCTTCGCCGGGCTCGCCACCATGTGGATGGCGGTGTTTGCCGACATGGGCGTGAGCCTGCTGGTGGTGTTCAACGGTTTGCGCCTGTTGCGCAAATAGAGGAAGAGGGGCGGTTGTGCTGAGTGCCGAGCTGAAAGCGTTTTACATGGTGGCCCGTTTGGGCAGCATCACGCTGGCGGCGAAAAAGCTCGGCCTCAGTCAACCGACCGTGACCACGCAGATCCGCAATCTGGAAAGCCAGTATTCGGTTGAGCTGTTCTACCGTGGCGGCCGGCGTCTGAGCGTCAGCGACGAAGGCGCGCGGCTGTTGCCGATGGTCAAGGCGCTGTTGCAGCAGGAAGCCGATATCGAATTCTTCCTGCGCAACAGCGGCCAGGTCCAGGGCACGCTGCGCATCGCCGCCACCGCGCCGTATTACATCCTCGATCTGGTGAAGACCTTCCGCGAGCGCCTGCCGCAGGTGGAAGTGTCGGTGGAAATCGGCAACTCGCAGCAGGTGCTCGAAGCGCTGGAGGATTACCGGGTGGATGTCGCGGCATCCTCGCAGTTGCTCGACGATGCGCGGCTGATCCGCCGGGTGCTCGGCAGCGATCCGCTGGTGCTGGCGGTGCATCGCAATCATCCGCTGGCGGCGCACGACCATGTGGCGCTGAGCGCGCTGGCCGGGCATACCCTGTTGATGCGTGAGCCGGGCTCGACCACCCGTCGCCTGACCGAAGAATTGCTGGCCAGTGCCGGCGTCAGTTTCGGCCCGCTGCTGGAGATCGGCAGCCGCGAGTCGATCCGCGAAGCGGTGCTGCGCAACATCGGCATCAGCATCATCGCCCGCCAGGAAGTGCCGCACGATCCGCAGTTGCGGGTGCTGACCCTCGAAAATGCGCCGCAGATTCCCGAATACCTCTACTGCCTCAAGGAACGCAAGAACGCCCGGTTGCCGGCGGCGTTTCTCGGGCTGGCGCAGGAAATGTCCCCGGCTTGATCGTAATGATCGTTCCCACGCTCTGCGTGGGAATGCCTCATTGGACGCTCTGCGTCCGCTCTTGGGACGCGGAGCGTCCCGGGCTGCATTCCCACGCAGAGCGTGGGAACGATCCGCGATCCGCGGTGAACCAAAATCCCTGAATACCACTATCGGTCGATTTTGCCTTGTTGCCATATGACCGACGCATTACAACTCTAGGATTCGTCTCATCTGCTTGATGAGGCCTGTCCATGAACCCTGCAATCGCAACTGCCCTGACCAACCCCGGCGCACCGATGAAAGTGCGCGGCGTGCAGAAGCGCTTCGGCGCTTTCACGGCGCTGGATAACGTCTCCCTCGATGTCGCGGCCGGTGAGCTGGTGTGCCTGCTCGGCCCGTCGGGCTGTGGCAAGACCACGTTGCTGCGTTGCATCGCCGGTCTGGAGAAGCAGGACAGCGGCGAGTTGTACCTCGGCGAGCGCGACGTTTCCCACCTCGCGCCGCAGGCTCGGGATTACGGCATCCTGTTCCAGTCCTACGCGCTGTTCCCCAATCTGACCGTCGAAGCGAACATTGCCTACGGCCTCGCCGGCAGCGGTCGCGATGAAGTGCGCCGTCGCGTCGGCCAGATGCTGGAACTGGTCGGCCTCACCGGCAGTGAGAAAAAGTACCCGGGCCAATTGTCCGGTGGCCAGCAGCAACGGGTGGCACTGGCCCGCGCCCTGGCTCCCGCGCCGTCGTTGCTGTTGCTCGACGAACCGATGTCGGCCCTCGACGCCCGGGTCCGCGAGCATCTGTGCACCGAGCTGCGCCAGCTGCAACGCAACCTCGGCATCACCACCCTGATGGTCACCCACAATCAGGACGAAGCCATGCTGATGGCCGACCGCATCGCCGTGATGAACAACGGCAAGGTCGAGCAGTACGCCACCCCGCAGGAAATCTACAACCGCCCGGCCACGCCGTTCGTGGCCGAGTTCGTCGGCCAGGGCAACTGGCTGCCGTTCCAGCGCAGCAGCGACAGCCACGCCAAGGTCGGCGGGATGAACCTGCGCCTGGCCGACGGCAGCGTCCACAGCCCATCGGGCCGGTTGTTCTGCCGTCCGGAAGCGATCAACGTCAATCCGTTGGTGCACGAAGAAAACCTGTTCCCGGCCAAGGTCCGCGAGATCACCTTCCTCGGCAACCGCTGCCGCATGAGCTTCGAGCTCGATCAACTTCCCGGTCACGCCTTGCTCGCCGAACTGGCACCAGAAGCCATGCCACGCCTCGGCGCCCAGCAGATCATGGTCGCCTTGCCGCCACGCAGCCTGCAGGTGTTTGCCTGATGAACAGCAACCTCGCACTGCCGCTACCGCAAAAGCAGGCGCGGCAGGTGTCCGGGGCCGAGGTCGGCGACCGGATCTTCGTCCTCGGCGGCAAACTCCTGCTGTTGGTGCTGCTCGGTGTGGCGGTGCTGTTGCCATTGCTGGCGATCTTCTGGCGCGGCTTCAGCAGCGAAGCCGGGCAGGGCGGTGGCTGGCTCGCTGCGAAGGAACTGGTGACCAGCGACAATTTCCACTGGCTGCTCGGCAACAGCCTGAAGGTTTCCCTCAGCGTCGCGGCGATCGTCGTACCGCTGGCCTACCTGTTTGCCTACGCCTTGCAGCGCACGATGATTCCGGCAAAAGGCATCTGGCGCGGGATTTCGCTGCTGCCGCTGATGGCACCTTCGATGTTGCCGGGGATCGCGCTGGTCTATCTGTTCGGCAATCAGGGCCTGTTGCGCGGACTGCTGTCGGACAACATCTACGGTTTCTGGGGGATTGTTCTGGGCGAGGTGATCTACACCTTCCCACACGCCTTGATGATTTTGCTGTCAGCCCTGTCGCTGGCGGATGCGCGATTGTTCGACGCTGCGTCGAGCATGGGCGCCAGTCCGGCGAAAGCCTTCCGCAGCATCACCTGGCCCGCGACCCGCCAGGCTGTGTTCGCCGCGTTCTGTCTGGTGTTCACCCTGACCATCACCGATTTCGGTGTGCCGGTGGTGGTCGGTGGCGACTATCAAGTGCTGGCGCTGGAAGCCTACAAAGCGGTGGTCGGCCAGCAGCAATTCGGGCGCGGTGCGCTGATCGGCATGGTTCTGTTGCTGCCGGCACTGTTCAGCTTCGGCGTCGATGCCTGGCTGCGTCGGCGTCACGGTGATTCCATGAGCGGCCGCGCCCAGGTGTTCAAACCGGCACCGTCGAAGAAGCGCGATGCCTTTTATCTCAGCCTGGTCCTGCTGATCAGCGCCGCGTTGCTGCTGGTATTCGGCATGGCGGTGTTCTCGTCGCTGGTGAAGTTCTGGCCGTACAACCTGTCGCTGTCGCTCAACCACTATCAGTTCAACGAGACCGCTGGCGGTGGCTGGCTGGCCTACGGCAACAGTTTGAAGATGGCGCTGGGCACGGCGTTGATCGGCAGCATGCTGATCTTCACCGGCGCCTATCTGATGGAAAAGACCCGCAGCCAGCGCGGGCTGAATCTGACACTGCGCATGCTCAGTTTCGTACCGATGGCGGTGCCGGGGCTGGTGCTCGGTCTGGGTTACGTCTTCTTCTTCAACCTGACCGGCAACCCGCTGCACGTGTTGTACGGAACCATGACCCTGCTGATCGTCTGCACCATTGCTCACTATTTGACCACTGCGCAGATGACCGCCACCACCGCGCTGCGTCAGCTCGACGCCGAATTCGAAGCCGCCGCGCTGTCGCTCAAGGCGCCGCTGTACCGGCATTACCTGCGGGTCACCGTGCCGATCTGCCTGCCGGCGCTGCTGGACATCGTGCGCTACCTGTTCGTCTCGGCCATGACCACCGTGTCCGCCGCGATCTTCCTCTACAGCCCCGACACCATCCTCGCGGCGGTAGCGGTATTGAACATGGATGACGCCGGCAACGTCGGCGGCGCGGCGGCGATGTCGACCCTGATTCTGTTCACCTCGGCGGGCGTGTCCTTGCTGCTGGCGTGGGCTTCGCGCGGCTTGCTGCGCCGTTCCCAGGCCTGGCGGCAAACGGCGCCCGGTCACTGATCTACGACTTATCCCTATTGCCTCAACTCACCTACAGGAAAACGATCATGTTCAAGCCTATGGCCCTGGCCGCTGCTGTGCTCGCTGCTTTCAGCCTGAATGCCTTCGCGGCAAAAACCGAGTTGACGGTGTACACCGCCCTCGAAGCCGAGCAGTTGAAGTCCTACAAAGAGGCCTTCGAAAAGGCCAACCCGGACGTCGAGATCAAGTGGGTGCGCGATTCCACCGGGATCATCACCGCCAAACTGCTGGCCGAAAAGGATCGCCCGCAGGCTGACGCAGTGTGGGGCCTGGCGGCGTCGAGTCTGGCGATCCTCGATCAGCAAGGCATGCTGCAAAGCTATGCACCGAAGGATCTGGGCAAGATCGGCGCGAACTACCGCGACGCCGCCAACCCGCCAGCCTGGGTCGGCATGGACGTCTGGGCCGCAACCATTTGCTTCAACACCGTCGAGGCCGAAAAACAGGGCCTGACCAAACCGGTGAGCTGGCAGGATCTGACCAAGCCGGAGTACAAAGGCAAGATCGTGATGCCGAACCCGGCCTCGTCCGGCACTGGTTTTCTCGACGTCAGCGCCTGGCTGCAAACCTTCGGCGAGAAACAGGGCTGGGCTTACATGGACGGTCTGCACCAGAACATCGGCCAGTACGTTCACTCCGGTTCCAAGCCTTGCAAACTGGCGGCGGCGGGCGAATTCCCGATCGGGATTTCCTTCGAATACCCGGCCGTTCAGCTGAAGCGCCAAGGTGCACCGTTGGACATCATCCTGCCGAAGGAAGGCCTGGGCTGGGAGATCGAAGCGACTGCCGTGATCAAAGGCACGCCGCATGAGGAAGCTGCGAAGAAACTGGCCGACTTCTCCGCCAGCGCCCCGGCGATGGACCTGTACAAGGAAAACTTCGCCGTCCTCGCCCAGCCGGGCATCGCCAAGCCACAGACGGAGCTGCCGGCCGACTACGAGCAGCGCCTGATCAAGAACGACTTCGCCTGGGCCTCGAAGAACCGCGACGAGATCCTGACCGAATGGCGCAAGCGTTATGACGGCAAGTCCGAGAAAGTCGCTGCCAAGTAAATCTTCTTACCCGATCGTTCCCTGACGGAGCTTTGATCGTTCCCACGCTCCGCGTGGGAATGCAGCCAAGGACGCTCTGCGTCCTCTGTGACGCAGAGCGTCACGGTATTCATTCCCACGCAGAGCGTGGGAACGATCATTGAGGTAGCTACATGACACAACACAAAGACTTGCTGATCGTCGGCGCCGGCATCCTGGGCCTGTCCCACGCCTGGGCCGCCGCCCGGCGCGGTCTCAAGGTCACGGTTTTCGAACGCACTGCCACGCCACTCGGCGCGTCGGTGCGCAACTTCGGCCAGGCACTGGTCACCGGCCAGCCACCGGGTCCGATGCTCGAACTGGCCAAGGCCACCCGCGACATCTGGGGCCAGTGGGCGCAGCTCGCCGGCCTGCAACTCAAGCGCAACGGCTCGTACCTGTTCGCCCGCACCGAGGCCGAAGAGCACTTGCTCGAAACCTTCTGCGCCGGGCGCGCCGTGGAGCACGACTACCGCGTCGAACTGCTGCGCGGTGCCGCGCTGCGCGATCTGTACGGCGGCCAGTTCAGCCATCACCGCGCCGCGCTGCACGGGATGGACGATCAACAGCTGTATTCCCGGGAAGCGATTCCGGCGCTGATCGAATACCTGCGTCGCGAACTCGACGTCGAGTTTCACTTCTCGACGCTGGTGCGCGACGTCGAGCCTGGGCGCCTGCACAGCACCGCCGGGATCTTCTCCGCCGAACAGATCATCGTCTGCTCCGGCCACGACTATCAGACCTTGCTGGCCGGGCCGATTGCCGCCCTCGACCCGCAAATCTGCCGCCTGCAAATGCTCCGCGTCCGGCCGCAGATCGACCTGAACTTGCAACACGCCTTGCTCACCGGCCTCAGTTGCGTGCATTACGGCGCTTTCGCTGACTTGCCGGAAGCGGCGGCGGTGCAGGCGCAGATCCTGCGCGAGCAACCGCACTTGCAGGAAAACGGCATTCACCTGCTGATCAGCCCGACGCCGTATGGCGAACTGATCATTGGCGATTCTCACCATTACGGCAGCGATCCATCGCCGTTCAACGCCGAGCAGGTCGATGACTGGATGCTCGAACTGGCCGAGCACACCCTCGGTTGCAAGGTGCAAGTGGTCGAGCGCTGGCAGGGTGTCTATGGTGCCCGGGGGCCGGGGCCGTTTTCATTCCTGCGTCCGGCGCCGGGGCTGAGTGTTGCGCTGATGCACAGCGGCGTCGGCATGAGCGTCGGCCCGGCCATGGCCGAGCGCAATGTGGCACAGCTTTTTGGAGAGAACGGATGTTGAGTCACGAACAAGTCATCGACCGGGTGTTCGGCCTCTATGAGCGCTTCGGCGCCAGCGACTACATCGGCGAACCGGTGTCGCAGATCGAGCACATGTCCCAGGCAGCGCAACTGGCCATCGCCGAAGGCTTCGACGACGAAGTGGTGCTCGCCGCATTCTTCCACGACATCGGTCATTTGTGTGCCGTAGGCGCAGAGAACATGGGCGGTTACGGCGTGGTCAGCCACGAACGCCTCGGCGCGGATTACTTGCGTGAGGCCGGCTTCAGCGAACGCATGGCGCGGCTGGTGGAATATCACGTCCAGGCCAAGCGCTATCTGACGCTCAGGGAGTCGGGTTATTACGAGCGCTTGAGCGAAGCCAGCCGCCGCACCCTGGACTATCAGGGCGGTGTGATGACCGAGGCTGAAGCCGATGCGTTCGAGCAGGATCCGTTGTGCGCCGTCAGTCTGCGGATGCGCCAGTGGGATGAGTTGGCGAAGGAAATGGCCGTGCCGGTGATGGATCTTGCGGAGCTGAAGCACAAGGCCTTCACCGTGCTGTCCGGCGAGACGCGCTGAACCTTCTTACGCCAAACCGGGAAACGGTGCATGGCAGGTATTGCCCCTTCGGCCCAGACTGGTCTTTTTGCCGAAGGAGCGCACGGATGCGTTTTTTGAAAGTGATTGCCCGGGATCGATCCGGCAGCGGCGCAGGGGACACTGTCCAGTTGCGCTTTCATGACAGCGAACAGGATTGGCGCGAAGCCTCTGCCCGTGAAGTCGCGCAACTGCGCAGCTTCACCCGAACCTATCTGAAATGTGCCTGGTTCAACGCGGCCGATGAGGACACGCGGCATCTGCGGATCTTCGCTCTGAACCCCGGCCGCGATGGAACGCCGGAATCAGTGAGGCTGCACTTTCATAAGGGCGAAACCATCGCTTACAAGGCCGCCGTCCACGACCTGGATAACGATGGCGGTTTCGAGGTTGTCCTGTGTTCGGACGTCGACAACGACGGGCGCGCCAATCGCACCGATCGCAGCCGGGTGACGGCGCTGGTCAAACCGTTCCTCAAGCTCGGCTGGTTCTAGAGTTCGAGCACTTTGCTCACCAGCTCATCGATCTGTTCCTGACGCTGAGCCTGATTCAGCTTCGAATGCGGATTGAGCGATGACCATTGCGGGTGGGCCCGGGCGATGTTCAGGGCCTCCGGCAGCTTGCCTTCGCGCCAGGTCTTGTCCTGCGGCGCGGCCACCTGAATGCTGTCCAGCGCCGCATGGCCACGGGCGTTCAGCGCTTGCAGCAGTTGCCGCTGACGCAGGGCCAGCAGGCGCAAAACGTTGTCGTCGACCGTCAGCTCTCGCTGCCCTTTGATCTTGCCCAGCAGGCGGTTGCCGTAGCTGCGGGCAGTTTGCAGGGCACCGCCGGCAATCGCGCCGGCCAGGGCTGCTGCCCCGAGGGTGATGCCGCCGACCAGCAAGTCCACACCCGCACCGGCGGCTGCACCCGCGGCAATCCCGCCGCCGACTCGCACGCCAAGCTGCTTAAGGGTTTCCGGGTTGAACAGGTCATCGCCCCAACGCCCGTCGAGCAGCGGCAGATCACTGGCGGCGGCGTCCTGCGGGCGGAAAGCGTAGAGCTTGAGCAGCGCTTCGACGCAGCGTTGTTCGCGTTGGCGCACGGCTTTGCGCAGTTCGCTGATGGCCTGTTGTTCCTGTTCAGCGTTGCTCGCCACACTGCGTCGGCACGCGGCGCAGTCGATCAACAGTTCGGCGATCAAGCGCGCGGCGCTTTGCTCGCGGGCGAGGCGCTGGGCCTGTTGATCGGCGATCAGCCGTTCCAGTTGTGGGCGGGCGTTTTCCAGCAACAGTGCGAGGCTTTCATACAGCCGCCGCTCGCCATCTTCCGGCGGGGCGACGCTGTCGAAACGCACCAGCGCGTGCAGTCCCAGACGCGCCAGTGCTTCGCGCCAGTCCGGCTCGCGGTGGTTGGCGCTGCTGACGAAATTCAGCACCGGCAGCAACGGTTTGCCGCAACTGGCCAGCACTTCCAGTTCGTCGCGGTACTTGGCCAGCACCGGTTCGCGTGCATCGATCACATACAGGCCGGCGTCGGAATCAAGCAGTTGCCGCAGGACTTTGGCTTCCTGTTCGAAACGCTGGCGCGCCTCGCTGCCGTCGAGAAACCGCGCCAGCCGTGCCGGGCCGTCGAGGCGTTCGCCGGGGCGTTCCAGACGCTCGAGAAAATCCAGCAGGGCGATGGCATCTTCCAGACCGGGTGTGTCGTAGAGGTCGAGCAACGGCTCGCCATCCACCGACAACCGCGCGCCTTCGACATGCCGCGTGGTGCTCGGGCGATGAGAGACTTCGCCGAAGCCGACGTCGCGGGTCAGGGTGCGCAACAGCGAAGTCTTGCCGACGTTGGTGTGGCCGACCACTGCCAGTTTCAGCGGCGCTTTCCAGGCATCAGTCATGTCCGTGCTCCAGCCAGTTCAACGGGGCGCAATCGGCGAACGGCAGTTCCAGCTGATGCAATGCCACGTGCCAGTCACCGAGGCGTTCGGCGTCCAGCGCTTGTCCTTGCGGCGCTTGCAACAGCCAGACACGGGTTGCGGCGGCGTTGCGCGCCAGCTCGGCAATCAGCGCCAGGCTGCCGCGATCCGGCGAACGCCGTGGGTCGCAGGCAATCGCCAGGCGCGCCGGCGGGAAGCGGCTGAGCTGTTCGAGCAGTTTGTTGCGCGATTCCCGACTGTCGAGGATGCCGGCGTTGCTGACGTTTTTCGGCAGCGTCGGCGGCCATGAGTGTTGATCGTCGAGTTCGATTGCCACCAGCAACGCGCCATCGCTGGCGTGTTCGCCCACGGTGCTTTCGACGCGGTGCAATTGCGCAGGCTCCGGGTCGGTGATGCCGAGGCGTTCGCTGGTCGGCATCAGGCGTTCGCGCAACTGGGCGTAACCGGGCAGGTTCAGGTCCAGGCGCAACGCAGCCTTGCCGCTGTTCCAGCGCCAGAAGCAAAACAGCGCCAACAGCAGGCGCGGCAACACGCCGTACACCACCAGCACGCCGACCAGCCAGGTCGCCCAGGCCTGACGGGCGCTTTCGATGTTCAGCGCGGTGTCGCCGCTGGCGCGGATCATTTCGACTGTGGGCACGTTAAAGCCCAGCAGCGCCGGCAATGCGCCGAGGGACTGGGTCATGTTGATGAATGTGTCGGCACTGAGAATCGTGGTTTCCCAGACGAAGCCGTAGCGCCGGGTCGCCATCAGCGTCAGCAGCAAAAACAGCGCGCTGACCATCGCCAGCAACCACAGGCCATTGACCAGCGTACCGAGTGCCCAGCGATTGAGCTTCTTGCGTTGCAGCATCAGCAGCAGAGCCGGCGCCAGTTGCGCCGCCTTGGCGTCGCGGGCGAGTTTTTCACTGAGCCACAGCCACAAGCGGCCGAGGGTGGCGCCATGTTCGCCAGCGAAGATCAGCCCCAGCGCCCAGCTCAACAGCAGAATCAGGTTCAGCCCGAGCAGACTGCCCAGGGCCCAGAACACATTGACCGGCGTCTGGCCCAGTGCGGCGAAGGCCAGCCCTGCGCCGCTCAGTACCGCGAAGATCGCCAGCAGCACCAGCGCCAGACGCGCGCCTTGCAGCCAGTGCTTGAGCGCGGCGGTCAGGCCGTCGCGCTCGGCCAGCCACAGGGCGCGGCGCTGAATGCGTCCCGGCAGATCGCCGCCGGCCGCGCGGGCCAGGCGATTGGCTTCCAGATCGTCCAGCGGGCCTGCGTGTTCTTCGCGCAGGCGCACGGTTTCGGTGAGCCAGAGGTTTTGCAGTGAAGTCAGTTCAGTCACGCGGCATCCCGTTGCTTGATTGAGCCGTGAGCATAACCGCTGTGGCGCTTATCGGGGTAAGGGCGGCTCTGGTATCCTCGCCGGCATGACTAAATCACTCCCCCTCAGCCTGATCGCAGCCCTCGGTGAAAACCGTGTGATCGGCGTCGACAACAGCATGCCCTGGCACCTGCCGGGGGACTTCAAATACTTCAAGGCCACGACGCTCGGCAAGCCGATCATCATGGGCCGCAAGACCTGGGACTCGCTGGGTCGTCCGTTGCCGGGGCGTTTGAATATCGTGGTCAGCCGCCAGACCGGTCTGGTGCTGGAAGGCGCGGAAGTCTATCCGTCGCTGGAAGCGGCCGTGGTTCGCGCCGAAGCGTGGGCGAAAGAGCAGGGCGTCGACGAATTGATGCTGATTGGCGGGGCGCAATTGTATGCGCAGGGGCTGGCGCAGGCGGATCGTTTGTATCTGACTCGCGTGGCACTGAGCCCGGAAGGGGATGCGTGGTTTCCGGAGTTCGATCTGAACCAGTGGAAGCTGGTGTCGAACGTGCCGAATCCGGCTGAAGGCGACAAACCGGCTTACAATTTCGAAGTCTGGGAAAGAAGATAGCTACAAGCTTCGAGCTGCAAGCCGCAAGTAAAAGCTGGAATGCTCTTCTTGCAGCTTGCAGCTTGCAGCTTGCAGCTTGCAGCTTGCAGCTTGCTAGCTCGCTAGCTCCGCATGCTCATCGGCATCCAGCAGGGCCTTGTCGGTCTGCTGCATCACCTGGCTGGTAATCGCACCGGCCGTGATCGAACCACTCACGTTCAGCGCCGTACGGCCCATGTCGATCAGCGGCTCGACCGAAATCAGCAACGCCACCAGCGAAACCGGCAAGCCCATGGCCGGCAGCACGATCAGCGCGGCGAAGGTCGCACCTCCACCCACGCCCGCCACACCGGCCGAACTTAAGGTCACGATCGCCACCAGCGTCGCGATCCACAGCGGATCCAGGGGGTTGATGCCGACGGTTGGCGCAACCATCACCGCCAACATCGCCGGGTACAGACCGGCGCAGCCGTTCTGGCCGATGGTCGCACCGAACGATGCGGCGAAGCTTGCCACCGATTGCGGAATGCCCAGACGACGGGTCTGCGCTTCGATGCTCAGCGGGATGCTCGCCGCACTGGAGCGGCTGGTGAACGCGAAGGTCAGCACCGGCCAGATCTTGCGGAAGAAACGCAGCGGATTGATCCCGGCGGCCGATACCAGCAAGCCATGCACCACGAACATCAGGCCCAGGCCGAGGTACGACACCACCACGAAACTGCCGAGCTTGATGATGTCCTGCAGGTTGGAACCGGCCACCACTTTGGTCATCAGCGCCAGCACGCCGTACGGGGTCAGCTTCATCACCAGACGCACCAGACGCATCACCCAGGCTTGCAGGGTGTCGATGGCGTTGATCACTTTCTGACCTTTCTCGACGTCATCCTTGAGCAGTTGCAGCGCGGCAACCCCCAGGAACGCGGCGAAGATCACCACGCTGATGATCGAGGTCGGTTTGGCCCGCGCCAGGTCGGCGAACGGGTTCTGCGGGATGAACGACAACAGCAGTTGCGGCACATTCAGGTCGGCGACCTTGCCGGCGTAGTCGGTCTGAATGGTTTGCAGACGGGCCATTTCCTGCGTGCCGGCGACCAGGCCTTCGGCGGTCAGGCCGAACAGGTTGGTCAGGCCGATGCCGATCACCGCCGCAATCGCGGTGGTGAACAGCAGCGTGCCGATGGTCAGGAAGCTGATCTTGCCCAGCGAAGAAGCGTTGTGCAGACGGGCCACGGCGCTGAGGATCGAGGCGAATACCAGCGGGATCACGATCATTTGCAGCAGTTGCACGTAACCGTTGCCGACCAGATCGAACCAGCCGATCGAGGCTTTCAGTACCGGGTTGCCGGCACCGTAAATCGTGTGCAGCGCGACACCGAATGCCACGCCCAGCACCAGCGCGAGCAGGACTTTTTTCGCCAGGCTCCACGAAGTGTGGCGGGTTTGCGCCAGGCCGAAGAGCAGGGCGAGGAACACCAGCAGGTTGAGAATCAGGGGCAGATTCATGAGGACTCCAGAAAAGACTGTGCCAACAGCCTTCCGGGGCTGCTGCGAACCGGCAAGCCTAACAGTTTGATTTGCAATGATTTAATACCGAAATCAGAGGTCGTCCGTCGTTTTTGGAATAAGCGGGTGTCGCTCTCGGGGATGCAGCTGGCGCGAAACGGACGTGGACGGTCGCTGACAGACGAGGACTGTCACACATATTTGTTAGCGTCGATTTCTTTGACCCAGGGAGAAAGCGCCAATGAAGTTCACACCGAAATTTCTGGCTGTCGCACTGACTGTGGGGATGGGCCTGGCCACTCAGGCATTCGCCACCGACCTGAAACACTGGCCGGCGGATCAGGCCAAGGCATTGGACGCAATGATCGCTGCCAACGCCAACAAGGGTAACTACGCGGTGTTCGACATGGACAACACCAGTTACCGCTACGACCTCGAAGAGTCGTTGCTGCCGTTCATGGAAAACAAGGGCCTGATCACCCGCGACAAGCTCGACCCTTCCCTGAAACTGATGCCGTTCAAGGACACCGCCGACCACAAGGAAAGCCTGTTCAGCTATTACTACCGCCTCTGCGAAGTCGACGACATGGTCTGCTATCCATGGGTGGCTCAGGTGTTTTCCGGCTTCACCCTCAAGGAACTCAAGGGCTACGTCGATGAGCTGATGGCCTCGGGCAAACCGGTGCCGGCGACCTATTACGAAGGTGACGTGGTCAAGAATCTGGATGTGAATCCGCCGAAGATCTTCACTGGCCAGAAAGAGCTGTACAACAAGCTGATGGAGAACGGCATCGAGGTCTACGTGATGACCGCCGCCTCCGAAGAACTGGTGCGGATGGTCGCGGCCGATCCGAAGTATGGCTACAACGTCAAACCGCAGAATGTGATCGGCGTGACCACGTTGCTGAAGAACCGCGAGACCGGCGAGCTGACCACCGCGCGCAAGCAGATCACCGCCGGCAAGTATGACGAGAAAGCCAACCTCGGCCTCGAACTGACCCCATACCTGTGGACCCCGGCGACCTGGATGGCCGGCAAGCACGCGGCGATCCTGACCTACATCGACGAATGGAAAAAACCGGTACTGGTGGGTGGCGACACCCCGACCAGCGACGGCTACATGCTGTTCCACGATGTGGACGTGGCCAAGGGCGGCATTCACCTGTGGGTCAACCGCAAGGACAAATACATGACCCAGATTCAGGGCATGATGGCCAAGCATGCGGCGGCCCAGGCGAAAGAAGGTTTGCCGGTGACGGCGGACAAGAACTGGGTGATCGTGAAGCCGGAAGAAATCCAGTAATTGCTACGGTGATCGCTCTCGAGCAGAGCGCGATGATCGTTCCCACGCTCCGCGTGGGAATGCAGCCCGTGACGCTCCGCGTCACTGGACGCAGAGCGTCCCTTGAGGCATTCCCACGCGGGAGCGTGGGAACGATCAAACGATCAAACTGAAGGCAAAAAAATGCCCCGCACTTGGCGGGGCATTTTTGTTTCTGCGATTTGACGCTTACAGCCCGTCGAGCATCGCCTTGTTGCGCACCGCACCCTTGTCGGCGCTAGTCGCCAGCAAGGCGTAGGCCTTGAGGGCGGTGGTCACTTTGCGTGGACGCTGTTCGACCGGTTTCCAGCCTTTCTTGTCCTGCTCGACCCGGCGGGCTGCCAGTTCTTCGTCGCTGATCAACAGGTTGATCGAGCGGTTCGGAATGTCGATCAGCACCTTGTCGCCGTCCTGTACCAGACCGATCGCGCCGCCGGCCGCAGCCTCTGGCGAAGCGTGGCCGATGGACAGACCGGAAGTGCCGCCGGAGAAACGGCCGTCGGTCAGCAGGGCGCAGGCTTTGCCCAGGCCTTTGGATTTCAGGTACGAGGTCGGGTAGAGCATTTCCTGCATGCCCGGGCCGCCTTTCGGGCCTTCGTAGCGAATGATGACGATGTCGCCTTCCTTCACTTCGTCGGCGAGGATGCCACGTACCGCGCTGTCCTGGCTTTCGAAGATCTTCGCGTTGCCTTCAAAGACGTGAATCGACTCGTCGACGCCGGCGGTTTTCACCACGCAGCCGTCCAGGGCGATATTGCCGTACAGCACGGCCAGGCCACCTTCTTTCGAATAGGCGTGTTCGAAGCTGCGGATGCAGCCGTTTTCACGGTCGTCGTCCAGGGTTTCCCAGCGGGTTGACTGGCTGAACGCGGTTTGCGTCGGAATGCCCGCCGGGCCTGCCTTGAAGAAATGGTGCACGGCTTCATCGTCGGTCTGGGTGATGTCCCACTTGGCGATGGCTTCTTCCATGCTGCGGCTGTGCACGGTCGGCAGGTCGGTGTGCAGCAGGCCGCCACGGGCCAGCGAACCGAGGATGCTGAAGATGCCGCCGGCGCGGTGAACGTCTTCCATGTGGTACTTCTGGATGTTCGGCGCAACTTTGCACAGTTGCGGCACCTTGCGCGACAGACGATCGATGTCACGCAGGTCGAAGTCGATCTCGGCTTCCTGGGCAGCGGCCAGCAAATGCAGGATGGTGTTGGTCGAACCGCCCATGGCGATGTCGAGCATCATCGCGTTCTCGAACGCCTTGAAGTTGGCGATGTTGCGCGGCAGTACCGACTCGTCGTTCTCGCCGTAGTAGCGTTTGCACAGCTCGACGATGGTGCGGCCGGCCTGCAGGAACAGCTGTTCGCGGTCGCTGTGGGTGGCCAGGGTCGAACCGTTGCCCGGCAGTGCGAGGCCCAGGGCTTCGGTCAGGCAGTTCATCGAGTTGGCGGTGAACATGCCGGAGCACGAACCGCAGGTCGGGCAGGCGCTGCGCTCGTACTCGGCAACCTTCTCGTCAGAAGCGCTGGAGTCGGCGGCAATGACCATGGCGTCGACGAGGTCGAGACCGTGGCTGGCCAGTTTGGTCTTGCCGGCTTCCATCGGGCCGCCGGAGACGAAGATCACCGGGATGTTCAGGCGCAGAGCGGCCATCAGCATGCCCGGGGTGATCTTGTCGCAGTTCGAGATGCAGACGATGGCGTCGGCGCAGTGGGCGTTGACCATGTACTCGACGGAGTCGGCGATGATCTCGCGGCTCGGCAGCGAATAGAGCATGCCGTCGTGGCCCATGGCGATGCCGTCGTCCACGGCGATGGTGTTGAATTCTTTGGCAACGCCGCCAGCGCGTTCGATCTCGCGGGCAACCAGTTGGCCCAGGTCCTTCAGGTGCACATGGCCCGGTACGAACTGGGTGAAGGAGTTGGCAATGGCGATGATCGGCTTCTTGAAGTCGTCATCTTTCATCCCGGTGGCGCGCCACAGTGCGCGGGCGCCGGCCATGTTGCGGCCGTGGGTGGATGTTTTCGAGCGGTAATCTGGCATGGAGCACTCCGGGCGGCTAATCAGGTATCAAAGGGGAGTGAGCTTCTATTGACGTCTGGAACACTCAGAAATGGCCGTGTGTCCTGATGTTGCCGATGACGTTGCGGGATCGCCGCTGGTCTCAGCCTGAGCTCATAAACCCGCCGGGGATGAATGGCGATGAATCTCGCGATTCTACACCGCTGGCGTCAGGAGGGAATGGCGCAAAGCGTTGTTCCAGTGCTGACGAAGCGTGCGGGATGACGACCGGCAGGATTAATCGCTGTCCGGTTGCCCCACCAGATCGTTGCGCCGACTGATCCGCGCGTTCAACGCCAGTGCCACCCCGCTGAGTATCACGAAGCTGTAGCCCAGCGTGGATTGCAGATTGGTGGGGCTCAGGCTGATCAAGGCACTGATCAAGCCTCCGCAGATGAAAATGATCGTGCTGCCGGCCGAGGCCGAGGTGCCGGCGTTTTCCGGAAACAGACTCATGGCTCGGGACGTGGCCGCCGGCCGGGCAATGGTGGTGCCGGCGGTACAGATCAGCATCGGGATCAGCACGGTCGCCGGAGCCAGTGCAAAGCTTGACGACAGGTACACCAGGGTCACGCCGGCGAACAGGATCAGACTCAAGCCGACGACCATCTGCTGGCCGCTGTTGATGCGCCTGCTCAGCACGCTGGCGAGGATACCCCCGGTGACGTAAGCCGCACCGTAGATCAGCAGGATCAACGAAAATTCGTAAGCGGACAGTTGCAGCCGATCCATGAAGATCAGCGGCGAGATCACGATGAATGAAAAGTGGCAGGCGAACGCAAATGCCGAAATCAGCCAGTAGCCGACGAAGTCGAAATCTCCCAGAACCTGTCGATAGGCCGTGAGGAAGTTCGTCCGGGTGCCACTGGCGATCGGTCGGGTGTTCTCCAGAAACAGCCAGGCCTTGAGCAGTACTGCGGCTGATAATGCGATGAACACCCAGAAACTGCCGCGCCAGCCCAATGTCGCCTGAAGAAAGGTGCCAGCCAGCGGCGATATCGAGATGAAGATTCCGCCGGCGGTCACCATCAGGATCCGCAGGCGATCACGTTGCTCGCCTTCAAACAGGTCCTGCACCAGCGCCTGTGACAGCACGAAGCAACCGCACCCCAGCGCCTGCACCACCCGAAAAATCAGAAACAGCGAATAGTCCGAGGTCATCACGCACCCGAGGGCACCGAGTATGGAAACGCTCATGCCGGCGAGCAGCAGCCCCTTGCGTCCGATCACATCCGACAGCGGCCCGATCAGCAACTGGGCGAAGGCAATCCCGACCGCAAACAGGCTGATCGACAGGGCGATGTCCGCCGGGGTGCGGCGAAAGTGCTCCGCCAGTGCCGGAAACGAAGGCAGCAGGACATCCAGCGGAAAGACGCCGAGCAACACCATTGCCAGCAAAAGACTGACAGCCCCGCGCCGCTGTCGTCGGGTCACCATAGATTGTCCGTCATCCATCGATCAGTCCTGCCCTGGCAAATAGTGTCTGGTTTTGAGGTTCGGCGAAAAAACCGGCTTTTTTCAGTGCGCTCAATGTGGCGAGGCTGCCAGCTCGCGCTCGTTGCCGACTGGCCTGGGTCGTTGTCATCGTGCCGAGAATGTCTCTCACCGTGGTGTTTGCAATGCCCGCGCCACCGAGGCTTTCCTGCAGCCAGTGCTCATCCACTTCGAAGAAGATTTGCAGAATGTCGAGCAAGGTCGTCGCGGCAAACGTTCGCTGTCGCGAATTCAAGTGCAGCCAGAGGTAGTGGAACACTTCGGTGAAATAGCGGCTGTGACGCGCTTCGTCGGTGAGGTGATCGCGCAACATGTCGTTGACGCCGGACACCAGACTGTCGCGGCAGACATCCAGCAGTTCACGGGCAATGATGGTTTCCGAGACGAAACCCAGAAGAAAGCACGCCAGTGGCCGTTGCTCCTGACTGGTGCGAGCTATCAGCAGGTTCATCCGGGTGATCCGTCTGGGCATCACCGGGCGCCCGGTGATGGCGTAGAGGCTGGCGATCTGCTCGGCCACCTGACTGGAAAACAGGGCGTGGTAGCCCTCGTCGGTGTAGAGCTGGAGCGCGGCGGTTTTCATCGGCGCCGGCACCGCGACGGGCAGCTCGCCGTGGACGATGGTTTCGACGGCGCGATTGACGATCCGGTGTTCGAGCAGCGTGGTGTAGTCGAGAAAATGCACCAGATGTCGAGCCGTAAGTCGATGCAGCATCGAACGGCCCGCCGCTTCGATGGCTGGATGGGCCAGATACGGCAGGAACGCCGGCGGAAACCAGTGCCGGGTCTCCAGTTGTTCCTGCACGTTGTCCGGCAAGCGGTAATCGTGAGGACTGGTGCGAACCGAGGCGCGGCTGTTCCAGTCGCTCAGGGTGAACTGAAAGACCGGCTCCGGGGCGAGGGCGTTCATGGCTGTGCCTCACGCAACAGGTCGCGCATTTCCTCACACATCGCCTGGCCGTCGCTTTCCCCGCAACCGACAAAGAACAAGGGTTGTTCCGCACTGTTCTCGAGCTTCAGCAACGCTTCGACCTGCTCATCGGAAAACGCGCCTGTGAGCCAGGTGTTCATGCCGAGCGCTGTCGCCACCAGTTGAAACGTCTGCGAAAGGTGCCCGGCTTCGACGAACGCCATTCGATAGGCGCGCGAATGCGGGTATTTCCACCAGAGCCGGTCGAAGCGGGCGGTGATGAACAGGCCCAATGGCAGGTTGTTGATGAAGTGCTGGCCCCCCAGCAGATTGCCAAATTCGCTGTCGGGCAAGGGACTGATAAAGCTCAAGGCGTGTTCGGCAGGGTGGTAGGCATACGCGCCAGGCGCCAAAGCGTCGACGTTCTGCACCAGCACGAACCCGGCGCAGGCATTGAGGCCGCCTCCGGAAGGGCTGCTGCGTCGTGCGCTCAGTCCATCGGCAATGCTGTCGTCGCGGTCGGCTTCGCGTTCTCGCAGGTAACCGAGTGACAGGTAAAGCAAGGTGCCGACATCGTCCAGCGAAACGGCGGCACCGGTGAAGGAGCGGCAGGTTTTTCGCCGGGTCAGTGAGTTCAACAGGCTGTCGTCATTCAGTGCCAGCGGTTCGGGCAGTGCGATAAGTGCGTTCGGACCGGTATCCACAGGGGCATCGGCCGGCGGTGGAATGGTAAGCACTGTGTTGCAGTGTTCCAGGTACTGCCGAGACCATTCCTGAATATTTCGGGGAGTGTGTTCGCAGGGGATATCCCGGGTCCCGATATGGTAGATCCTGGACAGTTCATCCCAGCCCCAGGCAGGCGCCGGGATTTTATAAGAAGTCAGTATTCCTGCATTTAAAAGCTGCGTATCTATTATGTTGTTGTTGTCGTATAAGTCAGGGTTGTGAACAAGTTGCGCCAGTCGGGAAGCGTACTCAAGATCAAGTTCATGTTGAGCATGGTCTTTGTAATTCCAGACTATCTGGCCGGGCGTTCGGGGCAATATGAATAAATAAGGGTTTATATGCATGTTGGATCGCGCTGCTCTGGACAGGTAAATTCTCAGAGGCGCTGGGTAGCCGGCTATACCCAGCGCCAACCTTACTTAACGAGCTTTAGGTGCGACCAGAAAAGCCAGGTTTGCGAGGGTGCGGGATTCCAGAGTAATTGCTTTCATGATTGAACTCCTTGTTCATTTTGCTTCGTGGTTAGTTGGTGCCACCTTCGTGGTGACGACTTAATAATAGTTTGTAATGGATTAATCGCAAGCAAATATTAAGTAGGAATAATCCAGTAATTCTGTCGGAGTGATCTTTGGTATAGGGGTGAGTGTGTAAGTTAAATTCCGTAAATAAAATATTTAAGGAAATTTCCTGCGCGTCGGTAGGACGATAAATGTAGGAAAGTTCAGGACAAAAAGAAGGGGGGCCCCGTGGGCCCCCCTTCCGATAGCGTCAAAGCCTTGCGTCTGTCAGCTGTTCGGCAGCAGGCGGCAGGTGATGCTCTTGATGTAGCGGGTTTCCGGGATGGCCGGGTGTACCGGGTGATCCGGGCCCTGACCGCCACGCTCCAGCAGCTGAATGTTGCGGTCCAGGTGACGGGCGCTGGTCAGCAGGATGTTCTGCAGGTCGTCTTCCGGCAGGTGCATCGAGCACGAAGCGCTGAACAGGATGCCGTCCTTGTTGAGCAGGCGCATGGCTTGCTCGTTCAGGCGACGGTAGGCGCCTTCACCGTTTTTCAGGTCTTTCTTGCGCTTGATGAACGCAGGCGGGTCGGCAACGATCACGTCGAAGCGCTCTTCGCTGGCCTTGAGTTCCTTGAGGGCTTCGAAGACGTCGCCTTCGATGCAGGTCATCTTGTCGGCGAAACCGTTCAGCGCAGCATTGCGCTCAACACCATCGAGGGCGAAGCCCGAAGCGTCGACGCAGAACACTTCGCTGGCGCCGAACGCAGCGGCCTGCACACCCCAGCCACCGATGTAGCTGTACAGGTCCAGCACGCGTTTGCCTTTGGCGTAAGGGGCCAGGCGCGCGCGGTTCATGCGGTGATCGTAGAACCAGCCGGTTTTCTGACCTTGAACCACTGGCGCTTCGAATTTCACGCCGTTCTCTTCCAGAGCCACCCACTCCGGCACCACGCCGAATACGGTTTCGGTGTAACGCTCGAGGCCTTCGGCATCGCGGGCGGCGGAGTCGTTCTTGAACAGGATGCCGCTTGGCTTGAGCACTTGGGTCAGCGCCGCGATCACGTCATCTTTATGGGCTTCCATGGTCGCGGAGGCGAGTTGCACCACGAGGATGTCGCCGAAACGGTCGACCACCAGACCCGGCAGCAGATCGGAATCGCCGTAGACCAGACGATAGAACGGCTTGTCGAACAGGCGCTCGCGCAGCGACAGGGCCACGTTCAGGCGATGCACCAGCAGCGACTTGTCCAGCGCCAGCTTGATGTCGCGCGACAGCAGGCGCGCGCAGATCAGGTTGTTCGGGCTCATGGCAACGATGCCCAGCGGCTTGCCGCCGGCGGCTTCGAGGATCGCCTGGTCGCCGGCCTTGAAGCCGTGCAACGGGGTCGCGGCCACGTCGATTTCGTTGCTGTAGATCCACAGGTGACCGGCGCGCAGGCGACGGTCGGCGTTGGCTTTGAGGCGCAAGCTAGGCAGGGACATGACGTCGCTCCGGAAAAAAGAGCGGGAGTATACCGTGTTGCACCTGATGCCGGGTCTGGCGTGCGATGAAACGCGGCAGACCCCGTCACGAGCAGGCCCGCCCCGCGTCTGTGGGCCTGAGCCCTATGCCGACAGCGCGTCGATCAGTGCGCCGCTGAACGCCGGAATATCGTCCGGTTGGCGGCTGCTGATCAGGTTGCCGTCCTTGACCACCTCCTGATCGACCCAGTTTGCCCCCGCGTTGACCAGATCGTCCTTGACCGTCTTGTAGCTGGTCATGGTCTTGCCATTGACCAGTCCTGCCGAAATCAACAGCCAGCTGCCATGGCAGATCACCGCGATCGGTTTGCCGGCGGAGGTGCCGGTCTTGACCAGGTGCTGGGCGTCCTGGTCGATGCGGATGGTGTCAGAGTTCTGCACACCGCCGGGAAGCACCACTGCGTCGTATTGTTCGATGCTTGCGCCCCGGAACGTCTGGTCGACCTTGAAGTCGTCCGCCGGTCTGTCATGGTTCCAGCCTTTGACCTTGCCGGCTTCGGCAGAAAGGATGTCGACCTGCGCGCCAGCCTGCTCCAGTGCCTGTTTCGGGCCGGTCAGCTCGACCTGCTCGAATCCATCGGTTACCAGAAAAGCGACGCGCTTGCCGCTGAGAGAAGTGGCCATCGATAAGCTCCTGAGTCTGTTGGAATTACTGCCCGAGACAGATGGAGAACTGCTCCGGGCACTACAGATTCCGAAGCCTGGTGGAAAGTGAAAGTTCCTGCGAATTGCCCACTGGTGTGTCGTGCGTCGGTTTTTAGAGGTTAGAATCGCCGCCTGTCCCAGAGTGTGTACTTATGTCCCAAGAGCTGACCACCGAACAGATTCAACAGTCCCTGCAGGGCATCAGTGTGCCCGCGCAGCCGCAGATCATGGTGGATCTGCAAATGGAGCAGTACATGCCCGACCCGGATCTGGAGACGATCGCCAAGCTGATCTCCCAGGATCCCGGACTGTCCGGCTCGCTGCTGAAAATCGTCAATTCGCCGTATTACGGCCTGAGCAACAAGATCACTTCGATCAAGCGCGCGGTTAACCTGCTGGGCAGCCGTTCGATCATCAATTTGATCAACGCGATGTCGATCAAGGGCGAGATGAACGACGACACCATCGTCACTCTCAACCGATTCTGGGATACCGCCCAGGACGTGGCCATGACCTGCCTGACCCTGGCCAAACGCGTCGGCACCGAGGCGAGCGACGAGGCTTATGCCTTGGGCCTGTTCCATGACTGCGGCGTGCCGCTGATGCTTCAGCGTTTCCCGGACTACATGACGACGCTCGAAACGGCTTACGCCAACGCGGGTGCCGAGCGCCGGGTCGTGGACACCGAGAACGATGTCTACAACACCAACCACTCGGTGGTCGGTTATTACACCGCCAAGTCCTGGCGCTTGCCGGAGCATGTCAGCGCGGCCATCGCCAACCACCACAATGCCCTGGCGATCTTCAGCGACGAAACTTCGCGCAACAGTCAGATGAAAAACCTGCTGGCGATCCTGAAAATGGCCGAGCACATCTGCGCGTCGTATCGGGTTTTGGGTAACCAGACCGAAGACTTCGAATGGCAGGCGGTCGGGCCGCTGGTGCTGGAGTACATCGGCCTCTCGGATTACGACTTTGAAACGTTGAAGCAGACCATCCGCGAACTTGGCGCGCACTGATTTAAAAAGACCCTTGATTCGAGACACTCATGCCTGAATTGCCGGAAGTCGAAACCACCCGCCGCGGTATTGCCCCGCACCTGGAAGGCCAGCGTGTCAGCCGGGTGATCGTGCGTGACCGGCGTTTGCGCTGGCCGATTCCCGAAGACCTTGATGTGCGGCTGTCCGGGCAGCGCATCGTGCTGGTCGAGCGGCGCGCCAAGTATCTGTTGATCAACGCCGAAGTCGGCACGCTGATCAGCCACTTGGGCATGTCGGGAAACCTGCGGCTGGTTGAGGTCGGGATGCCGGCGGCCAAGCATGAGCATGTCGATATCGAACTGGAGTCGGGCCTGGCCCTGCGCTACACCGATCCGCGGCGTTTCGGGGCGATGCTCTGGAGCACCGACCCGCTCAATCACGAATTGCTGATCCGTCTGGGTCCGGAGCCGTTGACCGATCTGTTCGATGGCGAGCGGTTGTATCAGCTGTCACGCGGGCGGTCGATGGCGGTCAAGCCGTTCATCATGGACAACGCCGTGGTGGTGGGGGTCGGCAATATCTACGCGACCGAAGCGCTGTTCGCCGCCGGCATCGATCCGCGCCGCGAAGCCAAGGGCATTTCCCGGGCGCGTTACCTGAAGCTGGCGATCGAGATCAAACGCATCCTCGCTGCCGCCATCGAGCGCGGCGGCACCACGTTGCGCGATTTCATTGGTGGCGATGGGCAGCCGGGGTATTTCCAGCAGGAACTGTTTGTCTACGGTCGCGGTGGCGAGCACTGCAAGGTCTGTGGCACGGGCCTGCGGGAAATGAAGCTCGGCCAGCGCGCCAGCGTCTGGTGTCCGCGCTGCCAGAGCTGAGCAGGGCGTCCGAAAAAGTCCTACGGTCTATAGTGAGATGTCTCACTGTTCAGCCCGAAGGATCGTGCCATGAAGTCCTTGCAAACCCTCATCGCCGCACTGCTGCTGTGCTTCAGTCTGACCGTTCAGGCCACCGAAGGCGGCAGCGGTGATCCGCGTTACGCCATCCAGAATCCACCGGCCTACGCCATGCTCGGCGATCTGCTGATTGCCCGACCATTGCTGGTGGTGGCGACGGTGATCGGCGCCGGGGCATTTGTCGTGTCGTTGCCGTTCACCGCGCTGGGTGGCGGGATTGGCGATGCGGGAGAGGCGCTGGTGGTGGCGCCGGCGAAAGCGGCGTTCGTGCGTTGCCTGGGCTGCACAGGGGAGGGGTTCGAGCAGCGTGAATGACGCGATCGCAGCCGGGAGCTGCGATCGGATTCAGTGGCTCAAGCCTTGCCGGTGATCTTGCGGTACTTCTCCATCAACTGTTCTTCAGTCTCCGGATGGGCTTCGTCCAGTGGAATGCAATCCACCGGGCAGACCTGCTGGCACTGCGGCTCGTCGTAGTGGCCGACGCACTGGGTGCACAGGTTCGGGTCGATCACGTAGATCTCTTCGCCTTGGGAGATGGCGGCGTTCGGGCACTCGGGTTCGCAGACGTCGCAGTTGATGCAATCGTCGGTGATGATCAGGGACATGCTAACTCCAGCCGGGGCGGGGAGCCCGGGCGCTATGAATCAATGCGCGCAATTGTGCCGCATTGGCGCCCGTAGTGCACGCGGGCGCCGTTTGAACGGTCGTTACTTCTTGAAGCGCAGGGTCAGGGCTTCGGCCACCGCCGGGTGGACGAACTTGCTGATATCGCCGCCCAGGGCGGCGATTTCCCGCACCAGAGTCGAGGAAATGAACGAATAACGTTCGGACGGGGTGAGAAACAGGCTCTCCACATCCGGCGCCAACTGGCGGTTCATGTTGGCCAGCTGGAATTCGTATTCGAAGTCCGATACCGCGCGCAGGCCACGCAGGAACACGTTGGCGTTCTGCTCTTTGGCGAAATGTGCCAGCAGCGTCGAGAAGCCGACCACTTCCACGTTCGGCAGGTGTTTGGTGACCTCGCGGGCCAGCTCGACCCGTTGTTCCAGCGGGAACAGCGGATTCTTCTTGGGGCTGGCGGCGACGGCAATGATCACGTGGTCGAACAGGCGCGAGGCGCGTTCGACCAGATCGCCATGGCCCTTGGTAATAGGGTCGAAGGTACCTGGGTACAACACTCGGTTCATCGCGTCGTCCTGGCGGGAATCCGTTGGGGAGTCGGATGGTATCGCAGCCGTCCCGGTCGGGAAAGTCGGCTGTTGGGTAAGAAAGCACTATAGACGATCGGAATTTTCGTCTTTTTCACGGGTTTCTCAGCCGTTCGCCGAGGGATGTCGCCAGTTGCGCCGTCAGACCGTACACCGACAACTGCGGGTTGGCGCCGATGCTGGTGGGGAACAGCGAGCCGTCATGGATCGACAGATTGCTCAGTTGATGATGGCGGCCGAGGCTGTCGGTGACCGCGGTTTTCGGGTCCTCGCCCATCGCGCAACCGCCCATGACGTGGGCGCTGCCCAGACGGGTGCGATACAACTCCAGACTCAGGCTGTCGATCAACGAGCGGGCCTCGGCCAGGCTGTTCACGTAGCGCGCATCGGCGTGCATCGGCATCACCGCTTTGGCGCCGCCGGCGAACTGGATCTCGGCCATGCTGTGGAAGGATCGGCGCAAGCCTTCCCAGGTGTAAGGCGACACCTGATAGTCGAGCACCGGCGAGCCGTCACCGCGCAGCTCGACGCTGCCGCCCGGGCTGTCCGGGTGAAAACCGTCACGCAGCAGGGCCAGCATCGCGTGGGTGTGCGGCAGGTCCGCCATGTGTTGCGCGCTTTCCTGACCGAAACCACCGAGCAACGTGGCGGCCAGCGCCGGGTGCAGCGGTGGCACTTCGAGTTTGTAGGCCATCGGGCCAGTGGTGCCGTCCTTCCACTGGAAATGATCTGAATAGATCGACTGCGGCGCGCCGTAGAACGGGTTGATGACTTCGTCGAAACGCCCGGCGGACATGTTCACCAGATGCAGGAAGGTGCGCTTGCCCAGCCGTTGGTGCGGATCCGGTGCATCCGAGCGCATCAGCAGCGCCGGGCTGTTGATCCCGCCGCCGGCCAGGACGTAATGCCGCGCCTTGACGGTAATGTTGCGTCCAGTCGGCTCGACGCAGCGTTCGTCCATCGCCACGCATTGCAGGCCGGTGACCTTGTCGCCACTGATCAAAAGCTTTTCGGCCCGGGCCAGATAGAGCAGTTCGCCACCCTTTTCCAAAGTCGCCGGAATGGTCGTGACCATCATCGATTGCTTGGCGTTGGTCGGGCAGCCCATACCGCAGTAGCCGAGGTTCCAGCAGCCACGCACGTTGCGCGGGATCACGTGCCAGCTGTAGCCGAGTTGTTCGCAGCCTTTGCGGATCACGTCGTTGTTGGCGTTGGGCGGCACCATCCACGGGGCGACGCCGAGACGTTGCTCCATTTTTTCGAACCACGGCGCCATGTCGGCGGGGCTGTGGCCTTTGACGTCGTGTTCCCTGGCCCAGTGTTCGAGGGTCGGTTCGGGGGTGCGAAAACTCGATGTCCAGTTGATCAGCGTGGTGCCGCCGACCGCGCGGCCCTGAAGAATGGTGATCGCGCCGTCCTTGCTCATGCGGCCGATGCCTTCCTGATAGAGGCTGCTGTAGGCCTGGTCCTCCAGCAGTTTGAAATCGCTGCTGGTCTTGAGCGGGCCTTCTTCGATCAGCAGAACTTTATAGCCGGCGGCGCTGAGGATTTCCGCCGTGGTCCCGCCGCCGGCGCCGCTGCCGATGATGGCGACATCGGCTTCCAGAGTCAGGTCATCGGTGAGTTGCGCGCCGTTGTAGGTTTTCCAGCCACGGGCAAGGCCTTCGCGAAACGGGTCGGGTACGGGCATCGATCAGGTTCTCTTATTATTGTTATGCGTGGGTCGCCAGGCTCAAACGGCGGGCGGGCCGGGGTAACCGCAATGGGCCCAGGATTCGGCGCGGGTGTACCAGGCCATCATCACCATTTGCAGTAATGAGCTGTGGCCCATGCGCAGCAGGCTCAGGGAGCTGTTTTCCCAGCGCTCGAGGAAGTGGCGGATCGCCTCGGGGCTGGCGTTTTCCCAACTGCCCCAGATTCCGGTCAATGGCCCGCGCGTCACCGCCATGCCCAGCACGTCGAACAGTTGTCGCGTGAGCTTGAGCATTTCCGGCGACAGGTGATCGAGGCTGTAGTCCAGCGACTTAAGCGTTCCGTCGACAGCAGCGGGCATCTTTTCCACAGCAACGGCGCCATCCAGCATCACTGGAATCAACGCACGCAGAAACAGCAGATCAGCGCTGCGCAGCGTGGCGAACCCGTTGGCTGAAACGTTCGACGAACAGCCGCTGAGGCTGGCACCAAGGCCAGCGGTGGCGAGGAAAGCCGTGGCGCCGAGGCTGAATTTCAGCAGGCCACGGCGCGACAGGGCAGGTGTTTCGGTCAGGCTTGGGTGCATTATTGTTATTACCCGGCGGTGACGTTAGCGAATGAACAGTTTCTGGATCAGTTTCTGAATGGGTTTACCGTAAGGCGGGTAGATCAGCTTCGCCGCGTTGAAGCGTTGTTTGAACAGCACACCCTTGGCCTTGCTGAACGTCAGGAAACCTTCGTGTCCGTGGTAATGGCCCATGCCCGACGGGCCGATGCCGCCGAACGGCATGTCGTCCTGCGCCACATGCAGCAGCGTGTCGTTGAGGCAGACGCCACCGGAATGGGTTTCGCTGAGCACGCGCTTCTGTTCGTGCTTGTCGTAGCCGAAGTAGTAAAGAGCCAGAGGACGTGGCCGCTGATTGATGTAAGCAAATGCCTGATCCAGATCCTGATACGGCACGATCGGCAACAGCGGGCCGAAGATCTCGTCCTGCATCACCGTCATCTCGTCGCTGACATTCAGCAGCAGGCTGTGCGGCATGCGCCGGCCCTGGCCCTGGTCGAACAGCGGAATCAGCAGCGCGCCTTTGCTGGTGGCGTCGCTGAGGTAGCTGTTGAGCCGCGCCAGTTGGCGCTCGTTGATGATGGCGGTGTAGTCCGGGTTGTCGGCGAGTGTCGGATAAAACCCGCGCACGGCCTGGCGATAGGCTTCGACGAAGCCGCCGATGCGCTCTTCCGGGACCAGCACGTAGTCCGGGGCCACGCAGGTCTGGCCGGCGTTGAGGGTCTTGCCGAAAGCGATGCGCTCGGCGGCGTCCTTGAGCGGTACGTCGCGGGAGACGATGGCCGGGGATTTGCCGCCCAGTTCCAGGGTCACCGGCGTCAGGTTTTCCGCCGCTGCGCGCATCACGTGCCTGCCGACGCTGGTGGAGCCGGTGAACAGCAGGTGGTCGAAGCGCATCTTCGAAAACGCCACGCCGACATCGGCCTCGCCGAGCACCACGCACACCAGATCTTCGGGGAAGATCCGCGCCAGCAGTTCCTTGAGCAAAAGGCCCGTGGCCGGGGTCGATTCGCTGAGCTTGAGCATCACCCGATTGCCGGCCGCAAGGGCGCCGGTCAACGGGCCGATGGCCAGGAACAAGGGGTAGTTCCACGGCACGATGACGCCCACCACGCCCAGCGGCTGGTACACGACTTTCGCCGATGCGGGCTGGAAGGCAACGCCGACTTTGCGTTTTGAAGGTTTCATCCACTGACTGATGTGCTGGCTGGCGTAGTGAATGCCGTGCAGGCTCGGCATCAGTTCGGCGAGCAGGGTTTCATCGGCGCTGCGGTGGCTGAAGTCGGAGCTGATGGCGTCGATCAGGGCCTGCCGCTCGCTGCTCAGCAAATCGCGCAGGGCTTTGAGCCATTGCTGGCGCTGGGCCGCAGGCGGCATCGGGTTGGCGGCGTAGGCGGCACGCTGCGCGTCAAACAGCCGGTTAAGCTCTTCCAGCGGCTGTTGCAGCGTTTGCAGGTAGGCAATATCGGCAGTCATCGGCGGCTCCGGAGTTGTTGTTGTGAGGAGCCTTTTAGAGTCTATGCTCTAGAAAGTCAAATGGCTTCCTTGCGCATCCTGGTTTTATCCCGTTCCGGTTAGGCCGTAAGATGCCCCCCAACGCACTCTGAATTAAAGCTCAAGCCATGGCCCCACGGATCAAAACCAGCGAGCGCATCGTGCAGAACAGCCTCGAGCTGTTCAATCAGCAGGGCGAGCGCAGCATCAGCACCAATCACATCGCCGCCCACATGGAGATTTCTCCGGGCAATCTGTACTACCACTTCCCCAACAAGCAGGCGATCATCGCCGTGCTGTTCAGTGAGTACGAAAGCCTGGTGGACAGCTTCCTGCGTCCGCCTCAGGGCCGTGCTGCGACGGTCGAAGACAAGCGCTTCTATCTCAAGGAGCTGCTGTCGGCAATGTGGCGCTACCGTTTCCTGCACCGCGATCTCGAGCATCTGCTCGACAGCGATCCTGAGCTGGCCGGGCGCTACCGGCGCTTCTCCCAGCGCTGCGTGATCCAGGGCGCGGCGATCTATGAAGGGTTCGTTGCCGCCGGCATCCTGAAAATGGATCGGGTGCAGATCGAATCCCTGACTCTCAACGCGTGGATCATTCTCACCTCGTGGGTGCGCTTCCTGTGCACGACCCGGGAAAATTCCAACTACCTCAGCGAACAGGCCATCAAACGTGGCGTGTATCAGGTGCTGGTGCTGGAAGCAGGGTTCGTCACCGAGCAGGCCCGCGATGAGGTCAACGCCTTGTTCGAAGAATTCTACGTGCCGCTGGCCCAGGCCCTCGAAGAAAGACCCTAATCCCATTTCCTCACTGGAGTCGTTCGCTATGCCGATTGCGCAACTGATCAGCCCGACCGCACTGGATGCCCGCAAGGCGCAACCGGGGCTGGTGATTCTCGATTGCCGTTTTGCCCTCGAAGACCCGGATTATGGCCAGCGCAGCTATGCCGAGGGGCACATTGCCGGGGCACATTTCGCCGATCTTGAGCGCGACCTCAGCGGCTTAGTGACCAAGGGTGTCACCGGACGCCATCCGCTGCCGGAGCCGGTGGCGCTGATCGAACGCCTGCAAGCGTTCGGCATCAACAATGACAGTGACGTGGTTCTGTATGACGACGGTCCCGGTGCCTATGCGGCACGGGCCTGGTGGTTGCTGGCGTGGCTGGGCAAACGCGACGGCGTGTTCATTCTCGATGGCGGGCTCAAGGCCTGGCATGCGGCTGGGCTGCCGTTGAGTCTCGATCCACCGTCAGCGGCCCGGGGCAACTTCAGCGGCCAGCCGGACATGAGCCTGCTGCTCAGCGCCGAGCAATTGCAACAGCGCCTCGGCCAGCCGGCGCTGACCCTGCTCGATGCCCGAGCGCTGCCGCGTTTCAAGGGCGAAGTGGAACCGATCGACCCGATCGCCGGGCACATCCCCGGCGCACAATGCGCGGCGTTTACCGACAACCTGGGCAGCGACGGGCGTTTCCTGCCGGCCGATCAGCTCAAGCAGCGTTTCGCCGCGAAACTCGGCGGGCGTTCGCCGAACGATCTGGTGGCTTACTGCGGCTCCGGGGTGACGGCGTGTCACAACCTGTTTGCCCTGTGTCTGGCGGGTTACCCGTTGGGTTCGCTGTATGCCGGATCGTGGAGCGAGTGGATCAACGATCCTGCGCGCGGTATCGCCACCGGCGAGTAAACGCTCAGCGATCCAGCCGCGCGCTGCGATAGGCTGCGGGGCCTACGCCGTAAACCTGTTTGAACTGCCGGCTCAGATGGCTCTGGTCGGCAAATCCCAGCTGCGTGGCGACTTCCACCGGCAGGCAGCCGCTCTGCAACAAGCCGCGCGCGCAGGCGATTCGCTGCTGCATCAGCCAGCTGTGCGGCGGCATGCCGGTGGCGCGGCGGAACACCCGGGCGAAGTGGAAGGGCGAGAGGTTCACCGCCGCCGCCAGTTCTTCCAGCGAGGGCGGCGCCGCCAATTGCGCGTGCAGCAACTCCTTGGCCATTGCCACCGCGCGATGCTCCTTGCCGGGATTGCCGTTGATCTGCACCGCCGCGTGACGCTGCAACAGCAACATCATCATCTCGCGCCACACCGTTTGCTGTTGCAGTGCGGTGGCGGGGCTTTCGAGCAAGCGGTGCAACTGACAGAACCCGTTGACCAGGTCCGGATCGCGATACAACGTCGCACCGAAGGCCGGCATCGGTGCGGTCGGCAGTTCCAGTTCATTCAACAGCGCGACGATCTGCCCGGTGTCGGGATAAAACGCCCGGTACAGCCAGCCGTCCTCGGTGCCCTTGTGGCCGTTATGCACTTCGTCCGGATTGATCAGCACCAGCGTGCCGCTGCCCGCCAGGTGTTCGGCGCCGCGATAACGGTAGCGCTGGGCGCCGGCCATGATCATGCCGATCACATAACCGTCGTGGACGTGCGGGGCGAAACGATGCTCGATGTAGCGCGCGGTCAACAGCTCGACCCCGGCCAGGGGCGCGGCTTGCCAGAAGCGGATCGACTCGCCCTGATCGCTCATGACCTCACCCGCGCCCCGCGTCGGCCAGCCACTGCGGAATCCGTCGTTCCAGGTAATAACCCGGCTGACGGAGCGTGCCGTCGACGAAACCTACATGCCCGCCCTTGTTCTGCAATTCGAACTGGGTCGTGGCCGACAATTCACTGGCCGAAGGCAGGCTGTGGGGAAACACGAACGGATCGTCCGCTGCCTGAATGATCAGGGTCGGTGTGCGGATCTCGCCGAGAAAATAGCGGCTCGACGCGCGGCGATAGTAATCCTCGGCATCGACGAACCCGTGCAGCGGCGCGGTCACCCGGCCATCGAAATCCCAGAAGGTGCGCATGTTTTCCAGCGAACCGAGGGCAGCCAGTGCGGCGAGACCGTCCTCGCGGCCGTCATGCTGGAACTGGCGCTGCTTGTTCTTGATGTAGGCGACCATCTCGCGCATGAAGTGCGCCTGATAGACCTTCGAGAAGCCTTGGCCGATACGGTCGGCACATTGATCGAGGCGAAACGGCACCGACACCGCCACCGCGCCGAGCACGCCGCTGGCACTGCCGGTTTCCCCCAGATGCTTGAGCAGCACATTGCCGCCGAGGGAATAGCCGACCGCATACAGCGGCGCCAATGGCCGCTTGGCTTTCAGATGGCGGATGGTTTCGGCGAGGTCTTCGCTGGCCCCGGAATGGTAGCTGCGGGGCAACAGATTCGGCTCGCCGGAGCAGCCGCGCCAGTTCAGCGCAACACTGGCCCAGCCTTGCGCGGCGAGGGCTGCCTGGATTCCGGCGACGTAAGGCGAATTGGAAGAACCGGTCAGCCCGTGCAGCACCAGCACTAGAGGCGCGTCGGCGCTGTGCGGGCCGTGCCAGTCGAGGTCGAGGAAGTCGCCGTCGTCCAGCCACAGCCGTTCGCGCTGGCGATCAAGGTGCACGGTTTTACGCCATAGCGGCCCCCACAAGGTTTGCAGGTGTGGATTGCCGAGGCCGAAGGCGGGTGTGAAGCGAAATCCGGGTTCTGAAGGAGAAAGAGGTGCGCGCACAGTAAATCTCGACGGTGTCATGCATGAAGTGGTCGCCACACAAAGGGCTGCCACTTCAAGGGAGATCTAACTTGCCACAAAGCCTGCATCAGCGCGACACGAATGCCCGGACGGCTCGACGGTCGGGACAGTGGCCGGTTGCGGCAGCGGCAGTTGGGGTACCGTCGGGCCCACGGTCACTACCCGCCACTGATCGTCAGGCAGATGTTTGTCCACTGCCATTCTGATCTGCTCCAGCGTCAGGCTCTGCACCTGTTGCGCGAAGAAATCCAGGTCGAGCGGCAAGTGATGACGGTTGATCTCGGTCAGGCGCGCGAGAATCTGCTCGTTGCTGGCACTGTCTGTGATGTTGGCGTTGGCCAGTCGGCGTTTGAAGTGATCGAGTTCCTCCTGCGAGGGGCCGTCACGCCGGAAATTGCTGAGCATCGATTTCACCAGTGCCACTGTTTCATTCGCGAATTGGGGGCTGGTCTGCAGAGCGATTGATGTCAGTCCGCCGCCTGCCCAGTCTTTGGTGCGAATGCTGACGCCGTATACCAGGCCTCGTTTGTTGCGCAGTTCTGTCATCAGGCGGGAGTTCGCACCACTGCCGAAAATCAGCGTCCCGGCATACAGCGCAATGAAATCCTCGTGTTGGCGCGACAGGCTGGGTTGCCCAAGCAATACGTGAGTCTGTTCTTGTGTGCGCTCGACATGGTGATGCATTTCAGTGCCGAACGCTTTGGGCGGTTCGACTGCGGGCAGTGCAACGATGGGCGCGGGTAGCGCGTTGGCGATTTGCAGGCTGATGGCCTGTGCCTGTTCGACGGAAAGGTCTCCCACCAACGTAATTTGTGTCTGTCTTGCCGAGTGGGTTTGTCGGTGGAACGTTTGAACGGCCTGACGGGTGATCGAGGTCATGTCGGTATCGGTTCCGTAGATCGAGCGGGCGTAGGGCGTGTCCGGAGCCAGCAGCTCCTGAAGGTGTTGCCTGGCAATGTCAGCAGGTTGTTGCTGTTGTGCCAGCTGCAAGCCACGAAGCTCGCTCTTGACCCTCAGCAGCGCTTCATCGGAAAGGGAGGGCTGCCCCAGCATTTGCGTAAACAGTTGCAGCGCCGGGGCGCTTTTGTCTGGATCGCTGAGGCTGCGCAACGTGAACGTGGCACGCTCCTGATCCAGAACCATACCGACTTTTGCACCCACCCCGTCAAAGACTTCGGCGATCGCTGCATGGTCATTCTTGCCGCTCACCCCCTCGTTGAACAGGCTGAATGTCAACGCTGCCAGGCCGGGGTTGTCGCCATCGTGTGCACTGCCGGCGGCGAAACTGACGTGAACATCGAACATCGGCAACTCCGTCGTACGGATGAATAACGTTTTGATGTCCGTCGTGGTTTTCCAGCCCTTGATGGTCAATGGGCGTGGCGTCTGTCGGGACGTGTCTGTTTCCGACAGCGATTGCAATCGTGATTTGGGAAAACCGGCTGGCGCAGTATCGGCAGCAACCGGACTGGCAGACAGCCAGAGGATGAATGCAAAACCGGCCATGGCAGACCGAAAGAGGTGCGCAGATTTATCCATGTTTTTTCTCCGCAAGCACGTGGGCTGTGCTGAGGCGTTCGCGGATCAGGTACTTTTCAGCGACCTGGCGGAGGTCCTCGGGGGTCACTTTCTTGAGCTCGGCGATCTCCTGATCGAGCAATTGCCACGACAGGCCAGCGCTCTCGAGGGCGGCCAGATGTATGGCAGTGTTCATGATCGAATCCCGGGCAAAAACTCTCTGGGCGATCAGTTGGGTCCGTGCGCGTTCCAGTTCTTCGGGAGAGGGGGGCGTGGTGCGCAGTTCTTCGAGCAGATCCCAGACGCGCATTTGTGCGGTTTCCGGGCTGGTGGGTTGTGAGCTGTCGAGGCGGGTGCTCAATGTCAGAAGAGTATCGCCGCGACTGTAAAGGTCGTAGCTGGCGCTGACATGGCTGAATACATGTTCCTTGTGTTGCAGGTGTTTTTGCAGGCGAGCGCTCTGGGAGCCTGCCAGCAACATTTCCATCAGGCGCAGCGCATGCGCAGTCCGGTATGTATCTGCCGTAGCCAGGCTGGGAACGTTGAACGCCATGATCAACTGCGAGGCGGGCACCGGTTGGTTGAGGATGAGGCGGCGTTCGCCTGGCTGCGGCAATTCGCGCGGTTTTACGGTTTGGGTGGGGGGGCGACTGGCGAGGCCGCCGAAGTAGCGTTGAGCCAGAGGTTGAACGTAATCGAGGGTGACGTCGCCGACGACAACCAATGTGGCATTGCCAGGGGCATAGCGTGACTCATACCAGTCGCGCAACTGAGCGGTGTTCAAGGTGCGCAGGTCGTTCATCCAGCCGATGACGGGGGTCCGATAGCTGCTGGAGGGATAGGCCAGGCTTTCCAGACGCTCCATTGCAGTGTCCAGGGGACTGTCTTCCACACTCAAGCGGCGCTCTTCTTGAATGACATTTATCTCGGAAGCGAAATCTTCAGGTTTGAGGTGAGCAGTCGACATCAGGTCGGCCATCAGTTCGAATGCGACCCCAAGATAAGGCTTGGGCAAAGTCTGGTGGTAGGCAGTGACGTCTTTGCCGGTAAAGGCATTTTCCGATGCCCCCAGGGATTCCAGTATGGCGGATGCCTCGCCCGGACAGGTCTTGCTGCTGCCCTTGTAAAGCATGTGTTCCAGCGCGTGTGACAGTCCGGTCTGGCCCGGTGCTTCGTCAGCCGATCCGACCTTGAACCACAGTTGGGAAGTGACCAGCGGGGCCCGGTGATCCTCGCGGACGATGACCTTCAGGCCGTTGTCCAGCAGAAACTCATGGGTGGTCGGTGGTGGGGCGGCCAGCGCCAACAGCGGGGCCAGGGCCAGGCAAGGCAGCATCCTGCTGCACAAAGTGTCCATAAATGATGGGTCCTCAATGGATTACTGAAATGGCGTAATCCACTGTGGAGATTTTGTGTGGGCGGCGTGCGGTAGTTATCTACCGCGCGCCAGATTCGGCGTTCGCCAGACGATTGTCAGAGAGAGGGCAGGCCCCGTTGCCACAATGCGTAGTACACCCGCCCGGATTTCTGCTCGCGGTGCAGGCGCCAGTTGCCCGGCAGGCCGAGGGTCGATGGCGCGGTTTCGCTTTCAGTGTAGATCCACGAATCGTCGGCCAGCCATTGGCGCTCTTCCAGCAGCGTGCACACGGCGGGCAGCAGGTTCTGATTGAACGGCGGGTCGAGGAACACCAGGTCGAACGCAGTGGCGGTCTGGGTTTCCAGATATCGCAGCGCATCGGCGGTCTGTACGTGACCGTTGGTGCAGCGCAGCGTGCCGAGGTGTTCTTTCAGGCTGGACACCGCGACATGGCTGGCATCCAGCGCCTGACCCAGGGCCGCGCCACGGGACAGCGCTTCCAGAAACAGCGCGCCGCTGCCGGCGAACGGGTCGAGCACCTTGGCCCCGGCAACGTACGGCGCGAGCCAGTTGAACAGGGTTTCGCGCACCCGGTCCGGGGTCGGACGCAGGCCCGGCGCATCAGGAAAGCTCAGCTTTCGGCTGCGCCATTCGCCGCCGATGATGCGCAACTGGTTCACACCGTTGTGCAGTTTTTGTACAGGTTTCTTTGGACTGGCCATTAATGCTCCGGAACCCCGAGCGGCTGCTCGGCAGGTTTATCAGATGGGGCCGGTAACGGCTTTTGCGGCACGGTCGGGCCAGCGCTGACGATGACCAGTTTATCCGTGCTCAAGTGTTTGTTGAGGACGTCGCGAACCTGCTCGACCGTCAGGCTCTGGGACTGACGCATGAAGTCGTCCAGATAACTCAGCGGCAGGTTGTAGAAGCCCATGGCGCCGAGCTGGCCAACGATATCGGCATTGCTCGCGGTGGACAGCGGGAAGCTGCCGGCCAGTTCGCGCTTGGCGTCGTCGAGTTCTTTCTGGGTCGGGCCGGTCTTGAGGTAGTCGGCGAGCACGTCCTGCACCAGTTTCAGGGTGCCTTCGCTCATTTCCGCGCGGGTCTGCAGGTTGATCATGAACGGGCCGCGCGCCTGCATCGGGCTGAATGCCGAATACACGCCGTAGGTCAGGCCGCGCTTCTCGCGCACTTCGCTCATCAGCCGGGTGCCGAAACCGCCACCGCCGAGGATCTGGTTGCCCATCGACAGCGCGGCGTAATCCGGGTCGTCACGGTCGATGCCCAGTTGCGCGATCATCAGGTTGGTCTGCTTCGACGGAAATTCGATGTGGCCGATGCCGGGTTTCGGCTCGGTCGGTTGCTCGACCTTCGCCAGCGCCGGGCCTTTTGGCAGTGCGGCGGACACCTGATTGGCGATCGCCTCGGCTTCGCTACGGGACAGATCGCCCACCAGCGCGATCACCACGTTGCCGGCTGCATAGGCCTTGGCGTGGAACTCACGCAGTTGCGCCAGCGTGATCTTCGGCACGCTTTGCGCATTGCCGTCGCTGGCGTGGGCGTACGGGTGATCGCCGTAGAGGCGCTTCATCAGCTCCAGGCTGGCGAGTTTGCCGGGGTTTTGTTTCTGGTACTCGAAACCGGCGAGCATCTGGTTCTTGATGCGCGCGAAGGAATCGGCCGGGAAGGTCGGTTTGCCCACCACTTCCGAGAACAGCTTCAGCGCTGGCTCGCGCTTGTCGGCGGCACTCAGACTGCGCAGCGACGCGATGGCCATGTCTTTATAGGCGCCGTTGCCGAAATCCGCGCCCAGGCCTTCAAAGCCCTGAGCGATGGCACCGACATCCTTGCCCGCCACGCCTTCGTTGAGCATGGCGTTGGTCAGCAGGGCCAGGCCCGGCGCGTTGCCGTCCTGACTGCTGCCGGCGGAAAAGATCAGGCGCATGTCGAACATCGGCAGTTCGCGGGCTTCGACGAACAGCACCTTGGCGCCTTCGGCGGTGTTCCAGGTCTGCACGTCGAGCTTGCGGCTGGCCGGGGCCTTGCCGTCTAGCTCGGCCAGCGATTGCAGTTTCTGGCTGGACTTGGCGTTATCCAGCGCTTCGCTGGCCTTGGTGTTGTCGCTCGGCACCAGGTAGAACGCAGCGGAGCCGATGATGGCCACGGCGATCAGGCCGAGCAGCAGGCGTGGGACTTTGCGCTCACTCATGAGTCGTCTCCAGTGGCAGGACGTGGGCGACGCTGAGACGTTCGCGGGTGAAATACAGCTTGGCGGCGTTCTGGATGTCTTGCGGGGTGACGCTTTCCAGATCGGCCAGTTCGGTGTCCATCAGCTTCCACGACAGACCGACGGTCTCCAGCTGGCCGATGGCGGTGGCCTGGCTGGTGATCGAATCACGCTCGAAAACCAGGCCGGCGATGACCTGCGCGCGTACGCGCTCCAGTTCTTCGGCGGACGGCGCGGTGGTTTTCAGCTGTTCCAGCAGTTTCCACAGACCGGCTTCAGCCTGGGCCATGGTTTTTTTCTTCTGGGTGTTCGGCGTGGCCGACAGGGTGAACAGGCTGTCACCGCGAGTGTAGGCGTCGTAGCTCGACGAACCGCCGGACACCAGCTCTTCACCGCGCTCCAGTTGGGTCGGGATGCGGCCGCTGTAGCCGCCGTCCAGCAACGCCGAGATCAGGCGCAAGGCGTTGACCGAACGTTTGTCTTCGGCGGTGGCGATGCTCGGGACGTTGAAACCGAGCATCAGGCTCGGCAGTTGGGTCTGCACGTGCAGGGTGATCTGGCGTTCACCGGGCTCGGCCAGTTCCAGCGGTTTTTTCGCCGGCGGCACGTCACGCTTCGCGATTGGCCCGAAGTAGCGCTGGGCGAGGGTCTTCACCTCGTCCGGGGTCACGTCGCCGACCACCACCAGAGTGGCGTTGTTCGGCACGTACCAGGACTGATACCAGTGACGCAGCTCTTCGACCTTCATCCGCTCAAGGTCAGCCATCCAGCCGATGGTCGGCGTGTGATAACCGCTGGCCGGGTAGGCCATGGCCTTGTAGCGCTCGAAGGCCTTGGCCATCGGCTTGTCGTCGGTGCGCAGGCGGCGCTCTTCCTTGATGACTTCGATTTCCTTGGCGAACTCGTCGGCCGGCAGGCGCAGGTTGGCCATGCGGTCGGCTTCCAGTTCGAAGGCCACGCCCAGACGGTCGCGGGCCAGCACCTGGTAATAAGCGGTGAAGTCGTCGCTGGTGAAGGCGTTCTCTTCGGCGCCGAGATCGCGCAGGATCAGCGAGGCTTCGCCGGGACCGACTTTCTCGCTGCCCTTGAACATCATGTGCTCGAGGGCGTGGGAGAGACCGGTCTGGCCCGGGGTTTCGTAGCTGGAACCGACCTTGTACCAGACCTGCGACACCACCACTGGCGCGCGATGGTCTTCGCGCACGACGACCTTCAAACCGTTGTCGAGAGTGAATTCATGGGTCGGTTGCGGATCGGCCGCCAGGGCCGAAAGGGGCAGGCAGACTGTGCTGAGCAGCAGGCCTGCGGCGCGGCGGGCTAGAGCATTCATTCGTTTTTAAACCTGTTGGGCTGCCCGCTTGGTCTTAGCGTCGGCGGGCGAGAGGGTGCTAGGATACTGATCCGTTTTACCGGCGACCACGCCTATCCGGTTTTGAAACCTGATCAGGTTGTATGGGTTTGCGGCAGAAGGCTTTGGTTTATCAGCTAAACTTCGCTTTTTCGCCGATTTTGCCGGCCAGTCCTTTATTAAAACGATTCTTTTGAGGTGCCGTTGGTGCCTCGACAAAATGTTGCGCGTGAACAAGCTGGGTGAAACACAGTCTGTTCTGCATCGAATATTTATTTGCCGGGGCGCCCCTGTGGCGCGTCGCTACCGTGAGATAGCCGTCCTCCATGTTTGGTTCCAACGACGACAAGAAGACCCCAGCTGCGGCTGGCGAGAAGAAAAGCCTGTTCGGATGGCTGCGCAAGAAACCGCAGGAACCCGTCGTCGAACAGCCGACTGCCATTCCTGAGCCAGCCCCTGCGCCCGCTCCCGTAATAGAAGAAGCGCCGGCGCCGGTTGTGCTGCCGATCGCCGAGCCGGTGCTGCAACCGGTGGTCGAGGCCGAGCCTGAAGCGCCGGCTGCCGCCGAATTGCCGCTGTCCCCGGCCAGCGAGCCGTGGCTGAGCTTACCGGTGGCGGAAGAGCCGGTGGCGCTGGTTGAAGAGGCTGCACCGCACGTTACGCCGCCGATTCCTGCGCCGGTTGCGTTCGCCCCCGAGCCGGTTCCTGCGCCGGTGGTGGAAGCTGCTCCGGTCATTCCAGAACCTGTGGTTGTTGCCCCGGTTGCTCCGGCTGCTCCGATTGTTGAAGCGCCCGAGCCTGCACCTGCACCTGCACCTGCACCGGTCGCCGTAGCGCCAGTCGCTCCTGTGGAAATCCAGGCTGAAACCCCGGTAGAAGCCCCGCGCACCGAAGAAACCAAGGCCGGCTTCTTCGCCCGCCTCAAGCAAGGCCTGTCCAAGACCAGCGCCAGCATCGGCGAGGGCATGGCCAGCCTGTTCCTCGGCAAGAAAGCCATCGATGACGATCTGCTCGACGATCTCGAAACCCGCCTGTTGACAGCCGACGTCGGCGTCGAGGCGACTTCGGTGATCATCCAGCGCCTGACCCAGAAGGTCGCGCGTAAAGAGCTGGCCGATTCCGACGCCCTGTACAAATCCCTGCAGGCCGAGTTGGCCGCAATGCTCAAACCGGTCGAGCAGCCGCTGAAGATCGCTTCCCAGAACAAGCCATTCGTGATTCTGGTGGTTGGCGTCAACGGCGCCGGCAAGACCACCACCATCGGCAAACTGGCGAAGAAACTGCAACTGGAAGGCAAGAAAGTCATGCTCGCTGCCGGTGACACCTTCCGTGCCGCGGCTGTCGAGCAGTTGCAGGTCTGGGGCGAGCGCAACAAGATTCCGGTGATCGCCCAGCACACGGGCGCGGACTCGGCTTCGGTGATCTTCGACGCCGTGCAGGCCGCCAAGGCCCGTGGCATTGATGTGCTGATCGCCGACACCGCCGGTCGTCTGCACACCAAAGACAACCTGATGGAAGAACTGAAAAAGGTTCGCCGGGTGATCGGCAAGCTCGACGCCGACGCGCCGCACGAAGTGCTGCTGGTGCTCGACGCCGGCACCGGCCAGAACGCCATCAACCAGGCCAAGCAATTCAACCAGACCGTCGAACTGACCGGCCTGGCGCTGACCAAGCTCGACGGCACCGCCAAGGGCGGGGTTATTTTCGCCCTGGCCAAGCAGTTCGGCCTGCCGATCCGCTATATCGGCGTCGGTGAAGGCATCGACGATCTGCGTACCTTTGAAGCCGAACCCTTTGTCCAGGCACTGTTTGCCGAGCGGGAGCGTTCATGATTCGTTTCGAACAGGTCGGTAAGCGCTACCCGAACGGTCACGTCGGCTTGCATGAGCTGAGCTTTCGAGTCCGTCGCGGCGAGTTCCTGTTTGTCACCGGCCACTCCGGTGCCGGTAAATCCACGTTGTTGCGCCTGCTGCTGGCGATGGAACGTCCGACCAGTGGCAAGCTGCTGTTGGCCGGGCAAGACCTGAGCACCATCAGCAATGCACAGATTCCGTTCCTGCGTCGGCAGATCGGCGTGGTGTTCCAGAACCATCAACTGCTGTTCGATCGCACGGTGTTCAACAACGTCGCGCTGCCGTTGCAGATTCTCGGGCTGTCCAAGGTCGAAATCGCCAAACGTGTCGATTCGGCGCTGGAGCGCGTGGCGCTGTCGGACAAGGCCGAGCTGTATCCGGGCGACCTGTCGACCGGTCAGCAACAGCGCGTCGGCATTGCCCGCGCCATCGTTCACCGTCCGGCCCTGCTGCTGGCGGACGAACCGACCGGTAACCTCGACCCGCGTCTGGCGGCCGAGATCATGGGCGTGTTCGAAGACATCAACCGTCTGGGCACCAGCGTGCTGATCGCCAGTCACGACCTGGCGCTGATCGCGCGCATGCGCCATCGCATGCTGACCCTGCAACGCGGCCGATTGATCGGCGACGGGGAGGCCGGCGTATGAGTGCGACACGTAGTCCGAAGGTTTCCGAGCGTGTGGCCCCGAAGGCCGCCGATCCGCAACCGCCAAAGAAGAAAAAGCACGACGATGACGACGGCCCGGACTTCGCCACGCTGTTCCGTGCCTGGATCGAAAGCCATCGCGCCAGCTGGATCGACAGCCTGCGCCGTCTCGGCAAGCAGCCGATCGGCAGCTTCTTCACCTGCATGGTGATGGCGGTTGCGCTGAGTCTGCCGATGGGTCTTTCGCTGTTGCTGAGCAATGTCGAGCGCCTGGGCGGTTCGTGGCAGCGTGCGGCGCAGATTTCGCTGTACCTGGAGCTTGAGGCGAGCCCGGCTCAGGGCGAAGCATTGCGCGACCAGATCAAAGGTATGCCGGGCGTAGCTGATGCTGAATATGTCGGCCGCGACCAGGCGCTGGAAGAGTTCCAGCAGCAGTCGGGACTGGGCGAAGCCCTGCGCGAACTGCCGGAAAACCCGCTGCCGGGTGTGGTGCTGGTGACGCCGAACGAGGTCGACAAGTCGACCCTGGAAGCATTAAGACAAAAACTTTCCGAGCTGCCCAAGGTACAACAGGCGCAACTTGATCTAGTCTGGGTCGAGCGTCTGGCCGCCATCCTCAAGCTCGGCGACCGTTTCGTGTTCGGTCTGACGGTGTTGCTGGTTTCCGCATTACTTTTGGTGATAGGCAATACCATTCGTCTTCATATTGAAAACCGCCGCACCGAGATAGAAGTGATTAAACTCGTCGGCGGCACCGACAGCTATGTGCGTCGTCCCTTCCTTTATATGGGCGCGTTGTATGGCTTCGGTGCGGGGCTGCTGTCCTGGGGTGTATTGGCGTTCGGCCTGAACTGGCTGAACGATGCGGTGGTCGGGCTGGCCGGCTTGTACGGCAGCGATTTCGCACTGGCCGGCGTGCCAGTTGCCGACGGTCTGTCGCTCTTGCTTGGCGCGGTGCTGTTGGGTTATATCGGTGCATGGATTGCAGTCGCACGTCATCTCAGGGAGCTGGCGCCGAAGTAGAATCTTTTTTGCGCGTGATTGACCTTTCAGTGGTTAAGGAAACTTTCATTTGAGTTTCCGGTCAATTTTTCGCAATGCTGAAAAGCATGAGTATGTAAGTCGGAGGTTTTTCCGTATGTCCAATTCTTTGCAACCTGCGTATGCATTGGTTCCAGGCGCAAACCTGGAAGCCTACGTGCACACCGTCAACAGCATTCCATTGCTGACGCCGGAGCAGGAGCGTGAACTGGCCGAGAGTCTCTACTATGAGCAGGATCTGGGGGCGGCTCGGCAGATGGTGCTCGCCCACCTGCGGTTTGTCGTACACATCGCCCGTAGCTATTCCGGCTACGGTCTGGCTCAGGCTGACCTGATCCAGGAAGGTAACGTCGGCCTGATGAAGGCCGTGAAGCGTTTCAACCCGGAAATGGGCGTGCGTCTGGTGTCCTTCGCGGTGCACTGGATCAAGGCCGAGATTCACGAGTTCATCCTGCGCAACTGGCGGATCGTTAAAGTCGCGACCACCAAGGCCCAGCGCAAGCTGTTCTTCAACCTGCGCAGCCAGAAGAAACGTCTGGCCTGGCTGAACAACGAGGAAGTCCACCGTGTGGCGGAAAGCCTCGGTGTCGAGCCGCGTGAAGTGCGTGAGATGGAAAGTCGCCTGACCGGCCATGACATGGCCTTCGACCCGGCTGCTGAAGCCGACGACGACAGCGCTTTCCAGTCGCCGGCCAACTACCTGGAAGACCACCGGTACGACCCGGCGCGTCAACTGGAAGACGCCGACTGGAGCGACAACTCCAATCACAATCTGCACGAAGCGCTGGAAGTGCTGGACGAACGCAGCCGCGACATCCTCTACCAGCGCTGGCTGGCAGAAGAGAAAGCCACGCTGCACGACCTGGCGCAGAAGTACAACGTGTCGGCCGAGCGGATCCGTCAGCTCGAGAAGAGCGCGATGAACAAGCTCAAGTTGTCGATTGCCGCATAACCGGTAGTCCGGCAATAAAAAAACGCCCCGATCAGTGATGATCGGGGCGTTTTTGTTTGCCTGTCAGAACGTCATTGGGCCCAGGGCGCGCGGCGCGAATCATTCAGTGTCAGCAGGTAGCTGTCGCCACCCAGCTGGCTCATTTGCTGGCGAATCCAGCCGGCCCGGCGCGACACGTAAGCGGTCGGATGACTGGCGCTCCAGACCCGGGGATTCGGCAGCACAGCCGCCAGATAACTCGCCTGCTGCCGGGACAGCGACCTGGCGCCTACGCCAAAGTGATGCCTTGCCGCCGCTTCGGCGCCAAACACGCCGTCATCCCACTCGACGCTGTTCAGGTACACCTCAAGAATCCGTTGCTTGGGCCAGAACACTTCGATCAGCGCGGTAAACCACGCCTCCAGGCCCTTGCGCAGATAACTGCGGCCGGACCACAAAAACAGGTTCTTCGACACTTGCTGGCTCAAGGTGCTGGCACCACGGATCGAACCGCCGAGTTCGTTGTGGGCCAGTGCTGCCTTGATCGCACTCAGGTCAAAACCCCAATGCTCGGGGAATTTCTGGTCTTCGCCGGCAATCACCGCGACCTTCAGGTCATCGGAGATCTCGTCCCATGGCTTCCAGGTGCGTTGCAGATCGATCGGCTCGCCGTCGGCCCAGGACTCTATCTTGCGCTCGACCATCAGCGCCGTGAACGGTGGCGGCACAAAGCGAAACACCAACACCAGCAATACACTGCCGCCCGCGAACCAGAGCAGGGCCTTCGTGAAACGACGGAGAAATATACGCAGCATAGAGATGGCTTGGCCGAACCGGTTGAGCGGGCCATTATACAGACCCTGCCGATCGAGTCTGACTGGAGTTCTACATGCTGCGTAGCTTTCTGATGCTGGCTGCCTTCTTTGGTTTCACCGGTGTCGGCCTCGGCGCGTTCGCCGCCCATGGCTTGAAAAATCGCCTGACACCCGAATACCTGGCGATCTTCCACACCGGCGTTACCTATCAACTGGTGCATGCGCTGGCGCTGTTTGGCGTGGCACTGCTGGCCACGCAGCTACAGGGGCGGCTGGTCGCCTGGGCCGGCATCTCGTTCAGCGTCGGCATCCTGCTGTTTTCCGGCAGCCTGTACCTGCTGACCACCCTCGGCATCGGCAAGCTCGGCATCATCACCCCGTTGGGCGGTCTGGCATTCCTGATTGGCTGGATGTGCCTGGGGCTGGCCGCCTGGCGCCTGTATCCAACCGCTTGACGCTTGGTGCTGACCTTTAGGTCATGATCGGGCTAGAATGCCACCCCCTAAAAAGTGATGGCGGCGTTGCGCATGCGCATTCAGTTGAACGGTGAATCCTTTGAACTGCCCGACGGTGAAACCGTTGCGGCCCTGCTGACCCGTCTGGATCTGACCGGACGCCGCGTCGCGGTCGAACTCAATCTGGATATCGTCCCGCGCAGCCAGCATGCCGACACGACTTTGAACGACGGCGACAACGTCGAAGTCGTGCACGCCATCGGCGGCGGCTGATCGCCAGGCCTGCATGGGCCGAGAATTCTGCAAGACCCTCACCCCAACAGAGGATTCCCCATGAGCATCGTTCGTAGCGACAAGCCTTTCGTTCTGGCCGGTCGTACTTACCAGTCGCGTTTGCTGGTCGGTACCGGCAAGTACCGTGACATGGAAGAAACCCGCCTGGCCATCGAAGCCTCGGGTGCCGAGATCGTCACCTTCGCCGTGCGCCGCACCAACCTGGGCCAGATCGAAGGCGAGCCGAACCTGCTCGAAGTGCTGTCGCCGGATCGCTACACCTTCCTGCCGAACACCGCGGGCTGCTACGACGCGATCGAAGCCGTGCGCACCTGCCGCCTGGCCCGTGAGCTGCTCGACGGCCACAACCTGGTGAAGCTGGAAGTGCTGGCCGACCAGAAAACCCTGTTCCCCAACGTGATCGAAACCCTCAAGGCCGCCGAAGTGCTGGTCAAGGAAGGCTTCGACGTGATGGTTTACACCAGTGATGACCCGATCATCGCCCGGCAACTGGCGGAAATCGGCTGCATCGCGGTCATGCCGCTGGCCGGTCTGATCGGTTCGGGCCTGGGGATCTGCAATCCGTACAACCTGCAGATCATCCTCGAAGAAGCCAAGATCCCGGTGCTGGTGGATGCCGGTGTCGGCACCGCTTCCGACGCTACCATCTCGATGGAGCTGGGCTGTGACGCGGTGCTGATGAACTCGGCCATCGCCCACGCCCAGCAGCCGATCATGATGGCCGAAGCCATGAAACACGCGATCGTCGCGGGCCGTCTGGCCTACCTCGCCGGCCGCATGCCGAAAAAACTCTATGCCAGCGCCTCTTCGCCGCTGGATGGTCTGATCAAGTAAGAGCTATTGATGACTGAATCGAACGACACGCCAATCCAGACGGAAGAAGGCGACGAGCGCCAACACCGCCGCATCAAGAGTTTCGTGATGCGCGCCGGGCGCATGACCGAAGGCCAGCAGCGCGGCCTGGATCAGGGCGCGCCGCAGTTCGTCCTGCCGCTGGCCGATGCGCCGGTGGATTACGACCAGGTGTTCGGCCGTTCCGCGCCGCGTTCGCTGGAGATCGGTTTCGGCATGGGTCACTCGCTGCTGGAAATGGCCGCGGCTGCGCCGGAGCAGGATTTCATTGGTGTCGAGGTTCACCGTCCGGGTGTCGGCGCACTGCTCAACGGCGTGCTGACTCAGGGCCTGACCAACCTGCGGGTCTATGATTGCGACGCGATCGAAGTGCTCAACCGCTGCATCGCCGACAACAGCCTCGATCGCCTGATGCTGTTCTTCCCGGATCCGTGGCACAAGAGCCGTCACCACAAGCGCCGCATCGTTCAGGCGTCCTTCGCTGAGCTGGTGCGCAGCAAGCTGAAGGTTGGCGGCATTCTGCACATGGCCACCGACTGGGAACCGTACGCCGAATACATGCTGGAAGTGATGAACGTCGCCCCGGGCTATCGCAACCTCGCCGAAGACGGCAAGTGCGTGCCACGCCCGGCCGAACGCCCGATCACCAAGTTCGAACGCCGCGGCGAACGTCTTGGGCATGGCGTGTGGGATCTGAAGTTCGAAAAGCAGTCGTAAGTACTGCGCAGTGATCGTTCCCACGTCGAGGCGTCGAACCGTCTGCGTGGGAATGCCTCGATGGACGCTCCGCGTCCGCTTCAGGGACGCAGAGCGTCCCGGGCTGCATTCCCACGCGGAGCGTGGGAACGAGCACGTTGGAGATCAGCGGCGGTCAGCGACCACGCCAATCAACACCAGCACCACCAACAACACCGGCGCCAGGCTGTAGTTGTTGAACTGGCTCAAGCCCTTCACCACCCAGGGTGTGGCGTAGATCAGCGCCGCGCCGCTGCCGATCAGACACAGCAGGGCCATCAGCGGCACGCGCAGGGCGCCGGCGATGCTGCCGAGGCGTTGCTCGACCCAGCCCTTGAAGTCAGCGCCGAACAGCACCAGCAGACAGCCCACCAGGGCCAGAGCGATTTCCGAGAGGTTGCTGCGGCTCCAGCGGGACACGGTGGCGAGCAAGTCGAGTATCAAATCCATGCGGTTTCCTTAAGAGCGATCAGCTCAGAAATTTCTGCAGCAAGTCGTTGAGGAACAGTTGTCCGCGCTCGGTGGCCGCCAGACGTGACGGTTCGACCTGCAACAGACCGCTTTGTTCGGCCTCGCGCCGGTGTTCGTCGAGGCTCTCCAGCGGCAGGCCGGTGCGCTCCGGGTACAGGCGCGATTCGACGCCGGCGGTCAGGCGCAGGGCGTTCATCAGGAATTCGAACGGCATCTCGTCGTTGGTCAGGGCTTTCTCGCCGGCTTGGAAACTTTTGGCCGGGTTGAGGTAGTCCTTCGGCAGGCGCGTCTTCCAGGTGCGCACGATGCGCCCGTCCGGATGGCTGAGCTTACCGTGAGCGCCGGCGCCGATGCCGATGAAGTCGCCGAAGCTCCAGTAATTGAGGTTATGCCGCGCCGGGCGACCGGGTTGCGCGTAGGCCGAAACTTCGTACTGCGCGTAACCGTGCTCGGCCAGCAGCGCCTGCCCGGCCTCTTGAATGTCCCACAGCGTGTCGTCTTCCGGCAGCACCGGCGGCTGGTTCCAGAACACGGTGTTCGGCTCCAGTGTCAGCTGATACCAGGAAATGTGCGTCGGCTTCAGGGCGATGGCCTGGCGCAGGTCGCTCAGAGCATCGTCCAGCGACTGGTCCGGCAAACCGTGCATCAAGTCGAGGTTGAAGTTATCGAACCCGGCCTGGCGCGCCATGCCGGCGGCGCGTACCGCTTCGTCGCCGTTGTGGATACGGCCGAGGGCCTTGAGCTTTTCCTGCTGGAAGCTCTGGACGCCGATCGACAGGCGATTGATCCCCAGTTTGCGGTAGGCGACGAACTTCTCTTGTTCGAAGGTCCCGGGGTTGGCTTCCAGGGTGATTTCGATGTCATCGGCAAACGCAATGCGTTGTTTCACGCCTTCCAGCAAGCGACCAAGGGCTTCGGCACTGAACAGGCTCGGCGTGCCGCCGCCAAAGAAGATCGAACTCAACTCACGGCCATACACTGCGTGCAGATCCTGATCGAGGTCGGCGAGCAGCGCGTCGACGTATTCCTGCTCCGGCAGCACCGGGCTGGCGGTGTGGGAGTTGAAGTCGCAATACGGACATTTGCGCACACACCACGGGATGTGGATGTACAGCGCCAGGGGCGGCAGCGTCGGCAACGGCGCCCGAGGCGAGGAGGCGGCGCCGCCGATAATCAGCGACGACGCGGAGGAACTATCGGTCATTTCAAGCCCAGACGCTGGCGCAGCAGATCCATTGCACGGGCGCGGTGGCTGATCTGGTTCTTGTCGCTCGGGCTCAGCTCGGCGCTGGACACGTTGCGCTCCGGCACCCAGAACAGTGGGTCGTAGCCGAAACCGTGCTCACCGCTGGCGGCGGTCAGAATGCGCCCGTGCCACAGACCTTCACAGAGGATCGGCAGCGGATCATCGGCATGACGCACCAGTGCCAGTACGCAGACGAACTGCGCGCCGCGCTCGGTTTCAGGCACATCCTTCAAGGCGTCTAGCAGTTTGGCGTTGTTCGCCGCGTCACCCTTGCCGTCGGCGTAGCGCGCCGAGTAGATGCCCGGCGCACCGCCGAGGAAATCCACCACCAGGCCCGAATCGTCGGCCAGCGCCGGCAGCCCGGAAATGCGCGCAGCATTGCGGGCCTTGAGGATCGCGTTCTCGACGAACGACAGACCGGTTTCTTCCGGCTCCACGCTGCTGAATTCGCCGATCGAGCGCAATTGCACCGATTCGCCGAGCATGGCCTGGAGTTCCTTGAGTTTGCCGGCGTTATGGCTGGCCAGTACGAGTTGCGTGAGATTGATCATTGGCCAGGGAAAAGCTCTTGGTTGAAATTGAGGGTGTTGATCTTGTCGCCGGTCTGCACCTTGATTTCAAAGGTGCGGGTTTCCTGCTGCTCCACCGGGTACTGGGCGATGTAGTAGATCGCGCCCTGTTCGGTGATCTGGCGGAAGGTCAGCGGCACACTCTGGCTGGTCAGGTCCTTGACGGTGCCGGTGACCTGGGCGATCAGCGGTTTGCCGTCCTTGATCACCGAGACATTGATCACGCCCTGATTCTTGCTGCGGATCAGCTCGGCAGCCTTGGCGATGTCCGGCGTCAGGAAGGTCGAGTTGAAGGTGTTGTAATGCACGGTGACATCACCGAACACTTCCTTGCGTTCGCCCTTGATGGCATCGGCAGCCACGGCCGACAGGCTCAGGCAGGCGGCCAATAGCGCGGTAATCAAGCGTCCCATGTTCGTTCTCCTCGCAATGTCGTGGTTCAGACCGCGATCCTGTGATCCGCAAGCCCCGGGCTGCTGACGCGGTAGATACCGATCTCACCTAACAGATTAGGCCATAGCTTACTGGCCCACCCGTGGCGGTGCTGTTGATCCACGGCAAGCCGATCAATGACCTTCGCCTCACGTTCGCGACAAAGTTCTTCAAAGTCTTCGAAGGTGCAGAAGTGGATGTTCGGCGTGTTGTACCAGGTGTACGGCAGGAATTCCGACACCGGCATCCGGCCCTTGCTCGCCAGGTACCAGCGGCAGCGCCAGTGACCGAAGTTGGGGAAGGTGATGATGCACTGGCGACCGACCCGCAGCATTTCGTCGAGGATCTTGTCCGGGTAATGCACGGCTTGCAGGGCCTGGGTCATCACCACGATGTCGAAGCTGTTGCTGGCGAAGTTGCCCAGGCCCTTGTCCAGGTCCTGCTCGATGACGTTGATGCCCTTGGCCACGCACTCGGCGATGTTGTCCGGGTCGTTTTCCAGGCCATAGCCGGTGACCTGCTTGTGGTCGCGCAGCCAGGTCAGCAACTCGCCGTCACCGCAACCGAGGTCGAGCACGCGGCTGCCGGCGGGGATCCATTCCTGGATGATTTCCAGATCAGCTCTCATGGCTTTCTCACAACGTAATGCGGTTCATGTAATTGCCGAACGCCTGCAAATAACGCGGGATCGGAATCAGGAAGGCGTCGTGGCCCTGGGGTGCGTCGATTTCCAGGTAACTGACGTCCTTGCGCGCGGCCATTAGCGCATCCACCAGTTCCCGCGAGCGGGCCGGGGAGAAGCGCCAGTCGGTGGTGAACGACATCACGCAGAACTTGGCTTTTGCACCTTCGAAGGTTTTCGCCAGGTTATCGTTGAAGTTCGCCGCCGGATCGAAGTAGTCCAGCGCCTTGGTCATCAACAGATAGGTGTTGGCATCGAAGCGCCCGGAGAACTCTTCGCCCTGATAGCGCAGGTAGCTTTCGACCTGGAACTCGACGCTGTGGAAGTCGTAGTTGAGCTTTTCGCTCTTCAGGCCACGGCCGAATTTCTCGCCCATGGAGTCGTCGGACAGATACGTGATGTGTCCGACCATCCGCGCCAGCATCAGGCCGCGCTTGGGGATCACGCCGTGTTCCTGGAACGAGCCGCCGTGGAACTCCGGGTCGGTGAGGATCGCCTGGCGCGCCACTTCGTTGAAGGCGATGTTCTGCGCCGACAGCTTGGGGGCCGAGGCGATGGCCAGGCAGTGGCGAACGCGATCCGGATACGTGATGGTCCATTGCAGCGCCTGCATGCCGCCGAGGCTGCCACCGATCACCGCGGCCCATTGGCCGATGCCGAGCAGGTCGGCCAGACGTGCCTGGCTGTGCACCCAGTCTTCCACGGTCAGCACCGGGAAGTCGGCGCCGAACGGCTTGCCGGTTTCCGGGTTGAGGCTGCTCGGGCCGGTGGAACCGTTGCAACCGCCGAGGTTGTTCAGGCTGACCACGAAGAATTTGTTGGTGTCGATCGGTTTGCCGGGGCCGATGCAGCTGTCCCACCAACCGGGCTTGCGGTCGTCGATGCTGTGGTAACCCGCAGCGTGGTGGTGGCCGGACAAGGCGTGGCAGATCAGTACGGCATTGCTCGCTTGCGCGTTCAGCGTGCCGTAGGTTTCGTAGATCAGGTCATAATCGGCCAGCGAACGGCCGCAGGCCAGGGCCAGCGGTTCGCTGAAGTGCGCCGTTTGCGGCGTCACCAGACCAACAGAATCGGGGGGAAAGGCAGCTGGCATCGACCCTGCTCTCGTTGAAATGAGGCGTAAGTCTAAAGACCGGTGGGGTTAGCGGCAAGCAACTACCTGCGCTCGTTCCCACGCTCCGCGTGGGAACGCCTCATTGGACGCTCCGCGTCCGCTTCGGCGGGGGACGCGGAGCGTCCCGGGATGCATTCCCACGCGGACGGTTCGACGCCTCGACGTGGGAACGATCAGCTGACTAGTCCGGGCAGATCCGGCAACTTCTTCGGCGAGCAGATCTTCACCCGCTTCTGCCGGTTCAACTCACCGCTGAGCAAACTGACCTGGCTTTTGGAGACCCCAAAGGCCTTGGCCAGAAACCCCATCAGATAGGCATTGGCCTTGCCCTCGACCGGCGGCGCGGTCAGGCGGATCTTCAGGCGATCACCGTGCAGCCCGCAGAAGTCGTCGCTGCGGGCGGCCGGTTGCAGGTGACACTCCAGAATCAGGTCGTCACCGTCCCAGCGAAACCAGCTCACATCAGCAGGCGCAGGATTTCCGGCATCATCGTCATCGCCGCGAGGTTGTTGATCACCAGCATGTCGATCAGCTTCAGCACGAGGAAGGCGAAGATCGGCGACAGGTCCAGACCGCCGAGGTTCGGCAGGATGCGGCGGAACGGCGCAAGGGCCGGCTCACAGATCTGGTTCACCAGCTCGGCGCCCGGATTGTGGCTGCCCGGTGCGACCCAGGACAGGATGATGCTGATGATCATGGCCCAGAAGAAAATCTTCAGGAACAGCGCCGTTACGCCGATCAGCGACCAGATCAGCAGTTGCAGCGGGTTGCCGGTGGTGCCGTAGGTCAGCAGCAGGGTCAGCGCCATCAGCGCCAGTTGCACGAGGATCGCCAGCACCAGCGACGACATGTCGAGGCCGAACAGGCTCGGGATGATCCGGCGCAGTGGCTTGAGCAGCGGCTGGGTGGCCTTGACCACGAACTGGCACAGCGGGTTGTAGAAGTTCGCCCGCACCAGTTGCAGGACGAAGCGCAGCAGCACGATCAGCAGGTACAGGCTGCCGAGGGTTTGCAGCACGTAGACCGCTGCGGTATTCAATCCAATCATGTAAGGCTCCTTATTTGCCCAGTTGTTCGGCCATTTCGGCCGAGCGGTGCGCGGCGGCGCCGAGTGCTTTTTCCACCAGGGCTTCGAAGCCGCTGGCCTGGAACGATTTGATCGCAGCTTCCGTGGTGCCGGCCGGCGAGGTCACGCGGCGGCGCAGTTCGGCCGCGTCGACGTCGCTGGACACCGCCATGTGCGCGGCGCCCAGCGCGGTCTGCAAGGTCAGTTGCTCGGCGGTTTCCTTCGGCAGGCCGAGTTTGACGCCGGCGGCGGTCATGGCTTCGATCAGCAGGAAGAAGTACGCCGGGCCGGAACCGGAAACGGCGGTGACCGCGTCCAGTTGCTGCTCTTCGTTCAGCCACAGGGCGATGCCCACGGCGGACAGCAGTTCTTCAGCCTGTTGGCGTTGTTCGGTGCTCACTGCGCCGGTGGCGTACAGGCCGCTCACGCCCTGACGCAGCAGTGCCGGGGTGTTCGGCATGCAGCGCACGATCGGCTGCTCACCCAGCCAGGCCGTCATGCTGGCGCAGGTGATGCCGGCGGCGATCGAGACCACCAGTTGATTCGGTTTCAGGCTCGGGCGAATCGCTTCGCACACCAGCTTCATGGCTTGTGGCTTGACCGCCAGCACGACAACGTCAGCGCCGTCGATGGCCTGGGCGTTGTCGGCGAAGGTTTCGATGCCGTGTTCGGCGCTGACTTTGGCGCGGGTTTCTTCGCCCGGATCGCTGGCGCGAATCCGTGCAGCTTCCAGACCCTTGGCCCGCAGGCCGCCGATCAGGCTGGCGGCCATGTTGCCGGCACCGATAAAGGCAATACGTGTGTTGCTCATGTCAGGTCCTTATCTGGAAATGCTCAAGATTGGGAATAGTCGCGGGCGCCGAACAGGGCCGTACCGATACGGACCCAGGTCGCGCCCTGGGCAATGGCCGACTCGAGGTCGTGGCTCATGCCCATGGAAAGTGTGTCGAGCGGCAGATCGAGGCTGGCCTGCAATCTCTGAACGGCAGCGAATGCAGCGTCTTGCTCGGCGCGATCTTCGGTCGGCTCGGGAATTGCCATCAACCCGCGCAGCTTCAGGCGCGGCAGGGCGCTGATGGCCTGGGCCAGGGCTGGCAGGTCTTGCGGGGTGCAGCCGGACTTGCTGGCTTCACCGCTGACGTTGACCTGAATGCAGATGTTCAGTGGCGGCAGATCCGCCGGGCGTTGTTCGGACAGGCGTTGGGCGATTTTCAAGCGATCCACGGAGTGCACCCAGGCGAAATGCTCGGCAATCGAGCGGGTCTTGTTCGACTGAATGGGGCCGATGAAGTGCCAGATCAAGGGCAGGTCGGCCAGTTCGAGCTGTTTGCCCAAGGCCTCTTGCAGGTAGTTCTCGCCAAAGTCGCGCAGGCCGGCGGCGTGCGCTTCGCGCAGGGCTTCGGCCGGTTTGGTCTTGCTCACGGCCAGCAGCTGGACGCTGTTTTCATCGCGTCCGGCGGCAGCGGTGGCGGCATGAATACGCGAACTAACCTGGAGAATGTTGTCTGCTATCGTGGACATCAAGAGGCGCCAGCGGTCTGAAGGTTCGCGGCATTCTACTGGAATTGAGGGACGCTATGGATATCACTGAACTGCTGGCCTTCAGCGCCAAACAGGGCGCTTCCGACCTACACCTGTCGGCCGGTCTGCCGCCGATGATCCGCGTGGATGGCGATGTGCGGCGGATCAATCTGCCGGCGCTGGATCACAAGCAAGTGCACGAGCTGATCTACGACATCATGAACGACACCCAGCGGGTGGACTTCGAGAAACATCTGGAAACCGACTTTTCCTTCGAAGTCCCCGGCGTGGCGCGCTTCAGGGTCAATGCCTTCAACCAGAACCGGGGCGTCGGCGCGGTGTTCCGGACCATCCCGTCGAAAGTGCTGAGTATGGAAGACCTCGCCATGGGCGACGTCTTTCGCAAAATCACCGATGCGCCGCGCGGGCTGGTGCTGGTGACCGGGCCGACCGGCTCCGGCAAGTCGACGACCCTGGCGGCGATGATCGATTACCTCAACACCCATCGTCATCACCACATCCTGACCATCGAAGATCCGATCGAATTCGTCCACGAATCGCGCAAATGCCTGATCAATCAGCGCGAAGTCCATCGCGATACCCGCAGTTTCGCCACCGCGTTGCGTTCAGCACTGCGCGAAGACCCGGACGTGATCCTGGTGGGCGAGATGCGTGATCTGGAAACCATCCGCCTGGCGCTTACCGCGGCCGAGACCGGGCACCTGGTGTTCGGTACCTTGCACACCACGTCGGCAGCCAAGACCATCGACCGGGTGGTGGATGTGTTCCCCGGGGACGAAAAATCCATGGTGCGCTCGATGCTGTCGGAGTCGTTGCTGGCGGTAGTCTCGCAGACGCTGATCAAGAAGATCGGCGGCGGTCGGGTGGCGGCGCACGAGATCATGCTGGGCACGTCGGCGATCCGTAACCTGATCCGCGAGGACAAGGTGGCGCAGATGTATTCGGCGATACAGACCGGTGGCTCGCTGGGAATGCAGACACTCGACATGTGCCTGAAGGATCTGGTGACCAAGGGCTTGATCAGCCGCGAACATGCGCGGGAGAAAGCGCGCACGCCAGATAACTTCTAGGCAAAAAAAATCGCAGCCCGTGGGCTGCGATTTTTCGTTCTGATCGTTCCCACGCTCTGCGTGGGAATGCAGCCCGGGACGCTCCGCGTCCCTGCCGAAGCGGACGCGGAGCGTCCATTGAGGCATTCCCACGCGGACGGTTCGACGCCTCGACGTGGGAACGATCGGTATGGTGTTAGCGCTGAACGACGCGCATCTGCCCTTGCTCTTTCGGCAATACGCGTTTGGCCACTACGTAATGCTTTTCCCAGTACGGCTTGTTCAGTGTGTCGATGCTCACCGCTTTGCCGCGCCGTGGTGCATGGATGAAACGGTCGTTGCCCAGGTAGATGGCAACGTGATTGACCCGACGGCTCTTGATGTTGAAGAAAATCAGGTCGCCCGGCTTCAGGTCCTTGCGTTCGACTTTCTCGCCGTGACCGCTGGCCATGGCGTTCGAGGTGCGTGGCAGATCGAACGTGGCGTCGTTGAACGCGTATTTCACCAGACCGCTGCAGTCGAAGCCTTTACTCGGGCTGCTGCCGCCCCAACGGTAAGGCGTACCGAGGACGTTTACCGCGCGACTGAGGACATTGCTGCTTTCCTTGGTCGCCATCGGTGGCACCAGCTTGCTGCGGCCGGTGCTGCTCAGCGTGGTGTGTTTGACCTGTTTGCCTTTGTTCGAAGGAGCAGAGGCATGGGATTTAGGGGTGAAACCGTTAACGTTGGGAAGACGTTGCTCACGATTGGTGGCGTGGGCGGCCAGTGGCATTAATAGGCAAATAGTTAGCCATGTCTTGAAAAATGGACGCATTAGGCAGGGCTCTTGATGTGTTAGCGCAACTTTATAACAGCTTTTTTGTCACTTCCGAGGCCGTTGGTCGATTCAATCCGATGCCAACGGAACCAAATAAGCGGCAAAAAGACGCAATTGTCGGACAGAAGTCCGGTGCTATAAGGCTTTGACGGGACACAAGGTAGCATTTGCCATACGTCGGCTACCTGTAAAAAAGTCACAAAGAATTAAAGAATATTTATCTATCGCGTGTATCGAGGTCTTAATGAACGGCTATCAACTGCCCCGTGTGAAGGAAAAAGACACCCACAGCAAGGTGATCGGTTACCTGTTGTGGATTTTCGGTTTCACAGGCTCCCACCGCTTCTATTACGGCAAACCGGTGACCGGCACGATCTGGTTTTTCACTTTCGGGTTGCTGGGGATCGGCTGGCTGATCGACGTGTTCCTGATCCCGGCGATGGATCGCGAAGCCGACCTGCGTTTCGCCGCGGGTCCTATCGAGTACAACGTGGCGTGGATTCTGCTGACCTTCCTCGGCGCGCTCGGCGTGCACCGGATGTATCAGGGCAAGTGGATCAGCGGGTTGGTGTATCTGCTGACCGGCGGGTTGTTCTTTCTTGGGGTGCTGTATGACTTCTGGACGCTGAACGATCAGGTGTCGGTGCGTAATGCCGAAGGGCGCGGTGCCTTTCAGTAAGTGATGGCGAGGGAGCTGACTCCCTCGCCATTTTTTTACGCCTGGTGACTGATCCGGCCATCCACCAGCGTGTAGCGCACCACACCCGGCAGGCTATGGCCGAGGAACGGGCAGTTCTCGCCTTTCGACAGCCAGGTTTCGCCGGCAACGGTCGAGGCCTTCGGATCGAACAGCACGATATCCGCCGCACCCCCCACCGCCAGTTTGCCCGCCGGCAGGCGCAGGGCCTCGGCCGGGCCGGCGCTCAGGCGGGCCAGCAGGGTCGGCAGGTCCAGCAGACCATCCTCGACCAGCGTCATCGCCAGCGGCAGCAACAGCTCGACGCTGCTGATGCCCGGTTCGGTGGCGCCGAACGGTGCCAGTTTGGCATCGCGTTCATGGGGCTGGTGATGGCTGGAAATGGCCGAAACCACGCCGGACTTCACCGCCTCGCGCAGACCGTCGCGATCCGCACGGGTGCGCAGCGGCGGTTGCACGTGATACAGGCTGCTGAAGTCGATCAGCGCTTCGTCCGTCAGGATCAACTGATACAGGGCGACATCCGCCGTGACTTTCAAGCCACGAGCCTGGGCCTGAGCGATCAGGGCCACGCCGCGAGCGCTGGTCAGCTGGCTGAAGTGCGCACGCACGCCGGTCTGCTCGACCAGCAGCAGATCACGGGCCAGGGCCACGGTTTCAGCGGTTTCCGGAATGCCCGGCAAACCGAGGAAACTGGCGGTAGCGCCTTCGTGGGCCAGCCCGCCGTCGGCCAGGTCGTGATCCTGCGAGTTGAAAATCACCGTCAGGTCGAAGGTCGCCGCGTAATCCAGCGCCCGGCACAGGGTGCGGGTGTTGCGGAAGCTTTCGAGGCCGTTGCCGAACGCAACACAACCGGCGTCACGCAGAGCAACCAGTTCTGCAAGCTGTTCGCCATCCAGACCTTTGCTCAACGCGCCAATCGGGAACACCTTGGTGTTGCCGGCCTCGCGGGCGCGGTCGAGGATCAGTTCGGCCACGGCGGAGGTGTCGAGCACCGGTTTGGTTTTCGGCGGACAGCACAGGCTGGTTACGCCACCGGCCGCCGCAGCGCGGGTTTCGCTGGCGATGGTGCCTTTGCGACTGTAGCCCGGCTCGCGCAGGGCGACGTTCAGGTCGACCAGCCCCGGAGCGGCCACCAGGCCTGTGGCGTCGATGGTTTCGACGGCGGTGAAACCGGCCGGAGCAGCGCCGAGGGCGACGATCTTGCAGGCTTCAACGTGAATATCGGTGATTTGATCCAGGCCGCTGCTTGGATCGATGACGCGGGCGCCGAGAATGCTGAGCTTCACTGGGCGTTCTCCTGCTCGAATTGGCGCTGGGCAGTCTGTCCGCTCATGGCCATGGACAGCACGGCCATACGGATCGCGATGCCGTAGGTGACTTGATTGAGGATCACCGAGTGCGGGCCGTCGGCCACCGCCGACTCGATCTCCACGCCGCGGTTGATCGGCCCCGGGTGCATGACGATGCAATCGGGCTTGGCGCCGGCCAGGCGCGCGGTGGTCAGGCCGAAGAGGCGGTAGAACTCGCCTTCGCTCGGCAGCAGGCCGCCGGTCATGCGCTCACGCTGCAGACGCAGCATGATCACCACGTCGACGTCTTTCAGACCTTCGGTCATGTCGGTGTAGACCTTCACGCCGTACTGCTCGATGCCGATCGGCAGCAGGGTTTTCGGCGCGATCACGCGGATGTCCGGGCAGCCGAGAGTCTTCAGGGCGAGCATGTTCGAGCGCGCCACCCGCGAGTGCAGGATGTCGCCGACGATGGCCACCGAGAGGTTCTCGAAACCGCCCTTGTGGCGGCGGATGGTCAGCATGTCGAGCATGCCCTGGGTCGGGTGCGCGTGCCGGCCGTCGCCGCCGTTGATGATCGCCACTTGCGGGCAGACATGTTCGGCGATGAAGTGCGCAGCGCCGGAGTCACCGTGGCGCACGACGAACATGTCGGCGGCCATGGCTTCCAGGTTGCGCAGGGTGTCGAGCAGGGTTTCGCCCTTGCTGGCCGACGAGGTCGACACGTTCAGGGTGATCACGTCCGCCGACAGCCGCTGGGCCGCGAGTTCGAAGGTGGTGCGGGTGCGGGTCGAGTTTTCGAAGAACACGTTGCACACGGTCTTGCCGCGCAACAACGGAACCTTTTTCACGGCCCGGGCACCGACTTCGAGGAACGAGTCGGCGGTGTCGAGGATTTCCGTCAGCAACTCGCGGCGCAGGCCGTCGAGCGAGAGGAAGTGGCGCAGCTGGCCCTGATCATTGAGCTGCAGCGGGCGCTTGGTATCTAGAGGCGTCATCGCGAGGGGGACTCTCAATAGGGCGGATTAAAGGGCAAGGTCTTGCAGTTCGAGGGCCAGCTCCGGCCCGGACAGCTTGACCCGCTCGTGGGCGGCCAGCGACAGCGTCGCGCCGACCACGTTGGGGCGGATCGGCAATTCGCCGGCGTCCAGGTCCAGCAGGCAGACCAGCGTCACGCTGGCCGGGCGGCCGTAGTCGAACAGTTCGTTCATGGCGGCGCGGATGGTCCGGCCGCTCATCAGTACGTCGTCGATCAGCACCAGATGCTGGCCTTCGATTTCGAAGGGCAGGGCGGACGGACGCACTTGCGGGTGCAGGCCGTTCTGGCTGAAGTCGTCGCGGTAGAAGGAAACATCCAGCGTGCCCAATGGCGCATCGCTGCCCAGCTCTTTGAGCAGGGCCTGGGCGACCCAGACGCCGCCGGTGCGGATGCCGATGTAACGCGGTTCGCTGATATCACGCTGGGCAAGGTGCGCCTTGAGGCGGGTCGCCATCTGGCTGATCAGATCGGCGGGATTGGGCAGGCTCATGGTTGCTCCTTCTCGGGGTCGAGCCGGTTCTCGCGAACCGGGGCTCGGGTTGTAACCAAAAGAAAAGCGCCGTAGCGCTTGTCAGGATTCAAATAGTGCGGTGTTTTCGTCGAGCCAGCCTTGCAGCAGCAGGGCGGCGGCGATGGCGTCCACCGGGTTGTCGCGGTAGCTGCCTTTCTGTCCGCCGCGTACCAGTCGCTCGCCCTTGGCTTCGAAGGTCGTCAGGCGTTCATCGTGGGTATAGAAAGGCAGGTTGAAGCGGCCATTGAGGCGGCGGGCGAATTTCTCGGCGCGGGCGCACATTTCGCTGGGCGTGCCGTCCATGTTCAGCGGCAGGCCGACCACCACGGCGTCGGGTTTCCATTCCTTTATCAGGGCTTCGACCTGATTCCAGTCCGGCACACCGTTTTGCGCCTTCAAGGTGCACAGTTCGCGGGCCTGGCCGGTAATCACCTGGCCGACCGCCACGCCGATCTGTTTGGTGCCGTAGTCGAAGCCGAGGATCAGGCGCAGGGCCATCAGGCGTGTCCTGCCTGGCTGGTCAGCAGGCTGAGGTTGATCCCCAGGTGCTTGGCCGCTGCTTCCAGGCGCAGTTCACTACTGGTGTTGAACAGGATGTCGGCGTCGTACGGGCAGGTCAGCCAGGCATTGTCGGCCAACTCGGCCTCCAGTTGCCCGGCTTCCCAGCCGGCATAACCGAGGGTGATCACGCTTTTGGCCGGGCCTACGCCGTCGGCGATGGCGAACAGCACGTCCTGCGAGGTGGACAGGGCCAGATCGCCCTCCAGCTCGACGGTGGCCTGGAACGTCTTGCCCGCCGGGTGCAGGACAAAACCGCGATCGGTCTGCACCGGGCCGCCGATGAAGATCGGCACATGCTGGCACAGCGCTGGCGGATCGATGTCCGGGCGCAGTTGTTCGAGGATGTCGGCCAGATTCAGCTCTTGCGGTCGGTTGACCACCAGCCCCATGGCGCCATTGGCCGTGTGCTCGACGATGTAGGTCAAGGTGTGGGCAAAGTTCGGGTCGGCCATGTGTGGCATGGCGATCAGGAAGTGATGCTTGAGGTAGCTGGGGCTGACGTTTTTCATGTGCGCTAGTGTGGCGTTCGGGGGGCGAACTGACAAGCTGGAGCGGGCAAAAGATCGACTCAGTTACTGGACAGCCGGTCACCCCGGGCGAATTTCCAGGTGCGGATGATTTCCAGCCGGTCGATGTCCGACAGGTCCCCGGTAAACGGTGCAAACGGTGCCGCCAGGCGCACGATGCGCTGTGCTGCCTGATCCAGCAGCGGCTGGCCGGAAGACTCCAGCACCAGCACTTCGTACAGCGAGCCATCGCGGTTGATCGACACCATCAGGCGCAGATTGCCGTAGATCTGCTTGCGCCGGGCTTCGTCGGGGTAATTGAGGTTGCCGATGCGCTCGACCTTCTTGCGCCACTCGTCCTTGTACCAGGCGCCCTTGTCGCGCATGGTCGACGCGGCGCTGAGGCGGTGGATGCGCGGACGCTTGGCGTACAGCTGTTGTTCGTTGGCCAGTTCGGCTTCGAGGCTGGCGATGTCGCTGGAGAGCTGCGAGCTGTCGAAAGTCGGCGCATCGACCGTCGGTTTGGTCTCGGTCCTGGCTTCTTCTTTCTTGGTCGGCGCCTTTTTCGGTTTCGGCGCGACGGTGGTCACCGCCGCTTTCGGTGCGGCTTCCTGCACCTCCGGCTTGGCGGCCGGTGGCGGGGTGACTTTCTTGACTTCGTTTGCCTGGAACGGCGCGACCTCGGTGGTCTTGGGGATCGCCTTCTTGTCGAGGGTGCCGCTGCCTTCCTGGTTTTCCTGGGCGAGGAAATCAGCCTTCGCCGGCTTCTTTTCGCTCTTGAAGGTAGCGAGGGTGATTTCCAGGGTTTTGCTGATCTGCTTGGGCTCGACCATGGTGAAACCCACGCCGAGCAACAGCGCCAGATGGATCAGCGCCGCGAGAAACAGGGTAAATCCGAGGCGATCGACCGGGCGCACGCCTTTATGGGCGAGTTCAGCGGGCAGATCGGACGGAAGTGTCATTCGAGAAAAACCAACATCGCGTTTTTACGGGCTCGGCATGATAACGCAATGTTGGTTTTTAGCTGCAAGCTTGAAGTCTCAAGCGACAAGCTGCACACCACTGGCTTTAAGCTTGCGGCTTGCGGCTCGACGCTTGCAGCTTGCCTTCGATCGCATCCATCAGCATCCCGCCGATGTCGGTGCCGAAGGCATTGTCGATTTCGCGGATGCAGGTCGGGCTGGTGACGTTGATTTCGGTCAGGTGCTCGCCGATCACGTCCAGGCCGACGAACAGCAGGCCTTTTTCGCGCAAGGTCGGGCCGACCTGGGCCGCGATCCAGCGATCCTTGTCGGTCAGCGGACGGGCTTCGCCACGACCGCCGGCCGCGAGGTTGCCACGGGTTTCGCCCTGGGCCGGAATCCGCGCCAGGCAGTAATCCACCGGCTCGCCGTCGATCATCAGGATGCGCTTGTCGCCGTCCTTGATCGCCGGCAGGTAGGCCTGGCCCATGATCTGCTGGGCGCCGAGGGCGGTCAGGGTTTCCAGGATCACCGACAGGTTCGGGTCGCCGGCACGGTGACGGAAAATCGAGGTGCCGCCCATGCCGTCCAGCGGCTTGAGGATCACGTCGCCATGTTTGGCGGCAAATTCACGCAGCACGTCGGCGCGGCGGCTGACCACGGTCGGCGGCGTGCACTGCGGGAACAGCGTGGCGAACAGTTTTTCATTGCAGTCGCGCAGGCTCTGCGGCTTGTTGACCACCAGCACCCCGGCAGACTCGGCCTGTTCGAGCAGGTAGGTGGAGTAGACGAACTCCATGTCGAACGGCGGATCCTTGCGCATCAGGATCACGTTCAGGTCGCTGAGCAGCGAATCCTGTTCGGCGCCCAGTTCGAACCATTTTTCCGGGTTGGCGAAGACTTTCAGCGGCTTCATCCGCGCCCGTGCCTGGCCTTCACCCTGATAAAGGTCTTTCTGTTCCATATAGAACAGTTCCCAGCCGCGCTTCTGCGCCGCCAGCAGCATGGCCAGCGAGCTATCCTTCTTATAGGAAATGCTGGCGATAGGGTCCATGACAATCCCGACGCGAACGCTCATTGGGTTTTCCTCGAAAATTGGCTACCGGATCGGTATGAAAAAAGTGCCGCCAGAGTGGCGCCGGGCGGGTTTTCGGTCAAGGAAAAACCCGTCGATAGATTGCGTCTGGAGACTGTGCTAAAAAGGCTCCCAGCCGCGCTGGCCCTTGAGCATCAAGGGTTTCCAGCCATCAGTCATCGCAAAACGGACAAATTGATTCGCAAAGGCGACGGTAGAGCCCCCTTATGGAACAGCAGTCCAGCGCCTTGAAGGTCATGGTGATCGACGACTCGAAAACGATTCGTCGCACCGCCGAGACCCTGTTGAAAAATGCAGGGTGCGAAGTCATCACCGCGATCGACGGTTTTGACGCCCTGGCGAAGATCGCCGACCACCATCCCGGGATCATCTTTGTCGACATCATGATGCCGCGTCTGGATGGTTATCAGACCTGCGCTTTAATCAAGAACAACAATGCGTTCAAGGGCACGCCGGTGATCATGCTGTCGTCCCGGGACGGGCTGTTCGACAAGGCCAAGGGGCGGATTGTCGGTTCCGATCAATTTTTGACCAAGCCTTTCAGCAAGGAAGAACTGCTCGACGCGATTTCGGCCCATGTTCCGGGCTTCGCTGCCGCTTTGCCGCAGTAAGACACGCACAGAGACGCTCGGCCAGCGGGCCCGGTGTCGACAAGAAAAATGGGGAAGACCATGGCACGTATCCTGATCGTCGATGATTCGCCGACCGAAATGTACAAACTCACCGGCATGCTGGAAAAGCACGGGCACGAAGTGCTGAAAGCCGAAAACGGCGCCGACGGCGTGGCCCTGGCTCGTCAGGAAAAACCCGACGCGGTGCTGATGGACATCGTCATGCCCGGCCTCAACGGCTTTCAGGCTACCCGTCAGCTGACCAAGGATGCGGAAACCAGCCACATCCCGGTGATCATCATTACTACCAAGGATCAGGAGACCGACAAGGTCTGGGGCACCCGCCAGGGCGCCAGGGACTACCTGACCAAACCGGTCGACGAAGACACGCTGATCAAGACCCTGAACAACGTGCTGGCCGGTTGATCGCGCCGCCATGAGCGAGTCGCTGACCGCGTTCGAACTGTTGTGGCAGATCGACCAGCGCTGTCGCCTGCTGGCGGCGGACCTGCCGTCGCAACCGGCGCGCCAGGATCGCTGGAGCGGCATCGGCTTTCGTCTGGGCGAGCACTGGTACGTCACGCCGATGGGCGAAGTCAGCGAAGTGCTGCCCGAACTGCGTGTCACGCAGTTGCCGGGCGTCAAAACGTGGGTCAAGGGCGTGGCCAACCTGCGCGGACGGCTGCTGCCGGTCATGGACCTGTGCGGCTTTTTCGGCCATGAACTGTCACCGATGCGCAAGCAGCGGCGGGTATTGGTGGTAGAGCATCAGGACGTGTTTGCCGGGTTGCTGGTCGATGAAGTCTTCGGCCTGCAGCACTTCGAGCAGGACAGTTTCGAATCCGTCTCGATCAGTAAGCGGCAAGGCTCCAAGGGCGAGTTCATCAAGGGCTATTTCCGGCGCGAGCAGAACTGGCGGGTGTTCAGCCTGTTTGCGCTGGCGCAGTCACCGAGTTTCATGCACGTCGCGGTTTAACAGGCGAGGACCGATGATCAAAGCAAAAACAGGCAAGCCCGCAGAAGGCTCGCGCAGCCGCTCGCAGATCATCGTGCTGTTCATCGCGCTGATCGTGTTCATCATGCTGCTGTTCGCCAACTTCGCTTACCTCAACACCCAGGCCAACTACGACAAGCAGTACATCGGCCACGCCGGCGAGCTGCGGGTGCTGTCGCAGCGGATCGCCAAGAACGCCACCGAAGCCGCCGCCGGCAAAGCCGCCGCGTTCAAGCTGCTCAGCGATGCGCGCAACGATTTTGCCCAACGCTGGGGTTACCTCAAGAAGGGCGACCCGAGCACCGGCCTGCCGCCGGCGCCATCCGTCGTGCGCCCGGAAATGCGCGCCGTGCAGCTGGACTGGGAACGCCTGCTGAAAAACACCGACGCGATTCTCTCCAGCGAGCAGACCGTGCTGTCCCTGCATCAAGTGGCCGCGACTCTGGCCGAAACCGTGCCGCAGTTGCAGATCGAATACGAGAAGGTCGTGGAAATCCTCCTGCAACGCGGCGCGCCGGCGGCGCAGGTGGCGATGGCCCAGCGTCAGTCGCTGCTGGCCGAACGGATTCTCGGTGCGGTGAACACCGTACTCTCGGGCGATGAAAACTCCCAGCAGGCTGCCGACGCGTTCGGTCGCGATGCCGCACGCTTCGGCCAGGTGCTCAACGGCATGTTGCAAGGCAACCCGGCGCTGAAAGTCAGCCAGGTCGAAGACCGCGATGCCCGCGCTCGCTTGAGCGAGATTTCCGAGCTGTTCCAGTTCGTCTCGGGTTCCGTGGATGAAATCCTCGAAACCTCGCCGGAGCTGTTCAAGGTCCGTGAGTCGGCCACCAATATCTTCAGCCTGTCGCAGACCCTGCTCGACGAAGCCTCGCACCTGGCCAGCCGTTTCGAAAACCTTGCCGGCGGGCGCAACACCGACACCATCGGCGGCTACGTACTGGGCCTGCTGGCGCTGGCCTCGATCATCCTGATCGGCCTGGTCATGGTCCGGGAAACCAACCGTCAGTTGCGCGAGACCGCAGAAAAGAACGAGCGCAACCAGAACGCGATCATGCGCCTGCTCGACGAGATTGAAGACCTAGCCGACGGCGACCTGACCGTAACCGCCTCGGTGACCGAAGACTTCACCGGGACCATCGCCGACTCGATCAACTATTCCGTCGACCAGTTGCGCGATCTGGTCGCCACCATCAACCTCACCGCCGGCCAGGTCGCCGCTGCGGTGCAGGAAACCCAGGCCACCGCCATGCACCTGGCCCAGGCCTCGGAGCATCAGGCCCAGCAGATTTCCGAAGCCTCGACCGCGATCAGCGACATGGCCCAATCCATCGATCAGGTGTCGGCCAACGCCGCCGAATCCTCGGCGGTGGCCGAGCGTTCGGTGGAGATCGCCAACAAGGGCAACGAAGTGGTGCACAACACCATCCACGGCATGGACAACATCCGCGAACAGATTCAGGACACCGCCAAGCGCATCAAGCGCCTGGGCGAGTCGTCCCAGGAAATCGGCGACATCGTCAGCCTGATCGATGACATTGCCGACCAGACCAACATCCTCGCCCTCAACGCGGCAATTCAGGCGTCGATGGCCGGTGATGCCGGGCGCGGTTTTGCCGTGGTGGCCGACGAAGTGCAGCGGCTGGCCGAGCGCTCGTCCGCCGCGACCCGACAGATCGAAACGCTGGTGCGAGCGATCCAGACCGACACCAACGAAGCCGTGATTTCCATGGAACAGACCACCACCGAAGTGGTGCGCGGCGCGCGGCTGGCGCAGGATGCCGGTGTGGCCCTGGAAGAAATCGAAGGCGTGTCCAAGACCCTCGCGGCGCTGATCCAGAGCATTTCCAACGCGGCGCAGCAGCAAACGTCTTCGGCCGGGCAGATTTCCCTGACGATGAACGTGATCCAGCAGATCACCTCGCAGACCTCGTCCGGCTCCACGGCCACCGCCGAGAGCATCGGCAACCTGGCGAAAATGGCCAGCCAGTTGCGCCGCTCGGTGTCCGGGTTCACCTTGCCGGCGGCGCCAGCGCCCGTCGCGGACAAGGCGTGAGGCCTGCGGGCGAGGCAATGTCGAGCGGAGTGGTTATGGGTGACCGGCACGATTACGTGGCCCTCGAATGGGTCAAGGGTGAAATCGCCGAGACGCTGAGGCAGGCGCATCAGGCCATCGAAGCCGTGCTCGACGATCCGCAGTCCGTGCCCGGGCTGGACGAATGCCTGGCCTGCATCCATCAGGTACACGGCAGCCTGCAGATGGTCGAGTTCTACGGCGCGGCATTGCTCGCCGAAGAAATGGAACACCTGGTCGAAGCGTTGCAGAACGACCGCGTCAGCCACCGCGACGAAGCGCTGCACTTGCTGTTGCAGGCGCTGGGTCAATTGCCGACCTACCTCGACCGGGTGCAGGGCGCCCGCCGTGACCTGCCGCTGGTGGTGCTGCCGCTGATCAACGACTTGCGCAGCGCCCGGGGCGAAAGCCTGTTGTCGGAAACCAGCCTGTTCAGCCCGCAGTTGCCCGAGCTGTCACCCCTGAGTCCGCAAGCGCTGGCCCTGCTTGAACCGGCAGAACTGCCGAATGTGCTGCGCAAATTGCGCCAGATGCTGCAAATGGCGCTGGTCGGATTGCTCCGCGAACAGGATGACCAGACGCACCTCGGTTATCTGGCCAAGGTCTTCACCCGCCTCGAAGCGTTGAGCGGTAACTCGCCGCTGAGCCCGTTGTGGCAGGTCGCGTCGGCGCTGGTCGAGGGCATGCGTGAGGGGCGGATCGCCAACAGTCCGGCCCTGCGCAGCCTGTTCAAGGACGCCGACAAGGAACTCAAGCGCCTGCTCGAACAGGGCATGCCCGGCCTCAACCAGCCGCCACCGCCTGAACTGCTGAAAAGCCTGCTGTTTTATATCGCCAAAGCCGAACATCCCACCGGGCAGATGCTGACCATGAAAGATCGCTACTCCCTGGACGACGCGCTGCCCGACAGCGCGATGGTCGACGAAGAACGCGCGCGTCTGGCCGGCCCCGACCGCGATGCCATGCGCTCGGTGCTCGCGGCGCTGTGCGAAGAGCTGGTGCGGGTCAAGGAACGCCTCGACCTGTTCGTGCGCAGCGACCGCCAGCACGCCTCGGACCTGGACAGCCTGCTGGCGCCGCTGCGGCAGATCGCCGACACCCTGGCGGTGCTCGGTTTCGGCCAGCCGCGCAAGGTGATCATCGATCAACTGGCGGTGGTGCTCAGTCTCGCCCAGGGTCAGCGCGAACCGAACGACGCCACGCTGATGGACGTCGCCGGCGCCTTGCTCTACGTCGAGGCGACGCTGGCCGGGATGGTCGGTACGGTGGAGCCGGAGAGCCCGGATGACTCGCGGCTGCCGACCACCGACCTGACGCAGATTCATCAGATCGTGATCAAGGAAGCGCGCATCTGTCTGCAACAGGCCAAGGACATGATCGTCGACTACATCGACGCCGACTGGGATCGCCAGCAACTGCAAAGCCTGCCGGCGCTGCTGACCCAGGTGCGCGGCGCGCTGGCGATGATTCCGCTGGCGCGGGCGGCCAGCCTGCTCGAAGCCTGCAACGGATTTATCCGCGAGCACCTGTTGCTCGACCCGCACGAGCCGGGGTGGCAGCAACTCGACAGCCTCGCCGACGCCATCACCAGCCTCGAGTACTACCTCGAGCGCCTGAGCGACGACCCGCAGGCACCCAGCGAGCACTTGCTGGATATCGCGCAGAAAAGCCTCGCCAGTCTCGGTTTCTTTCCTGACGAACAGCCCGGCGAGCCGCATGTGCCTGTGCTCGATGATGTGCTCAGCCCCAGCGAAGCGCTGGTGATGCAGGATTTGCAGGAGCTGGACGACCCGCAGATCGTGCAGTCGTTGGCGGAAGTGCTGGCCAGCCCGGTGTCGGCGGTCAACCCGCCGGCGCTGACCACGCCGGGCAGCCTGCTGCCGCCACCGGCCGATGAAGAACCGGTGGACGACGAGCTGCGCGAAGTGTTCCTCGAAGAGACCGGGGAAGTGCTCGAGGTGCTGAGCGAATACCTGCCGCGCTGGTCTGCCGCGCCCGATGACCGCGCCGCCCTGAGTGAACTGCGCCGCGCCTTCCACACCCTCAAGGGCAGCGGCCGGATGGTGCGCGCGCTGGTCCTCGGCGAGCTGGCCTGGGCAGTGGAAAACCTGCTCAACCGCGTGCTGGAACACAGCGTCGAACCCGGCCCGGCGGTGCGCCAGTTGCTGGCCGACACGCTGCTGCTGTTGCCGGACCTGATCGGCGAATTCGCCACCAACGGCCAGCGCCAACGCCACGATGTCGATCAACTGGCGGCCCGCGCCCACGCGCTGGCCAAGGGCGACACGCCGCTGCCGGCCGAAGATGTGGAAGATGTCGCGGCCCTCGATCCGCTGTTGCTGGAGATCTTCCGCAACGAAGCCGAAACCCACCTCGCCAGCCTCAATCGTTTTCTCGATCAGGCTGCCGAGCATGTGCCGTTGCAGGCCAGCGACGAGTTGCAGCGCGCGCTGCACACCCTCAAGGGCAGCGCCTCGATGGCGGGGGTGTCACCGATTGCCGAACTGGCGGCACCGCTCGACAAGCTCGCCCGGGAATTCAAGGCCCATCAGCTGGCGCTGGACCTCGACGAAGTGGAACTGCTGCTCGAAGCCGAGGGCCTGTTTCGCGTCGGTCTGCGTCAGCTCAAACACGATCCGCTGGCGCCGATTGTCGGCGCGCAGTCGCTGATCAAACGTACCGAAACCCTGCTCGGCGAGCGCCTGGAGTCGATCCTCAGCGCCCCCAGCAGCGCCTTGCGGGTCAAACGCGATCCGCAACTGATCAACAACTTTCTGGCCCAGGGCATGGACATCCTGCTCGACGCCGAAAGCCTCTTGCAGCGCTGGCAGCAGCACCCCGGCGAACGTCAGGAACTCAGCGCGCTGCTGGATGAGCTGACCACCCTGGGCGAGGGCGCGCACCTGGCGGATCTGCTGCCGGTGGATGTGCTGTGTGAAGCCTTGCTCGATCTTTACGGCGCTGTCGAAGAAAGCAGCCTGGCGGTCAGCGAGCGGTTTTTCCATGAGGCGCAGCAGGCTCATGAAGCGCTGATCAACATGCTCGACGAACTGGCCGCCGGCCAGGAAATTACCCCGCAACCGCAGCGCATCCGCGCCTTGCACGAGTTGCTCGACGAGAGCCTCGATCCGTCGTCCATGGGTCTGATCCGCAGCGACGGCAGCCGCACCCTGAGCATCCGTGAACTGGGCAGCGCCACCGCCGAACTGCAGCAACACAGCATCGACAGCGGGGCGGACGACGAGATCGTCGAGATCTTCCTCGAAGAAGCGGTGGACATTCTCGACAGCGCCGGCCAAGCCTTGCAGCGCTGGCTGAAGGATCCGGAAAACGGCGCACCGCTGTCGTCGCTGCAACGGGATCTGCACACGCTCAAGGGCGGCGCGCGGATGGCCGAGGTGGCGGCCGTCGGTGATCTGGCCCATGAACTGGAAGGCCTTTACCAAGGGCTGGTGGATCGTCGGTACAGCCACAGCGAAGCTCTGGATCGATTGCTGCGCCAGAGCCACGAGCGCCTGGCGCTGTTCCTCGAACAGTTGCACCGGCACCAGCCGCTGGATCCGGCGCAGGACCTGATCGAGGCGATCCGCCGCTTTCGCCAGGGCCCGAGCGCCAGTCCTGAGACGCCGACCGTTTCCGCCACACAGGATGGCCCCGGACACGATCCGGAGCTGCTGGAGATCTTCCTCGAGGAAGGTTTCGACATCATCGAAAACTCCGGCGCCGCGTTGCTGCGCTGGCAGGCCGAACCCGGCAATCGCCAGGAAGTGGAAACCCTGCTGCGCGATCTGCACACCCTCAAGGGCGGCGCGCGGATGGTGGAAATCGGCCCGATCGGCGACCTTGCTCATGAGTTGGAAAACCTTTACGAAAGCCTGTCTGCCGGCACCCTGCAGGGCAGCGCCGAACTGTTCGCGCTGTTGCAGCGTGGCCATGACCGCTTGGCGCAGATGCTCGACGGGGTGCGCGCCGGTCAGCCGTGTCCGCCGGCGGACCGCCTGATCAGCGCGATCCAGAATTTCAGCCATCCCGTGCCGGTGCAAACCCCGGCGCCCGTGCCGCCGGTTGCGGTCAAGGCCGAGCCTGCGGCCCCGGCGCCCGAGACCGGGGCGGACATGGTCAAGGTCTCCGCCGAACTGCTGGATGAACTGGTCAACCTCGCTGGCGAAACCTCGATTTTCCGTGGGCGCATCGAGCAGCAAGTCAACGATGCGCAGACCGCCCTGCACGAGATGGAAACCACCATCGAGCGTATGCGCGACCAGTTGCGCCGGCTCGACACCGAAACCCAGGGACGGATCCTCAGCCGCCAGCAAGTGGACGCCGAACGCCTCGGCTACGAAGATTTCGACCCGCTGGAAATGGACCGCCATTCGCAGTTGCAGCAGCTGTCTCGGGCGCTGTTCGAATCCGCTTCCGACTTGCTGGATTTGAAGGAAACCCTCGACCGGCGCACCCACGACGCCGAGAACCTGTTGCAGCAGCAGGGCCGGATCAACACCGAGTTGCAGGAAGGCCTGATGCGCACGCGCATGGTGCCGTTCGAGCGCATGTTGCCGCGTCTGAAACGCATCGTCCGACAGGTCGCCGAAGAGTTGGGCAAGGACGTGGCGTTCAGCGTCGGCAACGCCGAAGGCGAGATGGACCGCAATGTCCTCGAACGCATGGCGGCGCCGCTGGAACACATGCTGCGCAATGCCGTCGACCATGGTCTGGAGTCCGCCGACGTCCGACTGGCGGCGGGCAAACCGGCGCAAGGGCAGATCAGCCTCGACCTGTCCCGCGAGGGCGGCGACATCGTGTTCGACATCCGCGACGATGGCGCCGGTGTGCCGCTGGATGCCGTGCGGCGCAAGGCGATCAAGCGCGGTCTGCTGGCGCCGGACGCCGACATCAGCGACCGCGAAGTGTTGCAGTTCATCCTCCAGCCAGGCTTTTCCACGGCCGAGAAAATCACCCAGATTTCCGGGCGCGGCGTGGGCATGGACGTGGTGCACGAAGAAGTCCGGCAATTGGGCGGCAGCATGAGCATCGATTCGGTGCCGGGGCAGGGCGTGCATTTTCGCATTCGCCTGCCGTTCACCGTATCGGTCAACCGTGCGCTGATGGTGCAGTGTGGCGAGGATCAATACGCGATTCCGCTGAACACCATCGACGGCATCGTCCGCGTGCTGCCGAATGAACTGGACGGGCATTTCCGCCTCGATCCGCCGACTTATCAGTACGGCGGCCAGCGTTATGAGCTGTGCTACCTGGGCGAGCTACTGAAAACCGCGCCACGGCCGAAGCTGTCCGGCCAGAGCCTGCCGGTGCCGGTGTTGCTGGTACAGTGCGGCGACCGGCACATCGCCGTGCAGGTCGACACGATGGCCGGCACCCGCGAGATCGTGGTCAAGAGCCTCGGCCCGCAGTTCGCATCGGTGCAGAGCGTGTCCGGGGCGACGATTCTCGGCGATGGTCGGGTGGTGCTGATTCTCGACCTGCTGGCGCCGATCCGCGCGATGCAGGCGCGGTTGCCGCAGCGTCCGGCCGGCCATGAAATCGAGAGCGAACCGCACAAGCCGTTGCTGGTGATGGTGGTCGACGATTCGGTCACGGTGCGCAAGGTCACCAGCCGCCTGCTCGAACGTCATGGCATGAACGTGCTGACCGCCAAGGACGGGGTCGATGCCATGCTGCTGCTGGAAGAACACATGCCGGACCTGATGCTGCTCGACATCGAAATGCCGCGCATGGATGGCTTCGAAGTGGCGACCCAGGTGCGCCACGACGAACGCCTGCAACATCTGCCGATCATCATGATCACCTCGCGCACCGGGCAGAAACACCGCGACCGCGCGATGGCCATCGGCGTCAACGACTACCTCGGCAAGCCGTACCAGGAATCGGTGCTGCTCGAAAGCATCGCCCTGTGGAGCAAAAAACATGCATGAACGCCAGCACAATCAACGCGCCAGCCAGCTCACCGGGCTGCTGCTGCCGCTGGCGGATCGCAACCTGATCCTGCCCAACGTCGCCGTCGCCGAGCTGATCGACTACCAGTCCAGCGCCTTCGATCTCGACACACCGCCGTGGTATCTCGGTCGGGTGACCTGGCGTGAGCGGCAGATTCCGCTGCTGAGTTTCGAGTCGGCGTGCGGCAACAGGATCGTCATCGGCGAACGGGCACGGATCGTCATCCTCAACGCCCTCGGCGGGCGGCCGGAATTGAAGTTCATCGCGCTGCTGGTGCAGGGGATTCCGCGCTCGTACAAGCTCGACAGTCAGTTGAGTTATGTCGACGTGCCGTTGTGTGCGCTGGAGCAGGCGGCGGTGCAGGTGGGGGAGCAGGTGGCGAAGGTGCCGGATTTGTTGGCGCTGGAGACGTTGTTGGTAGATGCGGGGCTTGTCGACTGATCGTTACGCTGACCGTAATGATTCATCACCGCGCTTGATTGATGCCCCCACTCGACACTCCTAAGGTAGCTCCACGACAGCGAACCCCGTGGAGTGAGCATGACAACAACCAATTCCCCCGACTCGCGCTGGACGCGGCGGCGTGACGAGAAGCAGCGGCGCCTCGACAAGGTGCGCGGGCTGGCCGACGGTGCGGTGTTGCCCACCGACAGGATCGTCGCGGCACTCGAAGCGCTGATCCTGCCCGGCGACCGTGTGGTGCTGGAGGGCAACAACCAGAAGCAGGCGGATTTCCTCTCGCGCTCTCTGGCCAAGGCCGATCCTGAAAAGCTCCACGACCTGCACATGATCATGCCCAGTGTCGGTCGCTCCGAGCATCTGGACCTGTTCGAGCGCGGTATCGCCCGCAAGCTGGATTTCTCCTTCGCCGGCACCCAGAGCCTGCGCATCAGCCAGTTGCTTGAAGACGGTCTGCTGGAAATCGGCGCGATCCACACCTACATCGAACTCTACGCCCGGCTGGTGGTGGACCTGATTCCCAATGTCGTGCTCTCGGCCGGGTTCATGGCCGACCGTGCCGGCAACATCTACACCGGCCCAAGCACCGAAGACACTCCGGCGCTGATCGAACCGGCAGCCTTCAGCGACGGCATCGTCATCGTCCAGGTCAATCAACTGGTGGACGACGTCAGCGAACTGCCTCGTGTGGACATCCCCGCATCGTGGGTCGATTTCGTGGTGGTGGCGGACAAGCCGTTCTACATCGAACCGCTGTTCACCCGCGACCCTCGGCACATCAAGCCTGTGCACGTGCTGATGGCGATGATGGCGATCCGCGGGATCTACGAAAAACACAACGTGCAGTCGCTGAACCACGGCATCGGTTTCAACACCGCGGCCATCGAACTGATCCTGCCGACCTACGGCGAATCCCTCGGCCTCAAGGGCAAGATCTGTCGCAACTGGACGCTCAACCCGCACCCGACGCTGATCCCGGCGATTGAAAGCGGCTGGGTCGAAAGCGTGCATTGCTTCGGCACCGAACTGGGCATGGAAAACTACATCGCCGCTCGCCCCGACGTGTTCTTCACCGGTCGCGACGGCTCGCTGCGTTCCAACCGGATGTTCTGCCAACTGGCCGGGCAGTACGCGGTGGACCTGTTCATCGGCGCGACCCTGCAAGTCGATGGCGATGGTCATTCCTCCACCGTCACCCGTGGTCGTCTCGCCGGTTTTGGTGGCGCGCCGAACATGGGCCACGACCCGCGCGGCCGTCGTCACGGCACCCCGGCGTGGCTTGATATGCGCCACGATGATTCGCAGCAACCGATGCTCGAACGCGGCAAGAAACTCGTGGTGCAGATGGTCGAGACCTTCCAGGAGGGCGGCAAACCGACCTTCGTCGAAACCCTCGATGCGGTGGAGGTCGCGAAAAAAAGCGGCATGCCGCTGGCGCCGATCATGATCTACGGCGACGACGTCACCCACCTGCTGACCGAAGAAGGCATCGCCTACCTGTACAAGGCGCGCTCGCTGGAAGAGCGTCAGGCGATGATCGCTGCGGTCGCCGGCGTCACCGCCATCGGCCTGCGCCATAACCCGAAAGACACCGAACGCATGCGCCGCGAAGGCCTGATTGCCTTGCCCGAAGACCTCGGCATCCGTCGCACCGACGCCACCCGCGAATTGCTGGCGGCGAAAAGCGTGGCCGATCTGGTCGAGTGGTCCGGCGGCCTCTACAACCCGCCCGCCAAGTTCAGGAGTTGGTAATGCACGCACTCAACCTGCAACCCAAAACCATCACCCTCGCGGAACGGCTGGCGGACCTGGCCGTGGACGCGCTGATCGACGAAGCCGACCTGTCGCCGAAACCGGCGCTGGTCGACCGTCGCGGCAACGGTGCCCACACCGATCTGCACCTGGGATTGATGCATGCCTCGGCATTGGCGCTGTGGCCGGCGTTCAAGGAAATGGCCGAAGCGGCACTTGAGTTCGGCGAGATCGGCTTTCCCCTGCGCGAAGCCATTGGCCGCATCGGCCGGGAAGGCGAGCAAGCGATGCTCGCCACCACCAATGGCGTGAACACCCATCGCGGGGCGATCTGGGCGCTGGGCCTGCTGGTCACGGCTGCTGCGCTGGACACGAAATCCACCAGCGCCAGCGCCGTGACTCTGCGCGCTGCGCGTCTGGCATTGCTCGATGACCGTTATGCGCCGCGTCCGCTGAGTCATGGCGCCCAAGTCGCCCAACGCTACGGCGCTCGCGGTGCCCGCGAAGAAGCACAACTTGGTTTCCCGTCGGTAGTGCAACGCGGCCTGCCGCAGCTCAAACGCAGCCGCGCCGCCGGCCATGGCGAACAGAACGCCCGGCTCGACGCCTTGCTCGCAATCATGACCGACCTCGTCGACACCTGCGTCCTCTATCGCGCTGGCGAACCGGGCCTGCACGCCATGCAACACGGCGCCCAGACAGTGCTCGACGCCGGTGGCAGCGCCAGCCTCACCGGTCGCCGCCGCCTGCACGAACTGGATCAACAACTCATCGCATTGAATGCCTCGCCCGGTGGCGCCGCCGACTTGCTCGCCGCCAGCCTGCTGCTCGATCGAATCGAGCGCGACGGCATCCTTCAGGGAGCGTTTTGATGGAAACCTTATCCTTTGAATTCCCCGCCGGGCAGCCGCCACGCGGTCGGGCGCTGGTCGGTTGTGTCGGTTCGGGCGATCTGGAAGTGCTGATCGAACCGGGCCTGGCCGGCAAGCTGACGATCAACGTGCAGACTTCGGTCAACGGTGCCGAGCAGCGCTGGCAGCATCTGTTCGCACGGATGTTCGACGGCACCACACCACCGGCGATGGCCATTGATATCCACGACTTCGGTGCGACCCCGGGCGTGGTGCGCCTGCGGCTGGAACAAGGCTTCGAGGAGATCGGCCATGACTGACACCTCAGCGCTTCTACACAAACATTCGTTCGTCGAACTCGGCGCACGGCAGCGGGCAAACGCCTTGCTCGACGCCGGCACTTTCCGCGAACTGCTCGACCCGTTTCAGCGCGTCATGTCGCCATGGCTGGAACGCCAGGGCGTGGTGCCGCAGGCCGATGACGGCGTGGTGATCGCCAAGGGCAGCCTCGACGGTTTGCCGGTGGTGATCGCGGCGATTGAAGGCGCGTTTCAGGGCGGCAGCCTCGGTGAAGTCGGCGGCGCAAAAATCGCCGGCGCGCTGGAGCTGGCCGCCGAAGACAACCGCAAAGGCATTCCGACCCGCGCCATCCTGCTGCTGGAAACCGGCGGCGTGCGCCTGCAGGAAGCCAACCTTGGCTTGGCGGCGATTGCCGACATCCACGCGGCGATTGTCGATCTGCAGCAATACCAACCGGTGGTCGGCGTAGTGGCCGGCAGCGTCGGATGCTTTGGCGGGATGTCGATTGCCGCTGCGCTGTGCAGCTACTTGCTGGTGACTCAGGAAGCACGCCTAGGCCTGAACGGCCCGCAGGTGATCGAGCAGGAAGCCGGGATCGAGGAATACGACTCCCGCGACCGGCCCTTCATCTGGAGCCTGACCGGTGGCGAGCAACGTTTCGCCAGTGGTCTGGTGGATCGCTATGTCGCCGATGACGTGGCGCAGATTCGCCAGCAGGTCGGCGAGTTGCTGCAACAAGGCTTGCCGGCGCAACCGCGCAGTCAACGGGCCGAGTGGTTCCTGCAACGCCTGACGAGTCTGGACACTGACAAGCAAATCGAGCCCTCGGTGGTTCGCGATCTGTATCAAGGAGAGCGCTCATGAGTGGTTATTCCGTGCGCGGTTTGAACTGGTTCAACGCCTTGAGCGCGGGTGCGAATGCCGTTGAAGGTTTACCGCCCTCGCTGAAGGTCGCTGACGGGCCACTCGGGCGCTTTATCGCGGTGGTCGCCGATCCGCAAAACCGTTTTCCTCGCGCTCGCAACGGCGAAGTCGGTTTGCTCGAAGGCTGGGGTCTGGCCAAGGCGGTGGATGACGCGATCACCGCCGACCAGGACAAATCGCAAAAACGGCCCTTGATCGCCATCGTCGATGTGCCGAGCCAGGCCTACGGTCGCCGCGAAGAAGCCCTCGGCATTCATCAGGCTTTGGCCGGTGCGGCAGACGCTTATGCCCGCGCGCGGCTGGTCGGGCATCCGGTGATTGCGCTGCTGGTGGGCAAGGCCATGTCCGGGGCGTTTCTCGCTCACGGATATCAGGCCAATCGCTTGATCGCCCTGCGTGATCCGGGGGTGATGGTGCATGCGATGGGCAAGGCGTCGGCGGCGCGGGTGACGTTGCGCAGCGTCGAAGAACTGGAAGCTCTGGCGTCCAGCGTGCCGCCGATGGCCTATGATATCGACAGCTACGCCAGCCTCGGATTGCTTTGGGAAACCTTGTCGGTGCAGCAGATCGAACAGCCGACGGCGGAGGATCTGGCGCGGGTCGGCGAATGCCTGAAGCAAGCCATCGAAGATGTTGGTGCGACTGATTTGAGCAATCGTCTCGGCGCGAAAAACCGCGAAGCCTCCAGCCGCGTACGTGAACTGCTGAGGGCGCAGTGGTGAACAGCGTTCTCGCCCACGACTTGCTGTGGGGCATGACGCCGGCGCAGTTGCCGGCGGATGCGCCGCAGTGGGCGATTGATTCGCTGGCTGCCGGGCAACCGGTGGTGGTGCGGCGGGCGTTGAGTGAAGACGGATGCGTGGCGGTGGGCGTGCGCGGTCGGTTTCGCGAGCAGCGGCTGGCGGCGTTTATGTCTGTCGATTCGATTGCTTGCCGGGTCAGCCCGGAAGCGCTTTGTCAGGTCGAGAGCGCGCGTGATCTGCCGGTCATGCAGGCGCTGCGGCAACTGCGGCCGGTGCTCGAAGATTGCGGATGGATCTGGGGCGTCAGTGGCAGTGTCGGGTTTGAACTGGCGAGCGGGTTTGCGGCCATGCATGAGGCCAGCGATCTCGACCTGATCCTGCGGACACCGCAACTCATCACCCGTAACCAGGCGCGCAAACTGGTGGCGCATTTCGATCAGGCGATCTGCCGGGTCGACCTGCAATTGCAGACGCCGTTCGGTGCCGTCGCCCTGCGCGAATGGGCCGGAAATGCTTCGCGGGTGCTTTTGAAAAACGCCCATGAAGCCTGTCTGGTGTCTGATCCGTGGAACCCGCAGGAGCAGGCAGCGTGAGCAGCCTGCTGGTGTTTCCCGGCCAGGGCGCGCAGCAGCCCGGCATGCTCCAGCGTTTGCCTCGGGAAACGCTGATCGAGGCCAGCGACGAGCTCGGTGAGGATGTCTTGCGGCTGGATTCCAGTGAAGCGCTGCGCAGCACCCGGGCGGTTCAGCTCTGCTTGCTGATCGCCGGCGTTGCAGCCTCGCGTCAGTTGTTGCAGGACGGACTCACCACAGATTACGTCGCCGGCCTGTCCATCGGTGCCTACCCGGCAGCGGTGGTCGCCGGAGCCTTGAGCTTCAGCGATGCGCTGCATCTGGTCAGCCTGCGCGGCGAGTTGATGCAGCAGGCTTATCCACAGGGCTTCGGCATGACCGCGATCATCGGTCTGCAATTATCCACAGTCGAAGATTTGCTGGCTCAGGTGCACGGCGCAGAAACACCGGTGTACCTGGCCAACATCAATGCCGATAACCAGGTGGTGATTGCCGGCAGCGACAAGGCGATGCAAGCGGTCGCCGAGCTGGCGCGCAGTCGTGGCGCCGGTCTGGCAAAACGTCTGGCGGTCAGCGTGCCGTCGCACTGCCCGTTGCTGGATGAGCCTGCGCAAACCCTCGCCGAAGCGTTCATCAGGGTAGAAATGCAAACACCGAAAATCGCTTACCTGAGCGGCAGTCGCGCAAGGCCTGTGACCCAGGTAGAAGCGCTGCGCGACGACCTCGCCTTCAACATGTGCCGCGTGGTGGACTGGCGCGGCACCGTGCAAAGCGCCTACGAGCGCGGCGTACGTCTACAGATCGAACTGCCGCCTGGAGCGGTGCTGACCGGGCTGGCGCGCCGGGTGTTCGAACAGGGGACTGTCGCTGCCTTCGACAGTGCCCGCCTCGACACCTTGCAGGCGCTGTTGCGTGAGGAGGGTAGCCGCCGACTCTAGACCGCCGCGACTCAGGCTTCGAACAACAAAAACAATTCGACGATGCACTTTGAGGACTACAACAATGATTATTTACGGTGTGGCGCTGCTGGCGATCTGTACGCTGGCAGGGGTGATCATGGGTGACATGCTCGGTGTTCTTCTGGGCGTCAAATCCAACGTCGGCGGGGTCGGCATCGCCATGATCCTGTTGATCTGCGCGCGGTTGTGGATGCAGAAACGCGGCGGCATGACCAAGGATTGCGAGATGGGCGTTGGCTTCTGGGGCGCCATGTACATTCCGGTGGTGGTGGCGATGGCCGCGCAACAGAACGTCGTCACCGCCCTGCACGGCGGCCCGGTGGCGGTGCTGGCGGCGATTAGCTCGGTGGTGGTCTGTGGCTGCACCATTGCTTTGATCAGCCGCACCCATAAAGGCGAGCCTTTGCCCGACGAGCCGGCGGAAATCTCCCCGGTCGGCACACCGGTAGGAGGTCGCTGACATGTGGGATCTCATTGAAAAAGGTCTGGAGCACAACGGTCTGATCACTGCCTTTGCCTTCGTCGGCGTGATCATGTGGGTCTCGGTGATTCTCTCCAAACGCCTGACCTTCGGGCGGATTCACGGCTCGGCGATTGCCATCGTCATCGGCCTGGTGCTGGCCTGGGTCGGCGGCACCATGACCGGCGGGCAGAAGGGCCTGGCGGACCTGACGCTGTTCTCCGGCATCGGCCTGATGGGCGGCGCGATGCTGCGGGATTTCGCCATCGTTGCCACGGCGTTTGAAGTGCAGGCGACCGAGGCGAAGAAGGCCGGGATGATCGGCGTGATTGCGCTGCTGCTGGGCACGATCCTGCCGTTCATTGTCGGCGCATGCATGGCCTACGCGTTCGGTTATCGCGATGCGGTGAGCATGACCACCATCGGCGCCGGTGCGGTGACTTACATTGTCGGGCCGGTGACCGGTGCGGCGATTGGCGCGACGTCGGATGTGATGGCGCTGTCGATTGCCACCGGGTTGATCAAGGCGATTCTGGTGATGGTCGGCACGCCGGTGGCGGCGCGCTGGATGGGCCTGGATAACCCGCGCTCGGCGATGGTGTTCGGCGGGCTGGCCGGGACGGTGAGTGGCGTGACGGCGGGGCTGGCGGCGACGGATCGGCGGTTGGTGCCTTATGGGGCGTTGACGGCGACGTTCCACACCGGGCTTGGCTGCCTGCTGGGGCCTTCGCTGCTGTTCTTCATTGTTCGCGGGATTGTTGGCTGAACGTCAAAAGCGCCCTCATGATCGTTCCCACGCGGAGCGTGGGAACGATCATCAGCCGCGATCATTGGGTAGTCTGGCGATTCGCATACATCCGGCACTCCGCCAACAACGCCAGCAGATTCGGATCCCGCTCTTTAGCCTTCAAAAACACCACCCCAATGTGCTGCTGCAACCGGTACTTCTCCTGCAGCGGAATCAGCTTCACCCGGTTCTCGTACACCGCCGCAATCCTCCCCGGCAGCAACGCATAACCGACCCCGGAGCTGACCATGCTCAGCAGGGTGAAGATGTCGTTGACCTGCATCGCTACCTTTGGCTCGAACCCCGCCTGCCGAAACACTCGGATGCCGTCCTGGTGGGTGGCGAAGCCTTGGGTGAGGGTGATGAAGGTTTCGTCGCGCACCTCCGCCAGATCCACTTCGCTGCGTTGGGCGAAGCGCGAATCGGCCGGAGTGGCGAGGAAAATGTCGTCGGAAAACAGTGGAATCTGCTCGCAGTCCGGGTCGTTGACGGTGTCGTCCAGCGACACCAGGATCGCGTCGACTTCCATGTTTTTCAGCTTGTAGAGCAGGTCGATGTTCGAGCCGAGAATCAGGTCGATGTTGAGTTCGCTGCGGCGGATCTTCAAACCCATGATCAATTGCGGCACGGTCTTCACCGTCAGCGAATACAGTGAGCCGAGCTTGAAGCGTTCAGCCGAGAACCCGGCGGCTTCGCGGGTCAGGCGCACGCTTTCGACCACGTCCTGAATCAGCTTCTGCGCCCGTTCTTCGAGCACGTAGGCGCTTTCCAGCGGTGTCAGGTTGCGCCCTTCGTGTTTGAACAGCGGACAGCGCAGGGCGCTTTCCAGCGAATGGATCGCGCGGTGCACGCTGACGTTGCTGGTCTGCAACTCGGCGGCGGCGCGGGCGAGGTTGCCGGTGCGCATGAAGGCGAGGAACACCTCGAGTTTCTTCAGGGTCAATTCTTCGTCGATCAGCATGGCGCGGACTCTTCTTGGTATCGCTCGATTGTGCCCAAATATCAGGACAGGTGCCTGCCTGCGTTGAACGGAAACATTGCGCTTTTACGCTCAAGGCCCGAGCCTTGCGCGTTGCGGTAACGAAATCGAGGTGTGCGACACATGTATCACGGAGAAAAACTGAACGCCTGGACGCATCTGGTCGGTGCGGTAGCGGCGTTTGTCGGGGGCGTCTGGATGCTGGTGATTGCCAGCCTCGACGGCAGCCCTTGGAAGATCGTCAGCGTGGCGATTTATGCCTTTACGTTGCTGGTGCTTTACAGCGCGTCCACCGTGTACCACAGCGTGCGCGGGCGCAAGAAAGCGATCATGAAGAAGGTCGATCACTTTTCGATCTACCTGCTGATCGCCGGCAGTTACACGCCGTTCTGCCTGGTGACCCTGCGCGGGCCGTGGGGCTGGACGCTGTTCGGGATTGTCTGGGGGCTGGCGCTGATCGGCATCCTGCAGGAGATCAAGCCACGCTCGGAGGCGCGGATCCTGTCGATCGTGATCTACGCGGTGATGGGCTGGATCGTGCTGGTGGCGGTCAAGCCGCTGATCGCCGCGCTCGGGACGGCGGGGTTTGCCTGGCTGGCGTCGGGTGGCGTGCTGTACACCGTGGGGATCATCTTCTTTGCCCTCGACCATCGGTTGCGGCATGCCCACGGGATCTGGCATCTGTTCGTGATCGCCGGGAGTTTGCTGCACTTTGTGGCGATTCTGTTTTACGTCCTTTAAGCGCCTATCAGTCGGCCGAGTTGTTCGCTGGCGCGCTGACTGAAGATCTGCAGCAAATCATTCAGCGTATGTGGCGGTGGTTCGGTGGCGCGAGTCACCGCGTACAGCGTGATCGGCAGCGGCGGGGCGAGAGGGCGGATAGTGGTGGTGGCCGATGAGGCACCCAGCGCGGTGAACGGATCGATCACCGTGACACCAGCGCCAGACTCCACCATCGCTCGGGCCAGCGAATACGTCTGCACGGCGATCCGCACACGCGGCGGCGGTTCGACCGCTTCGAGATAACTATCGAGGCGGGCGGCCAATGGATCGGCGCTGGACAGGCCGATCAGCGGCGCTCCCGCCAACGCCATCAGCGGCAACGGCTGACCAGCGTCTTCTTCCGGCCAGTAACCTTTCGGCGCCAGCGCCACCAGAACCCCCGAGGCCAAAGCCTGGGCCTTCAGCCCTGGATGGTCCGGCAACTGCAACGTCAGCGCCACGTCCACTTCGCGCATCAGCAGGTTCTGCATCAGCTCGCGGCTGTGGGCGCTCGACAGTTCGCAGGCGATGTCCGGGAACTGCGCCGTCCACTGCTGGATCGCCGGCGGCAGCAACGACAGCGCCAGCGCCGGGGTCGCGCCGATCCGCAGGCTGTGGCCGGGTTCGCGGCGCAGGCTCTGGGCCAGACGCCGTACGCCTTGAAGGCTTTCGGTGACCTTGTCGACTTCGCGTTCCAGTTCCAGCGCTTCAGGGGTCGCCTGCAACTTGCCGCGCACCCGCAGAAACAACGGAAAGCCCAATTGCTGCTCGGCGTGCTGCAGCACCTTGGTCACCGCCGGTTGCGAGACGTGCAGTAACTGCGCAGCAGCGCTGACCGAGCCGGTCTGGCGAATGGCCTGGAAAATCTCGATGTGACGAAGGCGCATGACGATCCCATAACCTTTGTTTATAGGTTTGGCATCTTTATTCATTGTTCGGCGCCTGTCACCTCACCCTAACCTCGGCCTCGTCTTCAAGAACGATTAAGGACGGACATGGCTCAGCGTGTGTGCATCATCGGCGGCGGCGTGATCGGGCTGGCAACGGCCTGGGCGCTGGTGCGCGACGGTTTCGAAGTGACAGTGGTCGAGGCGCGGCAGTCGCTGGGCAGTGAAACCAGTTTCGCCAACGGCGGCCAGTTGTCCTACCGCTACGTCGCGCCACTGGCCGATGCCGGCGTGCCGTTGCAGGCAATCGGCTGGATGCTGCGTGGCGACTCACCGCTGAAACTTCGCCCGCGCCTGGACCCGGCGCAGTGGCGCTGGATGGCCTCGTTTCTCGCCGCGTGCCGCACCTCGGTCAACCGCGAAAACGCCGCGCATCTGTTGCGTCTGGCGCTGTTCAGCCAGAGCACGCTGAAACGCTGGCGTGAGGACGACGGACTCGTCGGCTTCAACTGGCGACGCAACGGCAAACTGGTGACTTTTCGCAACGCCGCCAGCTTCGAGCATGCACGTAAAGGCCTGGCCGATCCGCAGCAACAGCAGGTGTTGTCCTCCGCCGAATGTGCGCGACTGGAGCCGGCACTGACCGATGCGCTGTTTGTGGGCGCGATCTACACGCCGGATGAAGAAGTTGGCGACTGTCACGGTTTCTGCCAGCAGCTGGCGGCGCGATTGAAGACGTCGGGCCGTTGCGAATTTCGTCTCGGTCAGGCAGTCACCGGCATTCGCCATAGTCACGGCGCCGTCACGGCCATTGAACTTGGCGAAGAGACTTTGCCGGTCGAACAACTGGTGATCGCCGCCGGCCATCGCAGCCCGTTGCTCGCGCTGCCCGGCCTGCGCCTGCCGCTGTATCCGCTGAAGGGCTACAGCCTGACCGTGCCGATTGGCAACGAGCACCGGGCGCCGGACGTGAGCATCACCGACTACGACCGCAAGATCGTCTACGCGCGTATCGGCGAACAACTGCGCGTAGCGGCAATGGTCGACATCGTCGGTTTCGACCCGGCGTTGGACCCCGAGCGGCTGGCGCTGATCAAGCGCCAGGCCCGCGACACCTTTCCCGACGCCGGCCACTATGACGCCGCCGTCGAATGGGCTGGCATGCGCCCGGCCACGCCCACCGGCGTTCCGCTGTTGGGCGCCACGGCCTATCGCAATCTGTGGCTCAACCTCGGCCACGGCGCGCTGGGTTTTACCCTGGCCTGCGGCAGCGGGCAGTTGCTCAGCGAACTGATTGGCGAGCAGCGCACATCCATTGACCTACACGGGTTCAATCCCCGTGCGGCGTGACGGTTTCTGCTAAAACACCCCACCCACAACGGAGAATAACAATGCAAAAAATCACGTTGCTCGGCTGCACACTGGCGCTGGTTTTCGGCGCTCAGGCGCAGGCCAATGAAGTTCCGCTGACCGGTACGCTTGGCAAGATTGCCAGCGCCAACAGCATTACCCTGGGGTATCGCGATGCGTCGGTGCCGTTCTCGTATGTGGGCGATCACACCGGGCAGCCGATGGGGTATTCGGTGGAGCTGGCGGACAAGATCGTCGAGCGCATCAAGCAACAACTGGTGCTGCCGGAGCTGAAGGTGAAGTACAACCTGGTGACGTCGCAGACGCGGATTCCGCTGGTGCAGAACGGCACGGTCGACCTTGAATGCGGCTCCACCGGCGTAACGGCCGAGCGGCAGAAGCAGGTCGCGTTCTCCTACGGTTTCATCTACGTCAAAGGTCAGCTGCTGACCGCCAAGGACAGCGGCATCCACAGCTTCGACGACCTGCGCGGCAAGAACGTGGTGACCACCGCCGGCACCACCAACGAGCGCTATCTGAAGAACTACAACCTCGACCACAAACTGAATATGTTCGTGATCAGCGCCAAGGATCACGGCGAGGCGTTCCAGATGCTGCAATCAGGGCGCGCGGCGGCGTTCTACATGGACGATGCGCTGCTCTACGGCGAGCGGGCCAAGGCACGCGATCCGCACAACTGGGTCGTGGTGGGGGAGGAGCAGTCGCGGGAAATCTACAGCTGCATGGTGCGCAAGGATGATCCGCAGTTTCTTGCGCTGGTGAACGGCGTGTTGGCCGACCTGTACAGCTCGGGGGAGATCAACGGGATCTACCGCAAGTGGTTCGAGCAGCCGATCCCGCCGAAGGGCCTGAACCTTGAGTTCCCGATGACCAGCGAACTCAAGGCAATCATCGCCAGACCAACCAGTGATCCGGTGCAGTGACGGGTTAGAAATCACCCCACAGTTGCTGCGCCACCGCCAGTGCCACAACCGGCGCGGTCTCGGTGCGCAGCACGCGCGGGCCGAGGCGGGCGGCGTGGAAGCCGTTGGCCTTGGCTTGCTCGACTTCGGTGTCGGACAGGCCGCCTTCGGGGCCGATCAGGAACGCCAGCGTTGATGGCTTGGCATGGCTGACCAGCGGTTCGGCCACCGGGTGCAGCACCAGTTTCAGTTCGGCTTCGGTCTGCTTTAGCCAGTCGGCCAGCAACAGCGGTGGATGAATCACCGGCACCCGCGAACGACCACATTGCTCGCAAGCGCTGATCGCCACCTGACGCCAGTGCAGCAGGCGTTTGTCGGCGCGTTCGTCCTTGAGGCGGACTTCGCAGCGCTCGCTGAAGATCGGGGTGATTTCAGTCACGCCCAGTTCGGTGGCTTTCTGGATCGCCCAGTCCATCCGCTCGCCCCGGGACAGGCCCTGGCCGAGGTGGATGTGCAGCGGCGATTCGACCTGACCGGCGAACTGCTCGTCGATCTGCACCACCACGCGCTTCTTGCCGACTTCCACCAGCGATCCGCGAAACTCATGGCCGGAGCCGTCGAACAACTGCACCGCATCGCCCTCGGCCATGCGCAGCACGCGGCTGATGTAATGCGCCTGGGCTTCCGGCAGTTCGTGTTCGCCAGTGCTGAGCGGGGCGTCGATAAAAAAGCGGGACAGTCTCATTTCGGGTCTCTCTGATTAGATCGTTCCCACGCTCCGCGTGGGAATGCAGCCCGGGACGCTCTGCGTCCCAAGAGCGGACGCAGAGCGTCCTGTGAGGCGTTCCCACGCAGAGCATGGGAACGAGCCGTCAACTTAAGTGTTTGGATCAGCCCGGATCACGAAACCCGGGATGGAAATCCTTCGGCACCGCCACACTGACGTTGTCACGGGTGGCAATGTCGATGCCTTCGCTGGCGACTTCGGCGAGCAAGTCGATCTGCTCCGGGGTGATCACGTACGGCGGCAGGAAATACACCACGCTGCCCAGCGGACGCAGCAGCGCACCACGCTCCAGCGCATGCTGGAACACCTTCAGGCCGCGACGTTCCTGCCACGGATAAGCCTCTTTCGTGGCTTTGTCCTTGACCATCTCGATCGCCAGGACCATGCCGGTCTGCCGGACTTCCGAAACATTCGGATGATCCGCCAGATGCGCCGTCGCCGACGCCATGCGTTGAGCCAGCGCCCGGTTGTTTTCGATCACGTTGTCCTGTTCGAAGATATCCAGGGTCGCCAACGCCGCCGCACACGCCAGCGGGTTGCCGGTGTAGCTGTGCGAATGCAGGAAGGCGCGCAGGGTCGGGTAATCGTCGTAGAACGCGCTGTACACCTCGTCGGTGGTCAGGCACGCGGCCAACGGCAGATAACCGCCGGTCAGGGCTTTCGACAGGCACAGGAAGTCCGGGCGGATGCCGGCCTGTTCGCAGGCGAACATCGTCCCGGTGCGGCCGAAGCCGACGGCGATTTCGTCATGGATCAGGTGCACGCCGTAACGGTCGCAGGCCTCGCGCAGCAGCTTGAGGTACACCGGGTGATACATGCGCATGCCGCCGGCGCCCTGGATCAGCGGCTCGACGATCACCGCAGCGACGCTGTCATGATTTTCCGCCAGCGTCTGTTCCATGGCCGCGAACATGTTGCGCGAATGCTCTTCCCAGCTCATGCCCTGCGGGCGCAGGTAGCAATCCGGGCTCGGCACCTTGATGGTGTCCATCAGCAGGGCTTTGTAGGTTTCGGTGAACAACGGCACGTCACCAACCGCCATCGCCGCCATGGTTTCGCCGTGGTAGCTGTTGGTCAGGGTGACGAAGCGTTTCTTGTTCGGCTGACCGCGGTTGAGCCAGTAGTGAAAGCTCATTTTCAGCGCGACTTCGATGCAGGACGAACCGTTATCGGCGTAGAACACCCGGTTCAGGCCTTCCGGCGTCATCTTCACCAGACGCTCGGACAGCTCGATCACTGGCTGATGGCTGAAACCGGCCAGAATCACGTGCTCCAGTTGATCGACCTGATCCTTGATGCGCTGATTGATGCGCGGGTTGGCGTGGCCGAACACGTTGACCCACCAGGAGCTGACCGCATCCAGATAACGCTTGCCCTCGAAGTCTTCCAGCCAGACGCCTTCACCGCGCTTGATCGGGATCAGCGGCAGCTGTTCGTGGTCTTTCATCTGGGTGCAGGGATGCCACAGCACCGCGAGATCGCGTTGCATCCACTGGTTGTTCAGGCCCATGTTCAGTCTCCTCGAGGCGGCTCGCGTCAGGCGCGGGCAAACAATCGCGCAAGCCTATGCAATGCATCGCGCCGGAACAACCCATTGTGTCGATTGAGCTACTTTGTATGGGCCGATAGACGTCGCTGGCGGCGTTTTGATGGCTGACGTATTCTTCGCGGTTCTTTGGGTCGTCTGACCCGCAAAACTGCTTTTTCCTACGTGTATTTCCGGAGTTCGCTGAATGTCTGTCGGTTGGCTGCGCGCCTGTGCGCTGGTGGTGTTGGGGCTGTTCAGCGTTACGGCGCTGGCCAAGGATAAAACCGCGATCGTGATCGGCGGCGGCCTGTCGGGCCTGACGGCGGCTTACGAACTGCAAAACAAGGGCTGGCAGGTCACGCTGCTCGAAGCCAAGCCGAGCCTGGGCGGTCGCTCGGGCATGGCCACCAGCGAGTGGATCGGCAACGACAAGACTCAACCGGTGCTGAACAAGTACGTTTCGACGTTCAAGCTGAGCACCACGCCGGCGCCTGAATTCGTACGGACTCCGGGTTACCTGATCGACGGCGAGTATTTCTCCGCCGCGGACCTGACCACCAAACAGCCCGCCACGGCCGAAGCGCTCAAGCGCTACGAGAAAACCCGTGACGATCTGGCGCGTTCGATCGACGATCCGCAGAACCCGGCGGCGACCAACACCCTGCACGCCCTGGACCAGATCAACGTCTCGAGCTGGCTCGACAAGCAGAACCTGCCGGCCACCGCACGTCAGCTGATCAACCAGGACATCCGCACCCACTACGACGAGCCTTCGCGCCTGTCGCTGCTGTACTTCGCACAGCAAAGCCGGGTGTATCGCGGCGTGTCCGACCGTGACCTGCGCGCTTCGCGTCTGGTCGGTGGCAGCCCGGTGCTGGCCCAGGCCTTCGTCAAACAGTTGAAAACCATCAAGACCAACTCGCCAGTATCTGCCATCACCCAGGACAAGGACGGCGTGACCGTCAAGGTCGGCAGCGTCGGCTACCAGGCCGATTACGTTGTGCTGGCGGTGCCGTTGCGCGCCCTCAACAAGATCCAGCTGACTCCGGCGCTGGACGCCCAGCACCTGGCCGCGATCAAAGGCACCAACTACGGCTGGCGCGACCAGATCATGCTGAAGTTCAAGACGCCGGTATGGGAAAGCAAGGCGCGGATGTCCGGCGAGATCTACAGCAACACTGGCCTTGGCATGTTGTGGATCGAGCCGGCCCTGAAGGGCGGCGCCAACGTGGTGATCAACCTGTCCGGCGATAACGCCCGCGTCATGCAGGCCTTCGGCGACAAGCAGATGGTCGATCAGGTGCTGATTCGCCTGCACACGTTTTATCCACAGGCCCGTGGCTCGTTCACCGGTTATGAAATCCGTCGCTACAGCACCGATCCATCGACCGGTGGTTCCTACCTGGCCTTCGGCCCTGGCCAGATCAGCAAATACTGGCGCCTGTGGGAGCGTCCGCTGCAGCGCGTAGCGTTTGCCGGCGAACACACCGACACCTTGTACCCTGGCACGCTGGAAGGCGCACTGCGCACCGGTCAGCGCGCAGCCAGTCAGGTTGAAGACCTGGCGGCGGGCAAATCCTTCGAACCGGCCAAGGTCGGCCCGGCAGCGGCCACCGCCGCAGCGGCGGGTGCGGGCGCGGCAGTAGCGGCGAAGAAAGGCAACTTCTTCACCAACCTGTTCGGCGGTTCGGACGACGACAAGAAGCCAGAACCGGTGAAAGCGCCAGAGCCGGCACCTGCTCCAGCCGCCCCAGCGCCTGCACCGGCTCCGGCCCCTGCGCCAGCCCCGGTGGAAGCACCGAAGCCAGCGGCCCCGGTGAAAGCCGAGCCGGCGAAGAAAGCGGCAGCCAAACCAGCAGCGAAGAAACCGGCGGCCAAGACCGAAGCGAAAAAACCTGCAGCGAAACCTGCGGCGAAAAAAGCTGAACCGGCGAAGAAGCCAGCGGCCAAACCGGCGGCAAGCACCGAGACCAAAGCGCAGTAAGGCTTGGCGGTGAATGAAAAAGCGCGGCTTTCAGGCCGCGCTTTTTTTTGCCTGAAAGATCGCCATCGCGAGCAGGCTCGCGATGGGATCAATGCGGGCACTGAAATTTGAAGACCTCTCAGCTAACCTCCAGTCACACTTTTGTCTTTAATCTTTCCTTAACTCCCCTGTTCAAGACTCTTGATCGTATTTCTCGATATTTCAAAGCGAAATTTTCCGCTTTAATTCGATAGATAACTCGCTAGTCTTGGTTCGCAGTTCTCACAGGATTTGGGCAATGCAGCTACGTAACTCTTCTTCGCGCTACGGTTGGGTCAGCATCTTCATGCACTGGGGTGTGGCGCTGGTGGTCTTCGGGCTGTTCGCGCTCGGTCTGTGGATGGTGGGGCTGGATTACTACAGCACCTGGCGCAAAGACGCGCCGGATCTGCACAAGAGCATCGGTCTGGTGCTGCTGGGTGTGATGGTGTTGCGGGTGTTGTGGCGCTTTGTCAGCCCACCGCCGCCAACGCTCCAGAGCTACAGCCGCATGACCCGCATCGGCGCCAAGTTCGGCCATGGGTTCCTCTACCTTGCGCTGTTCGCCGTGATGATTGCCGGTTACCTGATTTCCACCGCAGACGGTGTCGGGATTCCGGTGTTTGGCCTGTTTGAAGTTCCTGCACTGGTTTCCGGACTACCGGATCAGGCAGATACCGCCGGTGTGATTCATCTGTACCTGGCATGGGCGCTGGTAATTTTTTCCGGCCTTCATGCGTTGGCAGCATTGAAGCACCACTTTATCGATCGTGATGCGACCCTGACACGAATGCTGGGACGCAAAGCCTGATGTTCAACCTCGACTCCAAAGGAAAACAAAGCATGTTGAAAAAGACTCTGGCCGCTCTGGCAATCGGCTCTGCCGTCCTGTCCGCCAATGTGATGGCCGCTGACTACGTAGTCGACAAAGAAGGCCAGCACGCCTTCGTCGACTTCAAGATCAGCCACCTGGGCTACAGCTACATCACCGGTACCTTCAAGGACATCAGCGGCAAGTTCAGCTTCGATGCTGCCAAGCCTGAAGACAGCAAGATCGAGTTCGACGTGAAGACCGCCAGCGTGTTCACCAACCACGCCGAGCGTGACAAGCACATCTCCAGCAAAGACTTCCTGGACGTGGGCAAATACGCTGATGCCAAGTTCGTCTCCACCAGCGTCAAGTCCACCGGCAAGAACGCCGATGGCAAAGACACTGCCGACGTGACGGGTGACCTGACCCTGCACGGCGTGACCAAGCCGATCGTGGTCAAGGCCACTTTCCTGGGTGAAGGCAAGGATCCATGGGGCGGCTACCGTGCCGGCTTCGAAGGCACTACCAGCATCAAGCGTTCTGATTTCGGCAAGATGATGGACCTGGGTCCACAGTCTGACAAAGTCGACCTGTACATCTCGTTCGAAGGTGTCAAAGCGAAGTAATTTTCGCCGGCCATACAAAAACGCCCCCGGTCTTGCGATCGGGGGCGTTTTTTATTGCCTGCCGCCACTTTCGTTTCAGCGGCGCACAAAAAATGCCCCGGTTTTCAGGCCGGGGCATTTTTCATTGCAGTCGAAAACTCAGCGATTACGGGTCAGCAAGGCCGGTTTTTCACCGCGTGGGCGGCTTGGCAGTTGATCCAGTTGCTCAGGCGTCGGGAAGCGGTCGGCTTTCGACTCCTTGTGCATGATCTTCGGCCCGCTGCTGCGCGGGTTCTGCACGGCCGGTTCAGCGCGTTGCTGATCGTCACGGGCCGGGCGGCGGTTGCGCGGGTTTTCGTCGCGACGACCCTGACCGTCACGCGGTGCACCGTTGCGTGGGCCACTGCGTTTGCCTGGCGGGGTGCCGGTGCTCGAACCGTTGCTGTTGCGCGGGCCGTTCTGGCGACCTTGCGACTGACCGCCGCGGGGGGCGCCCGAACCTGCGCCTTGCGCCGGAGCGCCTGGACGACGGTTGCGACCACCGGCCGGAGCCTGCTTCGGCACGTAGTCGACGCGGTTACCGAAGTTATCGATATCGTCGTCGAGGAATTCGTCCGGAGCACGGTCAGCAGCGGCGCGTGGCGGCTGGCTTGGCTGGCGCTGTTCGCGGGCCGGAGTGCCTTCACGCGGCTTCTGTTGACGGGCTGGACGCTCGCCACGCTCACCGGCAGGTTTTTCCTTGCCCTTGTCTTTGCCTTTGTCTTTACGACCGCCGCCACCGCCGCCGCCATTCGGGCCGTCGCCGCGTGGGCCACGGGCATTGCGCGGGTTGCGCATGTCCGGACGTTCACGGGCTTCCGGCTTCTCGGCCTCGATGGTGCTGGCATCGAAGCCCATCAGGTCGCCGTCGGCGATTTTCTGCTTGGTCATGCGTTCGATGCTTTTCAGCAGTTTTTCTTCGTCCGGTGCGACCAGCGAGATCGCCTCGCCCGAACGACCGGCCCGGCCGGTACGGCCGATACGGTGCACGTAGTCTTCATCGACGTTCGGCAGTTCGAAGTTGACCACGTGTGGCAACTGGTCGATGTCCAGGCCACGGGCGGCGATGTCGGTGGCAACCAGGATGCGCACTTCACCGGCCTTGAAGTCGGCCAGGGCTTTGGTGCGGGCGTTCTGGCTCTTGTTGCCGTGGATCGCCACAGCCGGCAGGCCGTGTTTGTCCAGGTACTCGGCCAGACGGTTGGCGCCGTGCTTGGTGCGGGTGAACACCAGCACCTGTTCCCACGCGCCGGCGGTAATCAGGTGGGCCAGCAGCGCACGCTTGTGGCTGGCCGGCAGACGGAACACGCGTTGTTCGATGCGCTCGACCGTGGTGTTCGGCGGCGTCACTTCGATGCGTTCCGGGTTGTGCAGCAGTTTGCCGGCAAGATCGGTGATGTCTTTGGAGAAGGTCGCCGAGAACAGCAGGTTCTGGCGCTTGGCCGGCAGACGCGCGAGGACTTTCTTCACGTCATGGACGAAGCCCATGTCGAGCATGCGGTCGGCTTCGTCGAGCACGAGAATTTCGACGTGGGACAGATCGACGCTGCCCTGGCCGCACAGGTCGAGCAGTCGACCGGGGCACGCCACCAGCACGTCAACGCCACGGGACATGGCCTGAACCTGCGGGTTCATGCCGACGCCGCCGAAGATGCACGCGCTGACGAATTTCAGGTCGCGGGCGTAGATCTTGAAACTGTCGTGAACCTGCGCCGCGAGTTCGCGGGTAGGGGTCAGCACGAGCACGCGCGGTTGGCGCGGGCCGTGACGCTGGGATTTGTCCGGGTGACCGTTGGGAAACAGCCGCTCCAGGATCGGAAGGGCGAAACCGCCGGTTTTACCAGTACCTGTCTGAGCCGCAACCATCAGGTCGCGACCTTGCAACACGGCGGGAATGGCCCGCTGTTGCACCGGAGTAGGCTCGGTATAGCCCGCATCTTCGATAGCGCGGACCAAAGCCTCGGAGAGACCGAGGGAAGCAAAGGACATGAGTAATCCTGTTTCAGTTAGGGCTTGGCCCAATGGGAGTCTTGCCTGGCGCGAATGGCGTTTAAGAGGACGCAATCCCGTCCGGTCCTGCTGCGGTTCCGAAGGCACGTCCGGAGCGCTCGCGCGGGCTGAAAAGCTGCGCTGTAGCGGGTCGGGAGGCCTGTTACGGTTCCGGGCGTCCGGGCGTGAGCCTGGCGGGAACGCCGGAGTATAACAGAGCAATCACTGCGCGCCGCTTTCCTGCTGCTCAACGGTTTTGCCGCTGGCGGTGGCGTTGCCCAGCGGTGCCGCCAGGGCGGGGGCCGCGCCGTAGCGAGCGCTGAGCTCGGCATAGGCCGGTTCGCGCTTGAAACGCTTGAGTTCGGCGCCGAAGCGCTGCACCAGCAAATCCATTCCGGCATTGCGTCGCACGGCCAGAAACTGGCTCTGGCGGCTGATGACCGTGGGGTTTTCAGTGATCTGGTTGCGGATATCCAATTCATCGAGCAAATGCTGGCCCACGCGGCGGTCGGTGATCAGCAGGTCGATACGCCCGCGCACCAGTTTGCCGAAATTGGCTTCGTGGGTCGGGGCCGGCTCGCGGGTGAACAGCGTCGATTCGCGAAAGTCGGGGCTGTACAGATAGCCCGGTGAGGTGCCGATGGTCAGGCCCTTGAGGTCTTCGAGGCTGCGAAAAGGGTGCGGGCGGTCGTTGGCGTAAAACATCACGAACTCGACGTCCGACAGCGGTTCGCTCGGATAGAGCAGGGTGGCGTCGCGTTCGTCGCTATGGAAGATGTCCAGCGCGCCGTCGGCCTGGCCGGTTTCGAGCATCGACAGGCAGCGTTTCCACGGCAGGAACTGCCATTCGACTTCGATGCCCAAACGCTTGAACACGATGGCGGTGGTTTCGTAGTCCAGTCCGAGGTTCTTGCCGTCTTGTTCATAGACGTACGGCGCCCACGGTTCGGTGACGATACGCAGCTTCTCGCCCCGAGCGGCAAAGCTCAGGCAAGCAAAAACCAGCACGGCGAATAACTGCGTGATCAAAGGCATGGCTTGAGATTACGACGAGAAACGGCAAAGAGCCAGAAACTGGCCGCAGAAGCTCTGTTTCGGGCGTTTAAAAGCAAAAGATCGCAGCGGCGAAAGCGCTGTAGGCACTGTCGTGGCTGCGATCTTCTGGTTCTGCGGTTACGTCTTTTTAGCGCGGCAGCTTCAGGTTGTTCCAGATCGCCAGGCTCGGTTCGGCCTGGTTCATGGAATAGAAGTGCAGACCGGGTGCGCCGCCTTGCAGCAGGCGTTCGCACATTTCCGTGACGACTTGTTCGCCAAAACGCTGAATGCTTTGGCTGTCATCGCCGTAGGCTTCCAGCTGCTTGCGGATCCAGCGCGGGATTTCCGCACCGCAGGCATCTGAGAAGCGCGCGAGTTTGCTGTAGTTGGTGATCGGCATGATCCCCGGCACGACCGGAATGTCCACGCCCAGCGCCTGCAAACGGTCGACAAAGTAGAAGTAGCTGTCGGCGTTGAAGAAGTACTGGGTGATCGCGCTGTCGGCGCCGGCACGGGCCTTGCGCACGAAGTTGGCCAGATCGTCTTCGTAGTTGCGCGCTTGCGGATGCATCTCCGGGTAGGCGGCGACTTCGATGTGGAAATGATTGCCGGTTTCTTCACGAATGAATTCAACCAGTTCATTGGCGTGACGCAGCTCGCCGCTGGTCATGCCCATGCCGGACGGCAGGTCGCCGCGCAGGGCGACGATGCGCTTGATGCCGGCGGCCTTGTACTCGTTCAGCAGGCCGCGCAGGTCGTCCTTGCTGTCGCCGACGCACGACAGGTGCGGGGCGGCGGGGATTTTGACTTCGCTTTCCAGCTGCAACACGGTGTTCAGCGTGCGGTCACGGGTCGAACCGCCCGCGCCGTAGGTGCAGGAAAAGAAGTCAGGGTTGTAGGTGGCCAACTGACGGGCAGTGGCGAGCAGTTTTTCATGCCCAGCATCGGTCTTGGTCGGGAAGAACTCGAAGCTGTAGCGACGGTCTTGGGACATCGGAGGGGACCTCCAGCTACGAGCTGCAAGCTTCAAGCTGCAAGAGAGCGGAGCGCCCAAACCTTGCACCTGAAGCTTGCGGCCAGCGGCTGCATAATGACGATGAAGTAGCCAGCGACAGCCGCAGGCAGCAAGTAAACCAACCGCTTCTACTTGCAGCTTGCAGCTTGCAGCTTGAAGCTCGCAGCTGCTTTTAATAGCGGTAAGCGTGCGGCTTGAACGGGCCTTCTACGGTCACGCCGATGTAGTCAGCCTGTTGCTTGGTCAGTTGAGTGACCACGCCGCCGAAGCCGCGAACCATTTCCAAGGCCACTTCTTCGTCGAGTTTCTTCGGCAGTACTTCAACGGTCAGGCGCTCGGCTTTCTGGGCTGGCGACAGGTCGGCGTACTTCTGGCCGAACAGGAAGATCTGTGCCAGCACCTGGTTGGCGAACGAACCGTCCATGATGCGGCTCGGGTGACCGGTGGCGTTGCCCAGGTTCACCAGACGGCCTTCGGCCAGCAGGATCAGGTAGTCGTCGTTCTGTGGGTCGAACGAGCCAGCACCGGTACGGTGGATCTTGTGTACCTGTGGCTTCACCTCTTCCCATGCCCAGTTCTTGCGCATGAAAGCGGTGTCGATTTCGTTGTCGAAGTGACCGATGTTGCAGACAACGGCGCGCTTCTTCAGGGCTTTGAGCATGTTTGCATCGCAAACGTTGACGTTGCCGGTGGTGGTCACGATCAGGTCGATCTTGCCCAGCAGCGCTTTGTCGATGCTCGCTTCGGTGCCGTCGTTGATACCGTCGATGAACGGCGAAACCAGTTCGAAACCGTCCATGCAGGCTTGCATGGCGCAGATCGGGTCGACTTCGGAGACCTTGACGATCATGCCTTCCTGACGCAGGGACTGGGCCGAACCCTTGCCCACGTCACCGTAGCCGATGACCAGCGCTTGCTTGCCGGACAGCAGGTGGTCGGTGCCGCGCTTGATGGCATCGTTCAGGCTGTGACGGCAGCCGTACTTGTTGTCGTTCTTGGACTTGGTCACCGAGTCGTTGACGTTGATGGCCGGGATTTTCAGCTCGCCCTTGGCCAGCATGTCCAGCAGACGGTGCACGCCGGTGGTGGTTTCTTCGGTCACGCCGTGGACGCGGTCCAGAACCTGTGGGTATTTCTTGTGCAACAGCTCGGTCAGGTCGCCACCGTCGTCGAGGATCATGTTGGCGTCCCATGGCTGGCCATCCTTCAGGATGGTCTGCTCCAGGCACCACTCGTACTCTTCTTCAGTCTCGCCTTTCCAGGCGAAAACCGGGATGCCGGCAGCGGCGATGGAAGCAGCGGCCTGATCCTGAGTCGAGAAAATGTTGCAGGACGACCAGCGCACTTCGGCTCCCAGGGCAACCAGGGTTTCGATCAGCACGGCGGTCTGAATGGTCATGTGGATGCAGCCGAGGATTTTTGCGCCTTTCAAAGGCTGCTCGGAAGCGTACTTGCGGCGCAGACCCATCAGGGCCGGCATTTCCGATTCGGCGATGATGGTTTCGCGACGGCCCCAGGCAGCCAGGGACATGTCGGCAACTTTGTAATCGTTAAAATCGGCAGGCGTGATAACAGCGCTCATGAAGAGCCTCCATTCGTAATGTATGCGAATGGGCGCCGTTGTGCGTTTAGTGTCCGGCCTGAGCCGGTCAACGCCCCATCCGAGCCTGACAGGTTGAACCTGCTGCAGCGCCCCTCGGACAGGTGGCGGGAAAACGGTATCAAGTGAAGGTTACCGTTTTGAAACGGGGGCGATTATAGCTTTCTTTGAGCTGCGAGTGGCAAGCCGCAAGCGACAAGTAACAGCGGCTCGGCTTTTAACTTGCAGCTCGTCGCTTGAAGCTTGAAGCTGGGGGCGTAACCCTATTGCACAAACAACTCGGAGGCCGCCCCCCCATGAATTTCCACACCCGCAAGTGGGTAAAACCCGAAGACCTCAACCCCAACGGCACCCTGTTCGGCGGCAGCCTGCTGCGCTGGATCGACGAAGAGGCGGCGATCTACGCCATCGTTCAACTGGGCAACCAGCGCGTGGTGACCAAGTACATTTCCGAAATCAACTTCGTCAGCGCCTCGCGCCAGGGCGACATCATCGAACTGGGCATCACCGCCACCGAATTCGGCCGCACCTCGATCACCCTGACCTGCGAAGTGCGCAACAAGATCACCCGCAAGAGCATCCTGACCGTCGAGAAGATGGTCTTCGTCAACCTCGGCGAAGACGGCTTGCCGGCGCCGCACGGGCGGACCGAGATCAGGTATGTCAAAGACCAGTTCAAGGATGACGTGCCCGTTACCGAGTAATCGCGTCACACCGGCGAACGGAAGCCGAGCGGCGCGTGTCGTAGCCTTATGACCCCGCCACCGGTTTCCCGCCATGACCACACCAACAGACGGCAAGACCCCCGACCTCTCGGCCAAGGAACAACACGAAGTCGAGAAAAACCAGCCGCCCCGGGCGGCGGTCCTGCATGAAATCATCCGCAAACAGGGCGACCAGGAACTGGAACGCAGCATCGCCGCGCTGTGGTGGTCGGCGCTGGCGGCCGGGCTGACCATGGGCCTGTCGCTGATGGGCATGGGCCTGCTCAACTCGCGTCTGCCCGAGGGCGACGAATTCAAGGTGATTGCCAGCTTCGGCTACTGCGCAGGCTTTCTCGCGGTGATCCTCGCCCGCCAGCAACTGTTCACCGAAAACACCCTGACTGCCGTACTGCCGGTGATGACCAAACCGACGATCCGAAATTTCGGCCGGCTGATCCGGCTCTGGACCGTGGTGCTGTTCGGCAACCTGTGCGGGACGATTCTGGTGGCGTACGTGATGCTCGAACTGCCGATCTTCGACAGCAAGACCGACGAGGCCTTCCTCGAAATCGGCCGCAAGGTCATGGAGAACCATGCGAGTCAGATGTTCGCCAAGGGCATCGTCTCGGGCTGGATGATCGCCACCATGGTCTGGATGATCCCGTCCATGGAAAGCGCGAAGATGTGGATCATCATCCTCATCACCTATCTGATGGCACTGGGCGATTTCACTCACATCGTGGTGGGGTCGGCGGAGGTGTCGTATCTGGTGTTTGCCGGCGAGTTGCCGTGGAGTGATTTCTGGGCGGTGTTTGCCGGGCCGACCCTGGCGGGAAACATCATCGGCGGCAGTTTCATCTTTGCCCTGATCAGTCATGCGCAGATCCGCAGTGAAAGCGGTGCGCCGAAAGAAACGGATGCGCCGAAGGAATCTGCGGATCAGGCCGAAAAGCCCGATCCGCAGCAGATCAAAAAATGATCAGTGGTGCGCCGGCTCGGCAGCGGTCACCGGCTCGTCGCGGGTTGCGTGCTTGACCAGTTTGCCGATGGTCAGGCCCTGCAACAGGATCGACGACAGCACCACGATGTAAGTGATGCTCAGCAGCAGATCGCGCTCCGGGCCCAGCGGCAGGGCCAGGGCCAGTGCCACCGAAACACCGCCGCGCAAACCACCCCAGGTCAGGATCCGGATGGTGCCGCGCGGCACCGTGCGCCAGCGCCGCAGCAAGACGATGGCCGGGGCCACGGTGAGCAGCCGCGACAGCAGAATCGCCAGCGCCAGCAGGCTTGCCGCCGCCACGTGCAGCCAGTTGAACGGCAGCAGCAACAGCTCCATCCCGATCAGTGCGAACAGCAACGCGTTGAGCATGTCGTCGAGCAACTCCCAGAAACCGTCCAGGTATTTGCGCGTCATGTCGTTCATCGCCAGGTTGCGACCGAGGTTGCCGATGATCAGACCGGCGACCACCATCGCAATCGGCGCCGACACGTGCAGCTCGGTGGCCATCGCCGAACCGCCGATCACCAGGGCCAGGGTCAGCATGACTTCGATCTGATGCTGCTCAATGCTTTTGATCATCAGGTACACCAGATAACCGATCAGCCCGCCGAACAGCACGCCACCGATGGCTTCATGGGCAAACAGCATGGCCGTGGCGCCGACAGTCGGGGTTTCGCCCAGTTGCGCGATGCCCAGCAGCACGGTGAACACCACCACGGCGGTGCCGTCGTTGAAAAGCGATTCGCCGACGATGGTGGTCTTCAGCGGTTTCGAGGCGTTGGCCGTACGCAGCACGCCGAGTACCGCGATCGGGTCGGTCGGGGAAATCAGCGCGCCGAACAACAGGCAGTAGAGGAAGCTCACGTGCCAGCCGAACAGGGCAAAAATGTAATAGGCGAGGCTGCCGATCACGGCGGTGGCGATCAGTACGCCGAAGGTCGCCAGCAGGCCGATGGGCCAGCGGTAACTGCGCAGGTCGTTGAGGTTCACGTGCAACGCACCGGCGAACAGCAGGAACGAGAGCATCCAGTTCATCAGCAGATCGCCGAAGTCGATCTGGCCGATCAGTTGCTGCACGCGCTCTTCCAGACCGGGGTAACCGAGCAGGCTCAAGCCTTGCAGCAACAGGGAAAACATCAGTGCGGTAACCATCACGCCGATGGTCGGGGGCAGGCCGATGAAGCGGAAATTCACGAAAGTGAGGAGGGTGGTGAGGCAGATGAAAGCGGCGACGAGTTCAAGCATCCGGGGTCCTTTGGATGGGGGATGGAAAGACAGCGCGCCCGTTCATGGACGCAAGGGTTGGATGGGCTGACGCCGGGTGGGGACACAATTGTGTCCCCCGGGAAAATCAGCCGGACACATTGACCGCAGCGACACCCCGACGTTGCAGGTAGATGAAAAACAGCGCCGTCAGCACGGTCAGCACGCCTACCAGCGCGCCGGTCCACGGCAGGTCCGCCAGGTCCGCGCCGCTGGCCACCACCAGCCCGCCGATCCAAGCGCCGGCGGCATTGCCGAGGTTGAACGCGCTCTGGTTCAGGGTCGAACCGAGGTTCGGTGCCTCGTGAGCCTGATCGATGATCAGCAGTTGCAGGATCGGGCACAGGGCGAAGGCGAAAATTCCCCACAGCACCAGCGTGATCGCCGCCGGAACCACCGAGCGACTGGTCTGGCTGAACGCCGCCAGAATCACCACCACCGCCAGCGCAACACCCACCAGCGACGGCAACAGACGGCTGTCGGCCAGGCGTCCGCCGAGCATGCTGCCGCCGGTCAGGCCGACACCGAACAACAGCAGCATCACCGTCACGCCGTGGGGGCTGACGCCGGTGATGTCCTGCAGAATCGGCGCGATGTAGGTGAACACGCTGAACAGACTGGTGGACGCCAGCACGCTCATGCCCAGTGCCAGCAACACGTTGACCTTGCCCAGCACCTTGAACTCGCTGGCGAGGTTGGCCTTGTCCATCGGGATGTGTTTCGGCAACCACAGCCATTGAGCGAGGGCGGCGATCACACCGATCACCGAGACCGCCCAGAAGGTCGAGCGCCAGCCGGCGTACTGGCCGAGCGCCGTGCCCAGCGGTACGCCGAGAACGTTGGCCAGGGTCAGGCCGGTGAACATCATGGCAATCGCCTGCGCCCGCTTGTTCGGTGCGACCAGCCCGGCGGCCACCACCGAACCGATGCCGAAGAACGCGCCGTGGCACAGCGCGGTGACCACTCGCGCCGCCATCAGCGTTGCGTAGTTCGGTGCCAGTGCGCACAGCACGTTGCCGAGGATGAACATCAGCGTCATGCCCAGCAACGTGGCCTTGCGAGGCATGTTGGCGGTGCCGATCGCGAGGATCGGCGCACCGAACACTACGCCCAGGGCGTAGCCGGTGATCAACAGGCCAGCGTGGGGAATGCTCACCGCGAGGTCGCGGGCGACATCGGGCAGCAGGCCCATGATGACGAATTCAGTGGTGCCGATGCCGAAAGCGGCAACAGCGAGTGCAAGCAAAGCGAGTGGCATGCGCAAGGTCTCTGTCGGTAGTCTTGACGCTTTGATCAGGCATACGCAGGCCGGCGACCGGTCTCGGGCGAGAACGGGCAGGCAGGAATTATTGGAATTTATCTGTGCGCAACTGAGTGCGGCGTGGTCGCTTGCAGTATAAACAGCTGCTGACACATCGCGAATCAATAATCTGACTAATTGGCTCAGGTTCAACAACAAGAACAAAGGAGTGGCACGTGCTGGCGACAGCTCTGGTGTTGGTGGCGGCGCTGTTGCACGCAGCGTGGAACACGTTGATCAAGTTCAGCGCCGAACGGCTGCTGGTGGTGGCCTGCATGGACACCGTGGCGCTGTTGTTCGTGGCGCTGACGATGCCTTTCATCAGCCTGCCGCCGGCGGAAATCTGGCCGTGGATTCTGGCGTCGGCGGCGTTCGAGCTGCTCTATCGCTATCTGTTGATCCAGGCCTATCGGGTCGGCGACCTGGGGCTGGTCTATCCGTTGATGCGCGGATTGTCGCCGCTGGTGGTACTGGCGCTGACCCTGATCTTCGCCGGCGAAGTGCTGACCACCCAGCAAATCTTCGGAATCCTGTTGATCCCGCTGGGCATGGCTTGCCTGCTCTGGCAGGGCGGCGGCGGGAAACATTTGCCGTGGGCGATGCTGCCGGTGGTGGCGCTGATCGGCTTGTGCATCGGTTGCTACACCTACATCGACGGTCAGGCGTTGCGGCGCTGGTCGCATCCGCTGGATTACCTGGTCTGGGTCACGCTGCTCAGTGCCTGGCCGTTCCCGCTGCTGGCGTGGGTGGCCAAGCGTCCGGCGTTCAAGCTGTTCTGGCGCGAGCAATGGAAGCTGGGACTGGCGGTCGGGTTCTGCGTGTTGTTCAGCTACGCTCTGGTGCTGTGGGCGATGCAGTTGGGCTCGATTGCCGAAGCGGCGGCGTTGCGTGAAATCAGCGTGATCCTGGTGGTGCTGTTCGGCATGCGTTACCTGAAAGAACCTTTCGGCCGGCCGCGGCTCTTAGCCTGTGGGCTGGTGCTGATCGGTATGCTGGTGATGAAGTTCTGACCGCCCGGCAACTCTAAAACTCGAAAGAAGGACGGTGTTATGACGGTGGCTTTGTGGTGTGTGTTGATCGCGATTTTTCTGCCCTATCTGTGCACCGTCGTGGCCAAGGCCTCGGGCGGTTTCAGACTGCGGGACAATCATGATCCCCGGGACTTTCTGGACAGCGTGGATGGCGTGGCGCGCCGTGCCCATGCGGCGCAACTGAACAGTTTTGAAGTGACCCCGGCGTTTGCGGCGGCGGTGATCGTCGCGCACCTGGTGGGCACGGCAGAGCTGGTGACGGTCAATGTGCTGGCGGTGCTGTTCATCACCAGTCGCCTGCTCTACATCATTTGCTATCTGGCGGACTGGGCGGCTTTGCGCTCGTTGGTCTGGTTCGTCGGGATGGTGCTGATTGCCAGCTTCTTCTTCGTTTCGGTCTGAACCTGAAAAGATCGCAGGCTGACGAGGCCTGCGATCTTTTGCATTGTGCTTACGGCTTGTCGGCAACCTGCGGTACTTGCGGCAACGCCGCACCTTTCGGCCAGAGCATCCAGATCTGCCCTTGCTGCTTCATGTCGCCCGCCAGTTGCCCGGCGGCATCGCCGGTGCCCCAGAACAGATCCGCGCGAACCTCACCGGCAATCGCGCCGCCAGTGTCCTGCGCAGCCACCGGGCGTACCAGCGGCGTGCCGTCGGGGCGAGTGGTCGACAGCCACAACAGGCTGCCCAGCGGAATCACCTTGCGATCCACCGCCGCGCTGTAACCGGCGGTCAATGGCACGTTCAGCGAGCCGCGCGGCCCTTCGTTGCTGTCCGGGTTGCGGGTGAAAAACACGTAGCTCGGATTGCTCGCCAGCAGTTCCGGAATGCGCGATGGGTTGGCCTTGGCCCAGTTGCTGATCGCGCCCATGGTGACTTCTTCTTTTTTCAGCTCGCCCTGTTCCACCAGCCAGCGGCCGATCGGTCGGTACGGGTGACCGTTCTGGTCGGCATAGGCGATGCGCAGCTGGCGACCGTCCTCGGTCTGAATCCGCCCCGAACCCTGAATCTGCAGGAATTGCAGGTTCATCGGGTCGGTCAGCCAGGCCACGACCGGCGCCTTGACGCCTTGGCTTTCGATGGTCGCCGCATCGTCGTAAGGCTTGAGCACGCGACCTTCGAGGCGGCCGCGCAGGCGCTTGCCTTTGAGTTCCGGGTAAATACTGTCCAGCGAGACAATGATCATGTCTTCGGGCACGCCATACACCGGCACGTTGGCGGTGGCGGTTTGCGTCAGGCTGCCGGGATAGACCGGTTCGTAGTAGCCGGTGATCAGGCCGTTGGGATTGTCGTTTTCGGCGCGCAGGCCGAACACGTCGAGGTTCTGCTTGAGGAAGGCGCGGATGTCGCCGGCACTTTGCGGGACATTGGCGGCGGCTGCACAGGTCGGGCCCCAGACCGGGTCAGCCTTGAGCCGGGTGCAGGCGCTGCGCCACGAGCTGAATCCGGCCACCAGATCGCTGTCGGACACCGCAGGCAACGCTTCCCAAGTGGCGCTGGAGTAGGTAGCCAGGGCGTGGGTTTTCGGCTTGGCGCTGTCGCCACCGGTGCACCCGGCGAGGATCGCCAGCAGCGGAAGGGTGACGATGAGCGGATGACGCCAGGCCTTGAAGCGGCTGTTCATGGAGAATTTCCTGTGCCGGTTGCAGAAGTGCTCCATGCGCTCAAGCAACCCTTATTGTTAATAGGGCTATTGGTGTTTGGCGGTGACCCGAGGATACTGGCCGCCGATTTCCGTGACCTGAAGCCACCATGACTCTTAAAAGAATTTCTGTTGTATTGCTGGCCTGTCTGACCTTGTCCGCCTGTGGCGGTGTCGACCCGAATTCCCCGCTGGGCCAGCGCAAGGCGATCTTCAAGCAGATGCTCAAAACCGGCGAAGACCTGGGTGGCATGTTGCGTGGGCGCATCCCGTTCGACGGAGCGAAATTCGCCGAAGGCGCGGTCAAGCTCGATGCGTTGTCCCATGAGCCGTGGAAACATTTCCCGCAGGTGCGCGAAGAAGATCACACCAGCGCCAAGGACGATGTCTGGCAGAAACAGGCCCGCTTCCAGGAAATGGCCCGCACCCTTGAAGCGGCCACCGGTGAATTGGTGATCGCCAGCAAGGTTCAACCCTACAAGGCCAGTAACCTGGGGCCGGCGGTGCAGAGAGTCGAAGATGCCTGCAGTGCCTGCCATAAAGAGTTTCGCGACCACTGATGTTCAAGGGATCACAGCCTTTGGCCGTGATCCCCGGCTTTCTTACTTGTCGAGTTCGTCCAGCGCGTCCTGCAATTCCTTGCGCGATTCGGCGAGCTTGTTCTTGCGCTTGTCGATCTTCTCCGGATCGCCCTTCTTCATGGCCTTGTCCAGATCGGCCTGACGCTTGCTCACTTCGTGCTTGGCGTCGAGTACCTTGTTTTCCCGCTCTTTCTTCAGGCCGGCGTCGGTGCAGTGTTCGGTGACTTCGCGCAGGGCGGTTTCGAGGCCGGCCTGCTGGTCGGCATTGCCGCGGGACTTGGCCTGTTCGATCTGATTGATGATGCCCTGCTTCTTGGCAGCACAACCGGTCAGGCCCGGCGCGTCTTCGTCGGCCATCACGGGGGCGGCGAGGACTGCGCAGAAAGACAGCAGGGCGAGCGGTGCGAGAAATTTCATAAAAGCTCCATGTGCAAAGGCAATCGTATCGGTGAAGCACTGCGCTGTTGGAGCGCTCCGGCGGACTTGGGTTCCCGGTGGGCCGGGGATTGCGTGTTCAGAAGCCGTCGACACCGGCGGCTTGCAAGGTTTTACTCAGGGCCAGTACCTGCGGGTCACGAAAAAAGGCGCTCAATTGCGCCGCGCGACCCGGGCCGATTCCGGCTTCTGCCTGCCATTGTTCGGTGTTGCGTTGTGCCAGCGTCTGCCATGAATCGGCGAGTGTTGCCTGACCGGTCGGTGGCAGCCCCAGGGCTTTGAGCCACTGCAGGAACGGCCGTTGGCGGGCGCTGTGAAAACTGTGCAGCAGGCGGGCACTGCTGCGCTCGCCGAGACCGGCAATGTTAGCAAGCTCCGGCCCGTCGAGGGTCAACCAATCCAGCAGGCTGTTCAGGCGGCCTGTTTCCAGAAGTTTCTCCCAGGTGCCGCGACCGACATGGGGCAGGGCCAGTCCCTGCTTGCCGCTGAGCCAGGTCAGGCGGGCGAGGAACTGGCTTTCGCAGCCCGGCGTCGGTTGCCAGCAGCTCAGGGCGTGAAAGTCGCTGGCGAGCGGAACGTTCAGATCCACGCGTTCAGTGCTGCGCAGCACCACGCTGTCGAGGCGCGGAATCGTCAGCCCGGCCAGGCTGATTGCCACCTGATCGCCGGGGCGAATGTCCAGTTCCTGCCAGCGCCTGAGCGAACTGACACTGACCCGTTTGATCTGCCGGTCATCGAGCATCACCGGCGACAGTTCAAGCACCGGCGTGATGCGCCCGGTGCGGCCGATCTTGAAATTTACTTTGCGCACATCGGCCAGCGCCTGGGCAAAAGGGTATTTCCAGGCGACAGCCCAATAGGGCGGACGAGCTTGCCAGCGCTCTGCCGGTGGCCGCAGGCTTTGGCGCAGAACCACTCCGTCCGTGGCAAATGGCAGTGGCGAGCGATACCAGTGATCGCGCCAGTGTTGCGCTTCGTTCAGGCTGGCGACGGCCTGGGTGTAGGGCTCCGTGGTGGGAAAACCGAACTGCGTCAGCGCCGCGATTCGCTCCGGCAAGTCCTTCGGCCCTTGCGGCCAGTCCCAGACAAACAGCCCGATGCCTGCAGCGTGTTCCGCGTCGAGATCCTTACGCCCCAGCAGCCCGGCCACGGTGGCGCGGGCGTTGGCGCTGCCGGCACGTGCCTGCTTATGGCCGTTCAAGCGCCAGTAGAGTTCGCCTTGCACCAACAGATCCTGCTGTTGCGTCAGCCGCTGTGGAATGGCTCCGATCCTTTTTGCCGACTCCGTCCAGTCCTGCCCGCGAACCCCATCCCCGCGACTGATCGCCTGATGCAGTCGGCCGTTGCGATAGATCAGGGTGACCGCCACGCCATCGACCTTGGGTTGTACCCAGACGTTTTGGCGGTCGCGCAGCCAGGTCGCGATGTCCGCCGCGTCGTGAAGCTTGTCCAGACCGGTGTGAGCGACCGGGTGCGCAACCGGGCCTGATGCGGTGCGCAACGGCTCGGGCGGTGAGGGAAGTTTGAAGCACCGGCGCCATTGGTTCAGGCGCAGGCGGGACTGATCGTAGAGCTCATCGGCGATCACCGAACGACCTTCGCGATGATAGGCGTCGTCCCAGCGGTCGATCTGTTGTTGCAGGGCGGCGACTTCGCTCGAAGCCCGGGCGGCGGCCCAGTCGGGGCAGTCGGCAGCGAAGGTGTTGAGGTGGAAAAACGGCAGGAAAAACAAAAACAGGCGCAGTGTGGCAAGCATCGTGAGCGTCCTTGCTCAGAGAGATACCTGAAGGCTAGCCGGGATTTTGAAGCGGGCCGGGCGGCTGTTTTGCCGGTTGTTTCGCGGCCATGAAAAAGCCCCGCACGGCGAACCGTGCGGGGCTTCTTGTACCGCCAGGAAAATTACAGGCCGGCAGCGGAACGCAGAGCGTCGGCGCGGTCGGTTTTTTCCCAGGTGAACGTCGAGAAGGTGTCTTCGCCAACGGTCTTGGTCTGCGGAGCGCGGCCGAAGTGGCCGTAGGCTGCGGTTTCCTGGTACATCGGGTGCAGCAGGTCCAGCATGGTGGTGATCGCGTATGGACGCAGGTCGAACACTTCGCGGACCAGTTTGATGATCTTGTCATCGCTGATCTTGCCGGTGCCGAAGGTGTTCAGCGAGATCGAGGTAGGCTGGGCTACACCGATCGCGTAGGAAACCTGAATCTCGCAACGCTCGGCCAGGCCGGCCGCCACGATGTTCTTGGCAACATAACGGCCAGCGTAGGCAGCCGAACGGTCAACCTTGGATGGATCTTTACCGGAGAACGCGCCGCCGCCGTGACGGGCCATGCCGCCGTAGCTGTCGACGATGATCTTGCGACCGGTCAGACCGCAGTCACCTACCGGGCCGCCAATGATGAACTGGCCGGTCGGGTTGATGTGGAACTGGGTGTCCTTGCTCAGCAGTTCGGCAGGCAGCACGTGCTTGACGATCAGCTCCATCACGCCTTCGCGCAGGTCGTTGTACGACACTTCAGGGTTGTGCTGGGTCGACAGAACCACGGCGTCGATACCGACAACCTTGCCGCCTTCATAACGGCAGGTCACTTGCGACTTGGCGTCCGGACGCAGCCAAGGCAGCAGACCCGATTTACGGGCTTCGGCCTGACGCTGCACCAGCTGGTGCGAGAAGGTGATCGGTGCTGGCATCAGCACGTCGGTTTCGTTGCTGGCGTAGCCGAACATCAGGCCCTGGTCGCCGGCGCCTTGATCTTCAGGCTTGGCACGGTCAACACCCTGGTTGATGTCAGGGGACTGCTTGCCGATGATGTTCATCACGCCGCAGGTCGCGCCGTCGAAGCCGACGTCGGAGCTGGTGTAGCCGATGTCGCAAATCACGTCACGAACGATCTGCTCCAGGTCGACCCAGGCACTGGTGGTCACTTCACCGGCAACGATGGCCACGCCAGTCTTGACCAGGGTTTCCACCGCAACGCGTGCGTGCTTGTCCTGGGCAATGATGGCGTCCAGCACTGCATCGGAAATCTGGTCGGCGATTTTGTCCGGATGTCCTTCAGACACGGACTCGGAGGTGAAGAGGGAGTATTCGCTCATCTCGATGTTTTCCTGAATTTACCGATGGTGAGTGTCGCCAGCCGGTCGCTGAAAATGGCGGACCTGGATCTGGAAACCATTACGTAAGCCTACATAGAGGCTTTCCCCGGGAACGAGTCCCGCAGCGGTGGCCCAACGGGCCAGATCGTCCTGTTCAAACCCCAACCACAGATCACCGCAGGCCTCCCTGGCCCAACTCTGGTTGTGGCTACATAACTCTGTCACGAGCAGGCTACCGCCCGGTTGCAGCAGGCTGGCCATGTGCTTGAGCGCTTCGGCCGGCGCGGCGAAATGGTGCAACACCATGTTCAACACCACGCAATCGGCCTGAAGGCTCACGCCATTCAATGCATCGGCCAATTGCAGGCTGACGTTAGCCAGCTGTTCACGTTCACATACCTGGCGAGCCAGTTCGAGCATCGCCGCGCTGTTGTCCAGTGCGGTTACGGTGTCGAAGCGACGCGCCAGTTCCGGCAGGAATGCACCATCGCCGGGGCCGACTTCAATGGCCGTGGCTGCGCCATCGAAATTCAGTTTGTCGAGCAGGGCCAGCACGCTTTCACGGTACTGCGGCAGGCCGGCAATCAAATCCTGCTGGGCGCGGAATTTCTCTGCAACCCTTGCGAAAAAGTCCTGGCTGTTGGCCGCGCGTTGCCCGTGAACCAGTGCGATCCGGGTTTCCACGTCGGCCGGCAGCGCCAGATTGTCGACTTCTTCTAACAATGCAGCGTGCAACTTGCCTCCCAGCAACTCGGTGTGGGGCAGGGCGCGGCGATAGAACACCGCATTGCCTTCGCGGCGAGTCGCCACCAGATCCGCCTGCGCCAGCACTTTAAGGTGATGGCTCATGCCGGACTGGCCGATACCGAAAATCTGCGCCAGTTCCAGTACGCCGAACGAGTCGTTGGCCAGGGCACGCAATACATTCAGCCGCAGCGGATCGCCGCCGGCCTTGCACAGGGCCGCCAGCTCGTCGCAATCGTCATGGCGAATGGAAGGCACGCGTAAGTTCATAGGGCTGGCAGTCTAGTGACGGCCCGGAAGCATCGCAAGGTCTATATCAAAAAGTTTTGATATTGCTCGATGGATGGCGCATTCGATTGCACTTCTCACTGCCCGATCAACTCTACAAACGAACAGCGGAAAGGTTTCACCAACCGAAACCGATGTTATCCAATGGAAAAACGCCTCCGGATGACTATCTGTCATTGCCCCGAGGCGCTCGGGTGAGGGAAAATGCCCTCCTTTTTTCCGTTTCAATCTATTCACACCCAGGAGATCAGCGATGCCTAGCCGTCGTGAGCGTGCCAACGCCATTCGTGCCCTCAGCATGGATGCCGTGCAAAAAGCCAACAGCGGCCATCCCGGTGCCCCTATGGGTATGGCAGATATCGCCGAAGTGCTTTGGCGCGACTACCTCAAGCACAACCCGAGCAATCCATCGTTCGCCGACCGTGACCGCTTTGTGCTGTCCAACGGCCACGGCTCGATGTTGATCTACTCGCTGCTGCACCTGACCGGCTACGACCTGTCGATCGACGACCTGAAGCAATTCCGTCAACTGCACAGTCGTACCCCGGGCCACCCGGAATTCGGTTACACCCCGGGCGTTGAAACCACCACCGGCCCGCTGGGTCAGGGTCTGGCCAACGCTGTGGGCTTCGCCCTGGCAGAAAAAGTACTGGGCGCGCAGTTCAACCGTCCCGGCCACAACATCGTCGACCACCACACCTACGTGTTCCTGGGTGATGGCTGCATGATGGAAGGCATTTCCCACGAAGTCGCTTCCCTGGCCGGCACTCTGGGCCTGGGCAAGCTGATCGCCTTCTACGATGACAACGGCATTTCCATCGACGGCGAAGTCGAGGGCTGGTTCACCGACGACACGCCGAAGCGTTTCGAATCGTACAACTGGCAAGTGATCCGCAACGTTGACGGTCATGACCCGGAAGAGATCAAGACCGCCATCGAGACCGCTCGCAAGAGCCCGCTGCCGACCCTGATCTGCTGCAAGACCACCATCGGTTTTGGTTCGCCGAACAAGCAAGGCAAGGAAGATTGCCACGGCGCCCCGCTGGGTGACGCGGAAATCGCCCTGACCCGTCAGGCGCTGAACTGGAACCACGGCCCGTTCGAAATCCCGGCCGACATCTATGCCGAGTGGAATGCCAAGGAAAAAGGCCGTGCCGCCGAAGCCGAGTGGGACCAGCGTTTCGCTGCTTACTCCGCCGCGTTCCCGACCGAAGCCAACGAATTGATCCGTCGCCTGAGCGGCGAGCTGCCGGCTGACTTCTCCGAGAAGGCTGACGCCTACATCGCCGACGTTGCGGCCAAAGGCGAAACCATCGCCAGCCGTAAGGCCAGCCAGAACGCCCTGAACGCGTTCGGTCCGCTGCTGCCGGAAGTGCTGGGCGGTTCGGCTGACCTGGCCGGTTCCAACCTGACCCTGTGGAAAGGCTGCAAAGGCGTCAGCGCCGAAGACGCCAGCGGCAACTACATGTACTACGGCGTGCGCGAATTCGGCATGACCGCGATCATGAACGGCGTTGCCCTGCACGGCGGTCTGGTGCCTTACGGCGCGACCTTCCTGATGTTCATGGAGTACGCCCGCAACGCAGTGCGCATGTCCGCCCTGATGAAGCAGCGCGTGATCCACGTCTACACCCACGACTCCATCGGTCTGGGCGAAGACGGCCCGACGCACCAGCCGATCGAGCAACTGACCAGTCTGCGCAGCACGCCGAACCTCGACACCTGGCGTCCAGCCGATGCCGTTGAATCGGCAGTGGCCTGGAAAAACGCGCTGGAGCGCAAGGACGGCCCGTCGGCGCTGATCTTCTCGCGTCAGAACCTGCAGCACCAGACCCGTGATGCCGGCCAGATCGCCGACATCCGCCGTGGTGGCTACGTGCTGAAGGACTGCGCAGGCGAGCCTGAGCTGATTCTGATCGCCACCGGTTCGGAAGTTGGTCTGGCCGTTCAGGCCTACGACAAACTCACCGAGCAGGGCCGCAAGGTTCGCGTGGTTTCCATGCCATGCACCAGCGCGTTCGACGCTCAGGACGCCAGCTACAAGCAATCGGTCCTGCCGTTGCAGGTCAGCGCACGTATTGCGATCGAAGCGGCCCATGCCGACTTCTGGTTCAAGTACGTGGGTCTGGAAGGTCGCGTGATCGGCATGACCACCTACGGCGAATCGGCTCCGGCTTCGGCACTGTTCGAAGAGTTCGGCTTCACCCTGGAAAACATCCTGGGTCAGGCTGAAGAGCTGCTGGAAGACTGATCCAGAAGTTTTGTCGTCTGGACTGCGGTCCATCGTCGGAACGCCGCCCGGAGCAGGCTCGCTCCCACATTGGAATGCATTTTCCTGTGGGAGCGAGCCTGCTCGCGATAGCGGTAGTTGAAGCACCGCAACACTGACGGTTTCACCACGGTAATCGAGAACCCCATGCCTCAACCGCGTCCCTACAAAGTTGCACTCAACGGCTACGGCCGCATTGGTCGTTGCGTCTTGCGTGCGTTGTTCGAGCGAGGCGAGAAGGCCGGGTTCGAGATTGTCGCGATCAACGATCTGGCCGACATGGCCAGCATCGAATACCTGACACGCTTCGACTCCACCCACGGCCGGTTCCCCGGCGAAGTGAAGGTCGACGGCGATTGTCTGCATATTAATGGCGACTGCGTGAAGGTCCTGCGCAGTGCCACCCCCGAAGGCATCGATTGGGCATCGCTGGGCGTCGATCTGGTGCTCGAATGCTCCGGCGCCTGGCACACCCGCGCAGATGGCCAGCGTTTCCTCGACGCCGGCGCGCCGCGTGTACTGTTTTCGCAGCCAATGGCCAGCGAGGCGGATGTCGACGCCACCATCGTCTACGGCGTCAATCAGGATTGCCTGACCGGCGACGAACTGCTGGTGTCCAACGCCTCCTGCACCACCAACTGCGGCGTGCCGCTGTTGCGTCTGCTGGATCAGGCGGTCGGCCTGGATTACGTGTCGATCACCACGATTCACTCGGCGATGAACGATCAGCCGGTGATCGACGCCTATCACCACGAAGACCTGCGCCGCACCCGTTCTGCGTTCCAGTCGGTGATCCCGGTGTCCACCGGTCTGGCGCGTGGTATCGAGCGCCTGCTGCCGGAACTTGCCGGGCGAATTCAGGCCAAAGCCGTACGCGTGCCGACGGTCAACGTGTCCTGCCTCGACATCACGATGCAGACCGCGAGCGACACCGACGCCGGCGAGGTCAACCGGATCCTGCGCGACGCCGCCACCAGCGGCCCGCTCAAAGGTCTGCTGGCCTACACCGAATTGCCTCACGCCAGTTGTGATTTCAACCATGACCCACATTCGGCCATCGTCGATGCCAGTCAGACCCGCGTTTCCGGCCCTCGGCTGGTGAACATCCTGGCCTGGTTCGACAACGAGTGGGGTTTTGCCAACCGAATGCTGGATGTTGCAGAACACTATCTGCAAACAGCGACTTCAAAAAAACCGTAGGAAGTGCGACCCATGACCGTGTTGAAGATGTCCGACCTCGATCTGCAAGGTAAGCGCGTATTGATCCGCGAAGACCTCAACGTCCCAGTCAAGGACGGTGTTGTCACCAGCGATGCGCGTATCCTGGCTTCGCTGCCGACCATCAAGCTGGCCCTGGAAAAAGGCGCGGCCGTGATGGTCTGCTCGCACCTGGGTCGTCCGACCGAAGGCGAATTCTCTGCCGAGAACAGCCTCAAGCCTGTCGCCGATTACCTGAGCAAGGCTCTGGGCCGCGAAGTGCCGCTGGTGGCTGATTACCTGGGCGGCGTTGACGTCAAGGCCGGCGACATCGTGCTGTTCGAAAACGTGCGCTTCAACAACGGCGAGAAAAAGAACGCCGACGAACTGGCCCAGCAATATGCCGCCCTGTGCGACGTGTTCGTGATGGACGCTTTCGGCACCGCTCACCGCGCCGAAGGCTCGACCCACGGCGTCGCCAAGTTCGCCAAAGTCGCCGCTGCCGGCCCGCTGCTCGCCGCTGAACTCGATGCACTGGGCAAAGCCCTGGGCGCCCCGGCCAAGCCGATGGCGGCCATCGTTGCCGGTTCCAAGGTCTCGACCAAACTCGACGTGCTGAACAGCCTGAGCCAGATCTGCGATCAACTGATCGTCGGCGGCGGCATCGCCAACACCTTCCTCGCTGCGGCCGGTCACCCGGTCGGCAAGTCGCTGTACGAGCCGGACCTGCTGGACACCGCGCGCGCCATCGCCGCCAAAGTCAGCGTGCCGCTGCCGGTCGACGTGGTGGTTGCCAAGGAATTTGCCGAAAGCGCTGAAGCGACCGTGAAGCTGATCGCTGACGTGGCTGCCGACGACATGATCCTCGACATCGGCCCGCAAACCGCGGCCAACTTCGCCGAACTGCTGAAGTCGTCGAAAACCATCCTGTGGAACGGCCCGGTCGGCGTGTTCGAATTCGACCAGTTCGGCAACGGCACCAAAGTGCTGGCCGAAGCCATCGCCGAAAGCGCGGCGTTCTCGATTGCCGGCGGTGGCGACACCCTGGCGGCCATCGATAAATATGGCGTGGCTGAAAAGATCTCCTACATTTCCACCGGCGGTGGCGCGTTCCTCGAATTCGTCGAAGGCAAGGTGCTGCCGGCCGTTGAAGTCCTGGAAAGCCGGGCCAAGGCCTGAGGCCGCCCGATTGGCCAGGCAAAGGAGTGTTCAGATGGTCAAGTCGTTAGCGCTGTTGCTGCTGACCGGTACGCTGGCGGCCTGCGGGAGTAACCCGAAGGCCGAGCCGACACCGGCACCGGGCGAGGCCCAGAAAGGCTGCTACCAGGCCGACTGGCAGGCCGAAACCAACCCGGTGCTGAACAAGCGCTCGGGCCCGGACGGTCTGGACAAATACGAGACGCAAACCCCGGCCAAGGAACATGGTTGTCCTTGACCGGTCTGACTCTTTAACTCAGGGCCGGCGGCGTGCGCTGCCGGTCGAGGAACACGGATGAAAGGCTTGATCGCCGTTGCGGCGCTGGGATTGTTGGGTGGTTGCGCGCAGTGGAACCCGTTCCAGTCGTCCGCCCCTGTGGATAACTGGACCACCTGGACCTGCGACAGCCAGGCAAAGGTGCTGTGGCGCTACACCGATGCCGCCCGCAAGAAAGTCGATGTGCGTCTGGGCGGCGGTGATCAGGTCTATCGCCTGAAGGAAGAGCCGGGCGCCTCGGGCGCGCTGTACAGCGACGACATGCTGGCGTTTCACATCAAAGGTAATGAAGGCCTGGTTTACTGGGTCGCCACCAATGATTTGATCGGCCGGGGCTGCAAAGCCGAATAAAACAGAATTTGCTTTATCGAATCACCAGGCCGGGCCTCAACCCCCGATCTGCAATCACTTGAATAGCCGCCGCCGCTCCGGCAGGCTGGCACGATTAACGACCCAAACCGGGAGAGACACACACAATGGCACTTATCAGCATGCGCCAGATGCTGGACCACGCAGCCGAGTTCGGCTACGGCGTTCCAGCCTTCAACGTCAACAACCTTGAGCAGATGCGCGCCATCATGGAAGCCGCTGACAAGACTGACTCCCCGGTGATCGTTCAGGCTTCGGCCGGTGCCCGCAAATACGCCGGCGCCCCGTTCCTGCGTCACCTGATCCTGGCGGCAATCGAAGAATTCCCGCACATCCCGGTGTGCATGCACCAGGACCACGGCACCAGCCCTGACGTCTGCCAGCGCTCGATCCAGCTGGGCTTCAGCTCGGTCATGATGGACGGCTCCCTCGGTGAAGACGGCAAGACCCCGACCGACTACGAATACAACGTCCGCGTGACCCAACAAACCGTGGCCATGGCTCACGCCTGCGGCGTTTCGGTAGAAGGCGAGCTGGGCTGCCTGGGTTCGCTGGAAACCGGCATGGCCGGTGAAGAAGACGGCATCGGCGCCGAAGGCGTTCTGGATCACAGCCAGATGCTGACCGACCCGGAAGAAGCCGCTGACTTCGTCAAGAAGACTCAAGTTGATGCCCTGGCCATCGCCATCGGCACCAGCCACGGCGCCTACAAGTTCACCAAGCCACCTACCGGTGACGTGCTGGCGATCGACCGCATCAAGGAAATCCACAAACGCATCCCGAACACCCACCTGGTGATGCACGGTTCCTCGTCGGTT
>NZ_CATKQA010000043.1:0-203 GCF_949767575.1 Pseudomonas sp. IT-P2 | reverse complement strand
CGCGGGTGATGGTGAAGCAAATGGTAATGGGGATTTCGTCACCGGGATTCGGCGGTTGCGGCGCCTGATTCCGATTGACCCTGGGCTTGGGCTCCAGCAGTTCGCCATTGCACTTGAGGGTGATGAGGTCATACGCCCGGCAATATGGATAGGCAACGCACACCTCGGCGCTGACGAAATCCGGGCCGACGCCGTTCTTGATC
>NZ_CATKQA010000042.1:0-208 GCF_949767575.1 Pseudomonas sp. IT-P2 | reverse complement strand
CTGCTCCATAAGTTCCCACACGAATTGCTTGATTCATTGAAGAAGACGATAGAAGCAGCTTTAAGCTCCAAGCTGATAGCTCACAGCTAGCAGTTACAAGCTCGAAATTGGGTCTGTAGCTCAGTTGGTTAGAGCGCACCCCTGATAAGGGTGAGGTCGGCAGTTCGAATCTGCCCAGACCCACCAATTTTGTTATGGGGCCATAGCT
>NZ_CATKQA010000041.1:0-215 GCF_949767575.1 Pseudomonas sp. IT-P2 | reverse complement strand
ACGACGCCAGCACCAACGGTACGGCCGCCTTCACGGATTGCGAAACGCAGACCGTCTTCCATCGCGATGGTTTTGATCAGGGTAACAGTCATCTGAATGTTGTCACCTGGCATTACCATTTCAACGCCTTCTGGCAGCTCGCAGTTACCAGTCACGTCAGTAGTACGGAAGTAGAACTGTGGACGGTAGCCTTTGAAGAACGGAGTGTGACGACC
>NZ_CATKQA010000040.1:0-271 GCF_949767575.1 Pseudomonas sp. IT-P2 | reverse complement strand
CAAGATAACCATCTTGTGATGGCTGGGTTCCCCCATTCAGACATCTCCGGATCAAAGTCTGTTTGCCGACTCCCCGAAGCTTTTCGCAGGCTACCACGTCTTTCATCGCCTCTGACTGCCAAGGCATCCACCGTATGCGCTTCTTCACTTGACCATATAACCCCAAGCAATCTGGTTATACTGTGAAGACGACATTCGCCGAAAATTCGAATTTCTCAACTAAGAGAACTCACAAATTTTACCTTAGCCTGATCACCACCAGTGAAAGTGG
>NZ_CATKQA010000039.1:0-299 GCF_949767575.1 Pseudomonas sp. IT-P2 | reverse complement strand
ATATCGGCCACCCAGACCTGTTCCGGACCGGTAGCGACAACTTGCGACGGGCCTGGTTTGAGCAGATTGGGATGGCAGCGGAAGTGATGATGACTGTCGGTCGTTTTGTGATAAGCCCGCTTCCTGCGGACCAGTTGGCGGTAATCACGCAAGACCGCCAATAACCGATCGCGGCCGACATGCAGCTCCTGTTTCTCACGCTCCGCGTGCATCAACGAGTGCAATTTGCGGGCGCCAATGCAGGGTTGGCGTACTCGGATTGTCTGCACAAACTGGATGAGTTTCTGATCTTGCTCGAT
>NZ_CATKQA010000038.1:0-317 GCF_949767575.1 Pseudomonas sp. IT-P2 | reverse complement strand
TATTTGAGTCTGGTGACGGATGCCTTCTCGAGAAAAATAGTCGGCTATCACGTGCATGGCAGCTTACATGCCGACTCGGTGGCTCAAGCCTTGCGCATGGCTTTGAAGACGCGTCGAACATGCCAGAAACTGGTTCATCACTCAGATCGAGGTGTGCAGTACTGCTCGGCGCTTTATCAAAAGCTCCATGCCAAGCATGGCATCACGTGCTCAATGACTGATGGCTACGACTGCTACCAAAACGCCCTGGCAGAGCGGGTCAACGGCATCTTGAAGACAGAGCTCTTGCTCCACCGGCCGACAGACTTGGCGCAAGC
>NZ_CATKQA010000037.1:0-373 GCF_949767575.1 Pseudomonas sp. IT-P2 | reverse complement strand
TGTCTCGTCCTGAATAAGGTTTACACCTTCTGGCTTCTTATCAGGAGGGTGCAATGGATTCGGGCGCAAAACGCAGTCAACGCGATTACACGCTGACTTTTAAATTGTCGGTTGTCGACCAAGTCGAAAAAGGCGAGTTGAGTTATAAAGAGGCTCAACGGCGCTACGGAATTCAGGGTCGGTCGACGGTGTTGGTTTGGTTACGCAAGCATGGTCGGCAAGACTGGAGCCAAGGCGCCTCCATTCGTTCCCAAAGGAACCGACCGATGGACGAGCCCACTTTGCCCTTAACTCCCGAGCAGAGAATCAAAGAGCTTGAGGAGCAGTTGGCGCTGGCGAATCAGAAAGCCAAGTTTTTTGAAGACGTGGTGGA
>NZ_CATKQA010000036.1:0-413 GCF_949767575.1 Pseudomonas sp. IT-P2 | reverse complement strand
CCGTGACCCCCGCCACGGCGCCGACCATCACTTCGGTCAAGGGCTCGCCAAGCAATGTGGAAATCGTCAACGGCGGCGTCACCACCGAAACCAGCGTGACCCTGACCGGCGCCGCCGCCAAAGGCCAGAAGGTCGATGTGCTGCTGGGTACCGTCTCCAAAGGTCAGCCCGTTGCCGATCCAACGACCGGTATCTGGACTCTGACGGTGACCGGCCTGACGACTGCGCCCCAGAGCTTCACCGCCAAGGCGTTGTATGCGCCGGGTGCGACCTCGGCAGCGCGGACCTTCACCGTGACCCCCGCCACGGCGCCGACCATCACTTCGGTCAAGGGCTTGCCGAGCAATGTGGAAATCGTCAACGGCGGCGTCACTACCGAAACCAGCGTGACCCTGACCGGCGCCGCCGCCAAA
>NZ_CATKQA010000035.1:0-541 GCF_949767575.1 Pseudomonas sp. IT-P2 | reverse complement strand
TCCGAATCAACCGGGACGGCGGTTTTTTCATACAGTACACGACCACTCGTCGCAAAACCGCCGTCACCTGTCAGATCTGTCAGGTGCGAAATTCATCGTTTAGCGCTCTGATAGCTCCTGCCCGTTCCCACCGCGCAGGAGCCTCATCCGTGACCACTTCAACCCCACCGGACAACACCGTTCTCGTCCTCTATCCGCCAATCGTCAATGGCCACACCACGCCCGTAGAAGGTGCGCATATCGGAGTGCCCCTGGTCGCCTATGATCTGGTCACCGATGGTGAAGGCGCTGTCGTTCTCGTCGATCCGCCGCCGACGGGCACCATGAATCCCGGAGACATCATGGAGCTTTGGCTTGAGGGGGAACCGGCAGCACTGGACAGCGAAACCATTGTCGATCCGAACGCACGCACCACGCTGCGTATTCCCAAGGGTCGACTACATCCGGACCGGGTCAACAAGCTGTACTACACGATCAGGCGTGGAAGCAGCAATTTAGGGACGTCCACGCCCCCGCTCGAAATACTCTATAACCGCATCCG
>NZ_CATKQA010000034.1:0-604 GCF_949767575.1 Pseudomonas sp. IT-P2 | reverse complement strand
ACCGGTGGCGGCGTTGAAACCGGTGATGGTCAGGGTGCTGCCCAACGGAGTGACGATGGATTGCGGGAAGCCTGCTGCCACGCCATTGGTGACTACGGCAATGCCGCCGATGGTCAGCGTGGTGACGCCGTCCAGCGCGGTGATGGTGAAGGTGCCGCTTTGGGTCAGGGCTGGAGCATCGGGGCTGGTGCCGTCGCTAAGGTTTTTCTCGTAGACAGTCAGCTCGCCACCGTTGACGTCGAGGCCATTGAGGTACACCTGATCGTCGTTGTTGTGGATGTTCAGCACCAGGTTGGCGGTGCTGGTATCGCCGTCGGCATCAGTGATGGTGTAGGTGAAGGTTTCAGTGCCGTTGCCGCCGCCGTGCAGCGCTTTGAAATCGGCATCGCTGGTGTTGAGGGTGTAGGTGTAAGTGCCGTTGGCGTTCAGCACCAATGTCCCGTAAGTCCCGGTGAAAGTGCCCGCCGTGATCGGGCCGGCGTTGTCGCCGACAGGCACGCGGTCGGCGCCCTGCACGTCGTTGGTCAGGACGTTACCGCTCAACGTGAGGTTGGTTTCCGAAGCGGTGCCGGCGTTGCTGTCGTCCACGCCTTTTGGCAAGTCG